>NZ_JADBGL010000015.1:0-66594 GCF_037389205.1 Mycetohabitans sp. B46
CGGTCTAAAATAATTCAGCGTCTCGTCGGCACCGTGCGCACGGCATACCGCGAGCTTGTCTCGCTGGAGGCTGCCGCGACCACCTGTGCGCCCGATTGCCATCCGTAGCAAAACATCCTCGGTTACAATCGCTTGATGAAGATCCTGCTGAGCAACGATGACGGTTATCTGGCGCCCGGGCTCGCGGCGCTTCACCACGCACTCGCACCATTGGGCGAGGTGGTCGTGGTGGCGCCGGAGCACAATTGCAGTGGCGCATCAAACTCGCTGACGCTGTGGCGGCCCCTGTCCGTTTTCACCGCCGCAAACGCTTTCGCTACGTGAACGGCACACCGACTGACTGCGTACACGTGGCGCTGACCGGCTGCTCGACGGCAAGCCAGACTGGTGGTGTCCGCATCAATAATGGACAGAATGGGCGAGGACCACGCTCTATTCGGGTACCGTCGCGGCAGCCACCGAGGCTTCCTATTCGGCGTGCCGTCGATAGCATTCTCGCTGGTCGATAAGGATTGGGCGCATCTGGATGCGCCGCACGCGTGGCCGCGGATATTGTGGCAGCATTGTTTGCGCGCGCCATTGCCCGCGCATACGCTGCTGAATGTGAATATTCCGAACCGGCCGTACGCCGAAATGGGCAGTTGGCGCGTCACGCGTCTCGGTAAGCGGCATCTGTCGCAGCCGGTGATCCGCGCGAGCAATCCGCATGGTGAGCCGGTCTACTGGATCGGGGCGGCTGGCGCTGCGCTCGATGCGAGCGAAGGCACGGACTTTCACGCGGTGGCGGCCGGCGATGTCTCGCTGACGCCGCTGCAATTGGATTTGACTGATACGCGATTGCTTCCGGCGCTACACGAATGGACGCGTGGTTGGCGCAGCCGGAGCAGCCTGCATGAGCGCCGGGCGCGCCAAGCGGTTCCCGCTCGGGCTGTCCGACGTGATGCGCGAGCCGCGCGGTGCGCCAGTTCTGCCCGGCGTGGCCGGGTTCCGCGTTCGCCAGCACTGCGGCCAAGCCCATGCCGGGTGGCACGCGCCCGCGCGAAGGCGTCGAGCGGATGCAGCCGGTTTTGACAGAATGGTGCCGGCCGCGCCCGTGCCCATGCCCTTGTCGACGCAATTGGCGCTGACCTCGGAACGCGTTCGGCAACGGATGGTCGAACGCGTGCGTGCGAGCGGCGTTGCCGACGCACGCGTGCTTGCCGCGCTCGCGGCGATACCTCGGCACCAGTTCGTCGATCCCGGGCTTGCCGCGCAGGGCCTATGAGGATGCCGCGCTGCCCATCGGGCATCAGCAAACGATCTCCAAGCCGTCGGTGGTCGCGCGCATGCTGGAATTGGCGGCAGCCGGGCGTGCACTGGAGAAGTGTTGGAGATTGGCACGGGCTGCGGATATCAAGCGGCAGTGCTGAGCCACCTGGCGCGCGACGTGTATTCGGTCGAACGGGTAAAGCCATTGTACGAGCGGGCGAAAACGAACCTGCGTCCATTGCGCGTGCCGAACATTCGGCTGCATTACGGCGATGGGCGGCTCGGCTTGCCAAGCGCCGCGCCGTTCGACGCCATCGTGATCGCCGCCGCGGGCTTCGATGTGCCGGCCGCGCTACTCGAGCAATTGGCCATCGGCGGCCGTCTAGTGGCGCCGGTGGGCTCACGCAGTGGCAACGAACAGGTGCTCACGTTGGTCGAGCGCGTGTCCAGCGCGCAGTGGCGGGAGTCACAGCTTGATCGTGTTTTCTTTGTCCCCTTAAAATCGGGAGTGATTTGACGTTGAACAGCATGTTGCGGAGTGAGAGCGTGAATGCGAGTCTGGTGACGATCCAGCGAACGGTTTGTGTGGCCGCCACGCTAGCCATGCTGACGGCGTGTTCGACCCGGCTGGAGCCCGCTCCCGTCATCGACCGCAGCGGCGCGCCGCTTTCTACCACCGGTGCGGCGGCGTTGGGCGTGCCATTGGGCCCCCCGCCGCCCGGATACTACCGTGTGAAGCCAGGTGACACGCTGTATCGGGTTGCGCTCGAGAATGGGCAGAACTACCGCGACATCGCGGCGTGGAACAACCTAACGAACCCGAACCAGATCGAAGTCGATCAGCTGCTGCGGGTCGTGCCGCCGGGGGCCAGCGTTGCCGCTTCGCCGCCCGGTGTCGCGACAGCGCCGCTTGGTGGCGCGGCGGTGCAGTCGCGCCCGCTTGGTGGCGCGGCCGCACCCGATGCCGCGTCGACTCCGTCGACGACCGCGCCGCCTTATGGCTCAGCGCCGGCGATCGCCTCGATTCCGCTCCAGCCGGAAGCGGCGGCCGGCACCCTCAATTTCGCGTGGCCGGTGCGCGGCCCGGTGCTCAATGCGTTCGACGAAGCGAAGAACAAAGGCGTGAACATCGGCGGCGCGCTCGGTGCGCCGGTGAAGGCGGCGGCCGATGGGCGCGTCGTTTATGCGGGAAATGGGCTGCGCGGATACGGCAATCTCATTATTATCAAGCATAATACGACGTACCTGACCGCGTACGCGCACAATCGTACTTTGCTGGTCAAGGAAGGTGACCCGGTAACCAAGGGCCAGACGATTGCCGAGATGGGTGGTAGCGATGCGGACAAGGTGATGCTGCATTTCGAGGTCCGCAAGCAGGGCAAGCCTGTCGATCCCATGAAGTATCTTCCGCCGCAATAGAGCGAACTACCATGGCCAAAGCGAACCGCCGTCCTTCGACCAACATGTCGGATCCCGTTGGCGATACCTCCGGTGAGTTGGACGACGGCGAGCGCTTCGCGCGACCTGCCGACGAGCCACCTGTCGAATACGGACTGGACGATGAGCCCGTGTCGAAGCAAGGTGCTGCGGAAGAGGCGGCGGTCGCAGAGCCCGATCCGGACGATTTCCGCACGCTGCTGCAGGCTGAGCTGACCGCCGATACGATCCAGCACTACCTCAACCGCATCAGCGTAAAACCGTTGCTGACGGTTGAGGAGGAGCAGCGCTATTCGCGGCTGGCCAAGGCGGGCGAGTTCGACGCTCGGCAGATGATGATCGAGCGCAATCTGCGGCTGGTCGTCAGCATTGCGAAGGGCTACCTGAATCGCGGCGTGCCGTTGCTGGACCTGATCGAGGAAGGTAATCTGGGATTGATGCACGCGATTGAGAAATTCGACCCGACGCGCGGTTTTCGCTTTTCGACCTATGCAACGTGGTGGATCCGCCAGAGCATTGAGCGCGCGATCATGAACCAGGCGCGCACCGTGCGCCTGCCGGTCCACGTGATCCGCGAGTTGAACCAGGTGCTGCGTGCTAAGCGCCATTTGGAGCGGAGCGCCAGTGCACCGGCGAGCGGCGCCGACGAGCACCGTGACGCGAGCGCCGACGATATCGCCTACCTGATTGGCAAGACACCTGAGGAGGTGGCGGACATTCTCGCGCTGAATGAGCATACTGCGTCGCTGGACGCGCCGCTGGAGTTGGACCCGGCCAGCAGTCTGCTAGATCTGCTGTCGGACGAGCAAAGCCAGTCGCCGGACGCCGAGGTGCAGCACCGCGAACTGGAAACGCTCACGCGGGTATGGCTCTCGCGCCTGCCTAATAAGCATCGCCACGTGATCGAGCGGCGCTTCGGGTTGAGCCATATCGAGCCGGCCACGCTCGAGGAGCTGGCCGATGAGATGGGGCTCACGCGTGAGCGTGTGCGGCAGATTCAGCAAGAGGCATTGGCGCGCCTGAAGCGCTATTTCGCTTCCAACGGCGTACCGAAGGACGCCGTGCTGTGATCCCGGTACTCGTCTTCGATATCGAGACCATTCCCGACGTGGCCGGCATTCGCAAGCTGGAGTCATGGTCCGCGACGATGTCCGATGCTGACGTCGCTAAGTGCGCGTTTGCCGCGCGCCGCGAGAAAACAGGCTCTGATTTCTTGCCACTGCATTTGCAGCGGGTGGCTGCGATCTCGTGCGTATTTCGTGACCGGGACGGGTTCCGCGTACGTTCGCTGGGCACGCCGCAGGATCCGGAAGCGGCGCTGATCCAGTCGTTTTATCGGGTGATTGAGAAGTACACGCCGCAATTGGTGTCGTGGAACGGGTGCGGCTTTGATTTGCCGGTGCTGCACTATCGTGCGCTGGTCAATGGTGTCGTCGCCCCGAAATATTGGGACCTCGGTGACTGCAATCGGGACTTCAAATGGAATAACTACATCAGCCGGTATCATGCCCGTCATACTGATCTAATGGACGTGCTAGCGATGTACAACGCCCGCGCGAACGCACCGCTGGACGCGTTGGCCAAGCTGTGCGGGTTTCCGGGTAAGATGGGCATGGACGGCTCACAAGTATGGGACGCGTTCCAGCAGGGCCGCATCGCCGAGATCCGCCACTACTGTGAGACGGACGTCGTGAACACGTATCTACTGTATTGCCGCTTCCAGCTGATGCGCGGCGTGTTGAGCGCGGCGGACTACGAGGACGAAGTCACGTTGGTGCGCGACGCATTGGCCCGCGAAAGCGCGCCTCATTGGCGGGACTATCTGGCGGGCTTTGCCGGTTGACCGCGCTGCCGTGCCGCGCGAGGCGCGCTGTGGCCACGCTTCAATTGCGCTCGAGCATGTGCGTCAATACCGTACCCCATCGGATACGCCTGTCCATCATTAGCATCGAGGGGCTTGGCTAGGATAGGTAAAGATGCGGGGCCCAGCATCACTCGTCTACAATTTTGCCTTTCGTCACAAACCAGGAAGTTTCAAGGTGGTTCACACCGTACAGCCGAAGGCCGCCACGCCGGCCGACGCCGCGTCAACCGATGTGGTGTCGATTAGCTCAAGACATGCCCGCGCAACGCTGTCGAGCGCGGCGACTGCGCCGCGTGTTGCGCCCGTGATCGAGATCGAGTCGCTCGATATGGAAGCGCGCGGTGTGGGGCGGCAGATCGACGAGCAGGGCATACCCGGCAAGGTCATCTTTGTCGAAGGTGCGTTGCCGGGCGAAACGGTGTCGTACTCGAGCTTTCGCAAGAAGCCGAGCTACGAGCAGGCGCAAATCGTCGAGATATTGCGCGCCAGCGGTATGCGCACCACGCCGCAATGCCCGTTCTTCGGCACCTGCGGCGGATGCTCGATGCAGCATTTGGACACGCGCGCGCAGATCGCGGTCAAGCAGCGAGTGTTGGAAGACAATCTATCGCACTTGGCCAAGCTGCGCGCGGAACAGATCTATCGGCCGATAGGCGGCCCGTCATGGGGATACCGCTATCGCGCCCGGCTTACCGTGCGTAACGTTGTGAAAAAGGGCGGCGTGCTGGTCGGATTCCATGAAAAGAAAAGCAGCTACGTGGCTGACATGACGCGGTGCGAGGTGCTGCCGCCGCACGTATCGGCGCTACTCGTGCCGTTGCGCCGGCTGGTCGAGTCGCTATCGATCCGAGACCGGATGCCGCAAATCGAGTTGGCGATCGGCGACGCGCTCACCGCGCTGGTCCTGCGGGTGCTTGAGCCGCTGACCGAGCAGGACGAGGCACTGCTGCGCGCGTTTGCTGACCAGCACGGCGTGCAATTCTGGCTGCAGCCCAAGGGTCCCGACAGCGTCACGCCATTCTATCCGGTCGATGTCGAACTGGCCTACACGCTGCCAGAGTTCGATATCCGGATGCCATTCAAGCCGACCGACTTCACGCAGGTCAACCACCAGATCAACCGGGTGCTGGTCGGTAGGGCGGTGCGGCTGCTTGCGCCAGCACGAACCGATCGCGTGCTGGATTTGTTCTGCGGGCTGGGCAACTTCACGTTGCCGCTGGCACGGCGCGCGCGCGAGGTGGTCGGCATCGAAGGCAGTGACGCGCTGACGCAGCGCGCACAGGCCAATGCCCGTGTCAATGGTCTCGAGGCCCGCACATCGTTTGCCACGCGCAATTTGTTCGAGGTGAGCGCCGCCGATTTACGCGCGCTCGGCCGGTTTGACAAGTTCCTCATCGATCCGCCGCGCGAAGGTGCGCTGGCCGTGGCCAAGGCGCTGGCCGAGTTGGCACAGACCGGTGACGCGGCGTGCTTGCCTGGACGAATCGTCTATGTGTCGTGCAATCCGGCCACGCTGGCGCGCGATGCCGGGCTGCTGGTGCACGAGGCTGGCTATCGGCTGGTTGGCGCGGGCGTCGTGAATATGTTTCCGCATACGTCGCACGTCGAGTCGGTCGCCTGTTTCGAGCGTGCGTGACCCGCAGTGGCGAGCGAGCGGAAAGGTTGGCAGGGGCGGTGGTAGGGGCACGCTGGTGGGCAGCGTGCGCGCAACAGGGCGGCGCTAGGGTACGCTGCTCAAAAAATGCACAGGCACCGCCCCCGCGCTTGCTAGTTTAGACGCGCCCCGTGCGCTGCTGTAGCGCCGGGGTCGCGATGGCTTAGTTGCGGTTGCCGCCAAAAATACCAAGCAGCGCCAGCAGGTGCGTGAACACGTTGTACAGATCCAGGTAGATCATCAGCGTCGCGCTAATATAGTTCGTTTCGCCACCGTTGACCACGCGTTGCACGTCGAACAGCATGTAGGCCGAGAAGATGACGATCGCCAGAACCGACACCGTCAGCATCAATGCCGGCAGGTGCAAAAACACATTTGCGACCGAGGCCAGCAGCAGCACGAGCACGCCGACGAACAGCCACTTGCCCAAACCGGAAAAGTCGCGCTTGCTGACCGTGGCAACTGTCGCCATTGCCGCGAAGATCAGGCCGGTGCCACCGAAGGCAAGCATAATCAGCGACGGGCCGTTCGTGAAGCCGAGAATGAAGCTCAGTAGACGCGACAGCATCAGGCCCATAAAGAACGTGAAGCCGAGCAGCACGAGCACGCCGATGGCGCTGTGCTTGGTCCGCTCGATCGCGAACATGAAGCCGAACGCGATCGCGAGGAAAGCCAGCACGCTCATCATCGGCGACGTGGCGGCGAATAGCGAAAAGCCGGTTGCGACTCCGATCCACGCGCCGAGCACGGTCGGAACCATCGACAGGGCCAGCAGCCAGTACGTGTTGCGCAGTACCCTATTGCGCGTTTCGGCCGACACGACGGTGCCGGTACGCCCAAACCCGTAGGTACGAGAGTCAGCCATGGTTTCTCCTTGCGTTATCTTGACTTGCACTTGAATTGCAGACGGTGTCGGCATCGCCCGCCGCCTCATCGCGGCGGCCCGACGGCCGAACGACACGTGATATTAGAGCCTTACAATGCCGTAAGGGTTCCCTGCCAATGATACACCGGCTCATGCTAGAATGGCGAATTCGATGGACTTCGTAACTTCCTCATTTTCCCGGAGTTTTTTTCATGGCGATCGAGCGCACCCTGTCGATTATTAAACCCGATGCTGTCGCAAAAAACGTGATCGGTCAAATCTACAGCCGGTTCGAGCATGCTGGGCTGAAAATCATCGCGGCCCGCATGGTCCATCTGTCGCGCGCGGACGCGGAAAAGTTCTATGCGGTGCACAAGGAGCGGCCTTTCTTCAAGGATCTGGTCGAGTTTATGGTGTCGGGCCCGGTCATGATTCAGGTGCTCGAGGGCGAGGGCGCGATCGCAAAAAATCGTGAACTGATGGGCGCGACTGATCCGAAGAAGGCGGAAAAGGGCACGATTCGTGCCGATTTCGCGGACAGCATCGACGCCAATGCAGTGCATGGCTCCGATGCGCCGGAAACGGCGGCTGTTGAAATCGCCTTCTTCTTTCCGGAAGTGAACGTCTACTCGCGCTAAGTGGCGGTAAGCCGGCCGCGCCGGCCAAGCTCGCGTCTGCGGGCACGGGCGGAGGGGCGGCGCGGTGTGCCGCCGCTGCGGGTGCCATTTGAGACGGCAGGCATGACAATGACTGACACGGTCAATCTTCTGGATTTCGATGCTGCGGGCCTCGTCGCGTATTGCGCGAGCCTCGGTGAGAAGCCGTTTCGCGCGCGCCAGTTGCAGCGGTGGATCCATCACAGTGGCGTCAGCGATTTTGACGCGATGACCGATCTCGCGAAATCGCTGCGCGATAAGCTGAAGACCCGCGCATCGATCTGTCATCCTGCAGTGCTGCAGGACCACACGTCCGCGGACGGCACGCGCAAGTGGCTGCTTGACGTGGGCGAAGGCAACGCGGTTGAGACCGTGTATATCCCGGAGCAGGGGCGCGGCACGCTGTGCGTGTCGTCGCAGGCCGGCTGCGCGGTGAACTGTCGCTTCTGCTCGACGGGCAAGCAGGGCTTCTCGCGTAACCTCGGCGTCGGCGAAATCATTGGCCAGCTGTGGATGGCTGAGTTCGCGCTGCGCGCGGCGCGCGGTGGCCTGATTCCCGGTGAGCGGGTGATCACGAACGTCGTGATGATGGGCATGGGCGAGCCGCTGCTGAATTTCGATGCGGTGGTGCCGGCTATGCGGCTAATGCTTGACGACCACGCGTACGGGTTGTCACGTCGCCGCGTGACGCTGTCCACATCGGGCGTCGTGCCGATGATCGACCGGCTGGCGGCCGAATTGCCGGTGGCGCTGGCCGTGTCGCTGCACGCACCCAACGACGCGTTGCGCGACGAATTGGTGCCGCTGAACCGAAAGTACCCGCTTGCGGAATTGATGGCGGCATGTAATCGGTATTTGCGTGTTGCACCACGCGATTTCATCACGTTTGAGTATTGCATGCTAGACGGTGTCAACGACAGGGATGAGCACGCGCGGCAACTGCTCGCGCTGACGCGCGACGTGCCGTGCAAATTTAACCTGATACCGTTCAATCCGTTTCCGGAGTCCGGGCTGTTGCGCTCCCATCCGGAGCGGATCAAGCAGTTCGCGCAGATCCTGATCGATGCCGGCGTCGTGACGACTGTGCGCCGGACGCGCGGCGACGATATCGATGCGGCCTGCGGGCAGTTGGCCGGCGAGGTCCGCGACCGTACCCGCGTGGCGGAGCGCATGCGGCGCGACGCGCGCACCGGTCTCGCGTCGATCGGGGTGCGCGCGGTATGACGTATGGTGGGGCAGGCGGGACAGGGCAAAAATGGGGACTTGCCTCGCAGGAAGATGCCGACGATCGTGGCGCGCGCGTGCGTCGCACGATTGTGTGTCGTGCGCCGCGGTCGTACGCATGATTTTGAGTTATGCCGGCGCCGGCGAACAGCGGTTTGCCGGCCTTGCTCCATTTGGGCTCATCGTTTAGGCGAGACCAGCTCGCGGCGGCGCCGCGAGCAATGAAAAGAATTCCAGTGAGGAATTAGGGATGAGTGACCAGCAGCATCCGACACCGCACGACTCGAGCGCCACGGCCAGACGGCCGGATCCGGGCGCCGCGGCGGAGTCCGCGCGGCAGGTCGGTGCGCAACTCGAAAAGCTGCGCGAGGCCAAAAAATGGTCGATTGAGGATGTGTCCGCGCGGCTGAAAGTCGCGCCGCACAAGTTGCGTGAGTTGGAGTCAGGCGATTACAGTCACCTGCCGGATACGACGTTTGCAATCGGCGTGGTGCGCAGCTATGCGAAGATGCTCGGTGCCGATCCGACGCCGCTGACCGATACGCTGCGACGCACTAGTGGGCCGATTGAGCCCGAACTATCGCTGCCGTCGAACAGTGGCGCGGGACTGCCGCGGGGTCGTGTCGTGATGAATCTGGGGGGCGCCCCCAGGCGCCGGCCATGGGGGTGGATCGTCGCGTTCGTGATTGTGTTGGTGGCGGTCATCGCAGTATGGCGCACCGGTGGCGAACCGGGCGCAGGCTGGATCGCCCGCCTGAAGACCGGTGGCGCAGATGCAGTTGAGCACGACGGTGCCGCATCGCGGGACGCCGTGGGGCAGACCGGCAACCTCGGTGGTGCCGCGCCGGCGGGTGGGCAGCCGGCGTCGGCAACCAGCACGCTGACTGAATTGCCGCGGCCCGCGGCGCTTGATGCGTCGTCGGGCGCGGACACGCTGTCAGCGGCATCGACGGCTGCGGCATCGACGGCCGCGGTGCTCGCGTCAGCGCCGGCCTCGCCTGCGATCGCGGCCAATGCGGGGGCGGGCGATGCCTTGCCGACGCCGGGGGCCGCACCGGTGCTGGCCGACGGCGAGGTGGCGGTCACGATCAAGGTGTCGCAGGACAGTTGGTTCAGTGTGCGGCAGCGTGATGGCAAGCCGTTATTTTCTGGCTTGCTGTACGCGGGGGACGAGAAGCGTGTACAAGGCATTGCGCCGTTTCGCGTGACCGTGGGCAACAAGGCGGGCATCGACGCGATGGCGTTTGATGGCAAGCCGGTTCCGTCCGTGAAATACGAGGGCGCGCAGGGCAACGTCGCGCGCTTCAGTCTGCCGTAACGCAGGTTAGGGTGAGCGCGGCAAAGCCAGTGACGGGCCGCCCCGTGCAGCCGTGGGCCTGTCGCAGCGCGGGTGCGGTGCTCAATAGAATCAGGGTGTCATGCAATCGGGTAATTCGATGCAGTCTACTATTCTGTTTGAATCCGATAGTGCGCCGGTAGCGAGCCGGGTCGCGTCGGAGGAGCCGCTGTTCGGCGGCGCTGCACCAAGGCGTCGCACGCATGCGGTGACGGTGCGTTGGCAGGACCATACGGTGACGATCGGCGGTGGCGCGCCGGTGCGCGTGCAGTCGATGACGAACACCGATACTGCAGATCCGATCGGTACCGCGATCCAGATTAAGGCGCTTGCGCAGGCCGGCTCCGAGTTGGTGCGCATCACGGTTAACACGCCCGAAGCGGCCGCCGCGGTGCCGGCGATCCGTGAGCAGCTTGACCGCATGGGTGTGAACGTGCCACTGGTTGGCGACTTCCACTACAACGGCCATGTGCTGCTGCGCGACTATCCGGATTGCGCGCAGGCGCTGTCGAAGTACCGAATCAACCCGGGCAACGTCGGTCAGGGCGCCAAGCGCGGCACGCAATTCGCGCAGATGATCGAGGCGGCGATCCGCCATGACAAGCCGGTGCGTATTGGCGTGAACTGGGGAAGCCTAGACCAGGATCTGCTTGCGCGGATGATGGACGAGAATGCGCAGCGTGCGACGCCATGGGACGCGCAAAGCGTGATGTACGAGGCGCTGATCCAGTCCGCGATCGGCTCGGCCGAGCGGGCTGTCGAGCTTGGCCTAGCGCGCGATCGTATCGTGCTGTCGTGCAAGGTCAGCGGCGTGCAGGACCTGATCGCAGTCTACCAGGCGCTGTCGCTGCGCTGTAGCTTTGCGTTGCACCTGGGGCTGACCGAGGCGGGCATGGGTTCGAAGGGCATTGTCGCGTCGACCGCTGCGCTGTCGGTGCTGCTGCAGCAGGGCATCGGCGACACGATTCGGGTCTCGCTGACGCCGGAGCCGGGCGCCTCGCGCACCGGTGAGGTTGTCGTCGCCCAGGAAATTTTGCAGACGATGGGGCTGCGCTCGTTCACGCCGATGGTGATCGCGTGTCCGGGCTGCGGCCGCACGACGAGCACCGTGTTCCAGGAGCTGGCGGCGCGAATTCAAGACTATCTGCGCACGCAGATGCCGGTGTGGCGCAAGCAGTACCCGGGCGTGGAGACGATGAATGTCGCGGTGATGGGCTGTATCGTCAATGGTCCCGGCGAGTCCAAGCACGCGAATATCGGCATCAGCCTGCCGGGAACCGGCGAGAATCCAGCCGCGCCCGTGTTTATCGACGGCGTGAAGACGACCACGCTGCGCGGCGCACGCATCACGGAGGAGTTTCAGGATATCGTCAACGACTACGTCCAGCGCACCTATGGCGCGACGGCGGCGAGTGCAGTGGCGTGCGAAGCCCGGTCCCAGCCCGGAATCATTGAATCGACATGACAGAACAGAAACGTAAACTAGGGAAGCTGACTGGCGTCAAGGGAATGAACGACATCCTGCCGCGCGATGCCGGTCTGTGGGAGTTTTTCGAGAGCACGGTCAAATCGATGCTGCGTGCCTACGGATACCAAAATATCCGTACGCCGATCGTCGAGCATACGGCATTGTTCACTCGTGGTATCGGCGAAGTGACCGATATTGTCGAGAAGGAAATGTACAGCTTCGTCGATTCACTGAACGGTGAGCCATTGACGATGCGTCCAGAGAACACCGCTGCCGTGGTGCGTGCGGCGATTGAGCACAACCTGCTGTACGACGGTCCCAAGCGGCTCTGGTATATCGGACCGATGTTCCGCCACGAGCGCCCACAGCGCGGTCGCTACCGGCAGTTCCACCAGGTCGGCGTCGAGGCGCTCGGTTTCGCGGGCCCGGATGCCGATGCCGAGATCATCCTGATGTGTCAACGGCTTTGGGACGATCTGGGCCTCACGGGCATCCGGCTCGAACTCAATTCGCTCGGGCAGGCACAGGAGCGCGCCGCTCACCGCAACGAGTTGATCGCGTACCTGGAGCGGCACGTCGAGTGGCTCGACGATGATGCGAAGCGCCGGCTGTACACGAACCCGTTGCGCGTGCTCGACACGAAGAACCCCGCGATGCAGGACATTGTGACGAATGCGCCTAAGCTAATCGACTTTCTTGGGGAGGCGTCGCGCGCGCATTTCGAAGGCGTGCAACGGTTGCTGAGCGCAAACAACATCCCGTTTACGATCAACCCCCGGCTCGTGCGGGGGCTGGACTACTACAATCTGACGGTGTTCGAGTGGGTGACCGACAAGCTTGGCGCGCAAGGCACTGTTGCCGGCGGCGGCCGCTATGACCCGCTGATCGAGCAACTCGGTGGCAAGCCGGCGCCGGCGTGCGGCTGGGCCCTGGGCGTCGAGCGCATTCTGGAGCTGCTGCGCGAGGAGCAACGGGTGCCGCCTGATGACGGCTGCGACGTGTACATCGTGCACCAGGGCGACGCGGCGCGTGAGCGTGCGTTCGTGATCGCCGAGCGGCTGCGCGACACGGGGCTGGATGTGATCCTGCACTGCAGCGCCGACGGCGCACCGGCGAGTTTCAAGTCGCAGATGAAGCGTGCCGATGCGAGCGGTGCCGCGTATGCGGTGATCCTTGGCGACGACGAAGTCCAGCGCGACGAGGTGTCGATCAAGGCGTTGCGTGGCGATCCGGCGGGCGCGGATGGCGTGCAGCAACGGGTGCCGGCCGAACGCTTGACCGAATTCCTGATCGATGCGATGGTTGCACCCGCCGACGAAGGCGACGAATGAATGACCAGGCGAGTATCCACTAGATGAGCTACCATCACGAACAAGAAACCCTCGATAACCTGCAGGCCTGGTGGGCGAAGTGGGGCAATGCGCTGACCGGGGTCGTGCTCGCCGCGCTGCTGGCAGGGGTCGCCTATAACGGTTGGAACTGGTGGCAGCGGCGCCAGGCGGCGCAGGCTGCGGTATTCTATGACACGGTCCAGCAGGCAGTGGCATCGGGAGACAAGGCGCAGATCGCACGCGTCACGGCGGACATGGAAGCGCGCTTCGGTGGCACCGCGTATGCACCGCTTAGCGCGCTGGCGGCAGCCAAGGCGTTGTATGCGGCCGCAGACGTGGCCGGCGCGAAAGGGCAGTTGCAGTGGGTCGTCGATCAGGCACGTGGCGATGAGTTCAAGGCGGTCGCGAGGTTGCGGCTCGCCGCGCTGTTGATCGACGAAAAGGCTTATGACGCGGGCTTGAAGCTGTTGTCTGACCCGCCGCCGCAGGCGTTCGGCGGTCTGTACGCGGATCGCCGCGGCGATCTGCTGGCCGCGCAAGGCAAGCGTGACGAGGCGCGCGCCGCGTACCAGGCCGCGCTGGCGGCGCTCGAGCACGGTGAGTCGTCCGTGCGTCAGCTGATCCAGTTCAAGCTCGATGCGCTCGGTGGCTAAAGCCCCGTGCAGTTCGATTTCCAATTGACTCGTCAATGCGTCACTGATCCATGAATTTTGTTTTTCGCTACGTCCGGCCGCTCGCGTGCCTGCTTTCGCTGACTGTGCTGGTCGCGTGTTCATCCACAAAGGATGTGCGTCGCGTGCCGACCGAATTGACCCCGATCCAGACCGTGCTCGAGGTGCGCGAGGCGTGGAAGGTCAGCGTGGGTCAGTCCGGCCGCTACCTGCTCGCTCCCGCCGCCGTCGGCGATTATGTGTACGCGGCCGGTGCGAACGGCTCCGTGGTTAAGATCGACGCGACCAATGGCAAGGCGGTCTGGCGCACGAAGGTGGGCGCGGAGCTGTCGGCCGGTGTCGGCAGCGACGGCACGCTGACCGCGGTCGGCACGCTCAAGGGTGACGTGTTTGTGCTCGGCGGCGATGGCCAGGTGCTGTGGAAGGCGAAGGCATCCGGTGAGATCGTCACACCGCCGGCAGTGGGCCAGGGCTTCGTGCTGGTGCGCACGATCGATGGGCGTATCACGGCATTCAATGCGCAGACCGGCGAGCAGAAATGGGTCTACGTGAACCGCGCGGTGCCGCTGAACCTGCGGACTGTGGCCGGCATGACGTTCGCCGGCGACAGTGCGGTGCTGGCGGGGTTCCCGGGTGGCTCGCTTGCCGCGATTAATTTGCAAAGCGGCGATGCGTACTGGCAAACGCCGGTTTCGTATCCGCGCGGTGTCACCGAAGTCGAGCGGATCAACGATGTGGCCGGCGCGCCGACGCTGGTTGGCTCGCAGACCTGTGCGGTGACGTTCCAGGGCCGGATCGGTTGCTTTGACGTGTTGAGCGGACGCGCGCTGTGGGAGCAGCCGTTCTCCAGTTATGGCGGATTGGCGCAGGATGATCGTACTGTGGCGTCGACGGACGACTGGTCGGTCGTGTCGCTGTACGATTTGATGACCGGCAAGCCCTTGTGGCAAAACACGCAGCTGAAGAGCCGCAACGTCAGTGCGCCGGCGATCGTCGGCCGTGCGGTGGTGGTCGGCGACTATAAGGGGTTTGTGCATTTCCTATCGCGTGATACCGGTGAATTCGTCGCACGGACGAGAACGGGGGGCGCGATCACCGCGCAACCGGTCGTTGCCGGTAACACGTTGGTGGTGCAGAGCCGCAACGGCAATCTGTACGGTTTCCGGCCGCAATAGGCAGGCCGCATTCGCGTACGCGCGCCGCCGGCCGCTGCCGGCCGGCGCGCGTGCGTTTTTGGAAAAAGCAACATGAAGCCCGTAATCGCCCTTGTGGGGCGCCCTAATGTGGGGAAATCCACGCTGTTTAACCGGTTGACGCGCTCGCGCGATGCGCTTGTTGCGGATCTGCCCGGGCTCACGCGCGACCGCCATTATGGCGAGGGCCGCGTTGGCGAGCGGCCGTACCTGGTCGTCGATACGGGTGGCTTCGAGCCGGTCGCTAAGGACGGTATCCTGCATGAGATGGCTCGGCAGACGCGCCAGGCGGTCGAGGAGGCCGACGTGGTCGTGTTCGTGGTCGATGGCCGCAACGGCCTTGCGCCGCAGGACAAGACGATCGCCGACTATCTGCGCAAGACGGGCCGCCCGATTTTTCTGGTCGTCAACAAAGCCGAGGGCATGAAATACAGCGCGGTGGCCGCGGACTTCTATGAACTCGGCCTAGGCGACCCACGCGCGATCTCTGCCGCGCACGGCGACGGCGTCAGCGAAATGATTGGACAGGCGCTCGCCGTCGCCTATGCGGATCGTGCGCCGCACGATGAAGCGCACGCGGGCCACGGTGTGAAAATCGCCATCGTCGGGCGACCCAATGTGGGTAAGTCGACGTTGGTTAATGCGTTGCTCGGCGAGGAGCGCGTGATTGCGTTCGACCTGCCCGGCACGACGCGCGATTCGATTTACATCGACTTCGAGCGCCAGGGCCGCCCGTACACGCTGATCGACACGGCCGGGCTGCGCAAGCGCGGCAAGGTGTTCGAGGCGGTCGAGAAGTTCTCGGTGGTCAAGACGCTGCAATCGATCGCCGACGCCAACGTGGTGATCCTGCTGCTCGACGCGCGGCAGGACATCTCGGAGCAGGACGCGCATATTGCCGGCTTTGTCGTCGAGCAGGGCCGCGCGCTCGTGATTGGTGTGAACAAATGGGACGGCCTGGATGAGCACGTGCGCGAGCGCACCAAGGCCGACTTGGCTCGCAAGCTCAAATTCCTCGACTTCGCGAAGTCACATTACATCTCGGCGGCGGAAAAGACGGGGATTGGTGCGCTGATGCGCTCGGTGGATGCCGCCTATGCGGCCGCAATGGCCAAGCTGCCGACGCCGAAGCTCACGCGGGCGCTGATCGACGCCGTGCAGTTCCAGCAGCCGCGGCGCCGCGGTCCAGTCCGCCCAAAGTTGCGTTATGCGCACCAAGGGGGGCAGAATCCGCCGATCATTGTGATCCACGGCAATGCGTTGGATGCGATTACCGATACGTATAAACGTTACCTCGAAGGCCGGTTTCGCGAAACTTTTGGTCTCGCCGGCACTCCATTGCGCATAGAGTTTCGTTCGAGTCGGAACCCTTATGCGGACAAAGACTAAATCTGCGGCGATAGTCCGGTCGGCAACTTTACGGCTTCGAAAATTCGGCTATAGTGTAGCGATTGGCGGCGTTTTCTTTTTTCTCGTCGCCGATATGATTAATTTGCAAAAAACAACTCGGAGTTTGCTATGAGCAACAAAGGGCAACTGTTACAAGACCCGTTCCTGAACGCATTGCGCAAGGAGCATGTGCCGGTGTCGATTTATCTCGTCAACGGCATCAAGCTGCAAGGCAATATCGAATCGTTCGACCAATATGTGGTGTTGCTCCGCAATACTGTGACGCAAATGGTGTACAAGCACGCGATCTCAACCGTCGTGCCCGCACGTCCAGTGAACTTTCATCCCGATTCGGAAAGCTCGTAATCCGATTGTCTGGCGGGCGCAGCCAGCCGGCCTGGCGCCTGTCCTTCACTCTAACTGTTTTATCGATTTGATCAACGCAGCGCTTGTCAGCATAGATTTCGGAAAGATCGATTTTCAGGCCAGTCTTGAAGAGCTGAGCCTGCTCGCCACCAGTGCCGGGGCTCACCCGGTGCTGACGCTGACGGGCCGGCGCTCGAGCCCGGATGCCGCGCACTTCATCGGCAGCGGCAAGGTCGAGGAGCTTCGACTCGGCGCACAGGCCAACGACGTCGATATTGTCATTTTCAACCACACATTGTCGCCCGCACAGCAGCGTAACCTGGAGCGTGAGCTTGAGCGGCGTGTTGTCGATCGCACCAGTCTGATCCTCGATATTTTTGCGCAACGCGCGCGCAGCCATGAAGGCAAGCTGCAAGTGGAGTTGGCGCAACTGCAATATCTGTCCACGCGCTTGGTTCGAGCGTGGACCCACCTGGAGCGGCAGAAAGGCGGGATCGGCTTGCGCGGCCCAGGCGAGACGCAGCTGGAGACCGACCGGCGGTTGATCGGCGAACGCATCAAGATGTTGCGCGGCAAGCTGCGCAAGCTGCAGCGCCAGCATGGCACGCAGCGTCGCCAGCGTGAGCGCAATCGCACGCTGTCGGTGTCGTTGGTTGGCTACACGAACGCTGGCAAGTCAACGCTGTTCAACGCGCTGACCAAGGCGCAAGCCTATGCGGCTGACCAGTTGTTCGCGACACTGGATACGACGTCGCGCCGCGTCTATCTTGGCGAAGCGGGCAATGTCGTGGTGTCCGACACGGTCGGCTTTATCCGCGACTTGCCGCACCAGTTAGTCGCAGCGTTTCGTGCCACGCTGGAGGAAACCGTGCATGCGGACCTGCTGCTGCATGTCGTCGATGCGTCCAGCACAGTGCGCGCGGATCAGATCGAGCAGGTCAACGACGTGCTGCGCGAGATCGGCGCGGCCTCGATCCCGCAGATTCTCGTGTTCAACAAGATCGACCAGGTGCCTGAGTTGGCGAGCCGGGCTGATCGGGTTGAAAGGAACGAGTATGGTAATATCACGCGCGTCTTTTTGAGTGCGCGAACCGGTCAGGGACTCGACGCGTTGCGTGACGCGGTGGCCGAGGTGGCGCTCGGCGCGCAGGCGTTCAAGCGGGACCCGGACGGCATGGGCGCCGACGATCACGACCCGCGTTGCGACGCCGATGGTTTGCACTCGGACGAGGCCGGGGCGACGGCTGGTGCCAATGCGTCCGACGACGAGCGCGTTCGCCAAGCGAGCCGCAGCGTCCACCAACAGCGTATCTGACAACTGCATTCCGCAATAACCGGCTGTGACATGGTGAACGACAAGAACATCCGAAGTACGTGGCAGCGCGCGCGTGCCGTCTTTTCAATCAATGATCCGCGCTGGGGCAGAGGCCAGGGGGGGGATGATGCGTCCCGACGTCCTCAGGATCCGCGCAATAGTGGCAAGGACGGCCAGGAAGGTCCACCCGACCTGGACGAGTTGTGGCGCGACTTCAATCGCCGAATCAACCGGCTGCTCGGTCGCAAGGGTGGCGGCGACGGCGGCAGCCCGGGCCCAGCGAACTTGAATAATGGCCGCGGTGGGCATCTGGGTCTGGGGATCGTCGTCGGCGTGCTGGTCGCGATCTACCTGGCCAGTGGCGTCTATATCGTGCAGGAAGGGCAGGCCGGTGTCGTGCTGCAGTTCGGCAAATACAAGTACACGACCGGCTCGGGGATCCAGTGGCGGTTGCCGTATCCGTTCCAGAGCAATGAGATTGTCAACATGTCGCAGGTGCGCTCGGTTGAGATCGGCCGTGACAACATGATCCGCTCGACGAACTTGAAGGACATGTCGATGCTGACCAAGGACGAGAACATCATCGACGTGCGTTTCGCGGTCCAGTATCGCGTGAAGGATCCGGCCGCGTTCCTGTTCAATAACGTCGACGCGGAAGGCACAGTGACGCAGGCCGCTGAGACCGCAGTGCGCGAGATCGTCGGCAAGAACACGATGGACTACGTGCTATACGAGGGACGCGAGCAGGTCGCGCTGCAATTGTCGCAGCAGATCCAGCGAATCCTGGACCAGTACAAGACGGGCATTATCGTGAGCAGCGTGACGATGCAAAGCGTGCAGCCGCCGCAGCAGGTGCAATCCGCGTTTGACGACGCAGTGAAGGCCGGGCAGGATCGCGAGCGCGCGAAGAACGAGGCACTGGCCTATGCGAACAACGTGGTGCCGCTCGCGCAGGGCACTGCCGCGCGGATGGTGGCAGACGCGCACGGCTATCGCGCACGCGTGGTGGCCCAAGCCGAGGGTGACGCCGCACGCTTCAAGCAAGTGCAAGCCGAGTACGCGAAGGCGCCGGCTGTCACACGCGAACGAATGTATCTGGACACGATGCAACAAGTCTACTCAAACGCAACGAAGGTGATCGTGGACAGCAAAGCCAGCAGCAATCTGCTGTATCTGCCGCTGGACAAGGTATTGGCACAGCATCGCGCGCACGCGCAAGGGGGCGCGCGCCCGAGTGCCTCGGACAACGGCGTGCAGGGTGGGGCGTCGCCGGCCGGCAGCTCGGCCGGTGGGCCAGCCATGCCAGCGCAGGCGATGCCGGGTGCGTCCGTCGGCGACGACGCGAGCCGTTCCCGGGAGTTGTTTCGCCGTCGCGGCCGCGACGACGGTCAATAAGAGGGGTAGCTCATGAATCGAATCATCACCCTCGTCGTTGCCGTGCTCGTCGTGTTGTTCGTCGGCTCCTCGATGATCTTTGTCGTCGACCAGCGCAAGTACGCGATCGTGTTCGCGTTCGGCGAGGTCAAGCAGATCATCTCGGCGCCCGGACTGCATTTGAAGGCGCCGCCGCCGTTCCAGAACGTGATCTATATGGACAAGCGCATCCAGACGATCGACAACCCGGAAGCGGACCGCTACATCACTGCGGAAAAGAAGAACCTGCTGGTTGACCTGTTCGTCAAATGGCGGATTGTCGATCCGCGCAAGTTCTACATCAGTTTCCGCGGCGACGCGTCACTCGCGCAGGACCGGTTGACCCAAGTCATCCGCGCGGCGCTGAACGAGGAGTTCACGAAACGCACGGTCTCGGAAGTGGTCTCTAACGAGCGCGAGGTCGTGATGCAGGCGGTGCGCAAGAAGGTCGAGCGCGACGCATCGAACCTGGGCATCGACATCGTCGACGTGCGGCTGCGCCGCGTCGATTTGCTCGAGAACATCAGCGAATCGGTCTACCAGCGGATGAAGGCGGAGCGCCAGCAAGTCGCCAACGAGCAGCGCTCCACGGGTGCCGCCGAGGCAGAACGCATTCGTGCCGATGCGGACAAGCAGCGTGAAGTGGTGATCGCCGATGCGTATAAGCAGGCGCAGGAGATCAAAGGGGATGGCGATGCCAAGGCTGCGGCAATCTATGCGAACGCATTCGGTCGTGACCCGCAATTCTATGCGTTCTACCAGAGCCTGGAGGTCTATCGGCGCAGCATCGGCAACGGGGATATCGTGGTCGCGGATCCGAACAGCGCATTCTTCCGCTTCATGAAAAATCCTGCCGGCGCGGCGGTGGGCGGCGCTGCAGCCACGCCTGCCGCGCCGGGTCGCAGACACTAGGCGCCACGAGCGCCGCGCGGGCATGCGGCGTGTGTGCCCGCGCGAAAAAAAAGAAGCAGGCCCATGGCCGCCACACTCTTGCTTGCCATTGCGCTGATGTTAATCATCGAAGGGATGTTCCCATTCGTGTCGCCGACGCTGTGGCTGGATACGTTTCGTAAAATAACGCAACTGCCGCCGGCACAGGTGCGGCTCGGCGGGTTGATCGCAATCGGCCTTGGGTTGCTCCTGCTGATGGTGGCGGCCTGATCGCGCCGCGCTGCGTCGCGCTACCGGACTTAAGCTGATGCCGACCTGGTTATTGCCTGAGAATATCGCCGACGTGTTGCCCGCCGAGGCACGCAAGCTCGAGGAGTTGCGTCGCGTGCTGCTCGACCGTTTCCGATCGTATGGCTACGAGATGGTCATGCCGCCGCTGCTCGAATACCTCGAGTCGTTGCTGACGGGCAGCGGCAGCGACCTAGCGTTGCGCACATTCAAGCTGGTCGATCAGTTGTCCGGCCACACGCTGGGGCTGCGCGCGGACATCACGCCGCAGGTGTCGCGTATCGACGCGCACTTGCTGAACCGGCAGGGCGTCACGCGGCTGTGCTATGCGGGGCACGTGCTGCACACGCGTCCCCGCGGGTTGCATGCGACGCGCGAGCCAATCCAGATTGGGGCCGAAATCTATGGATATGCAGGCTTGGAGGCGGATGTCGAAATCCAGCAACTGATGCTCGACAGTCTGCGGCTCGCCGGTCTCGGGCCGGTGCGACTGGACCTGTGCCATGCGGGCGTGCTGGCCGCACTGCTGGACGCCGACGCGCGCGCGGCCGGGCTGGGCCCTGCGCTGTACGCGGCGCTGGCTGGCAAGGATGTGCCCCGGCTGGACGAGCTTACGCGCGATCTGGCGAAGCCGGTGCGTGACGCGCTGCTCGCGTTACCGATCCTGTATGGCGACGCGTCGGTAATCGACGAGGCGCGCGCGCAACTTCCCGCATGGCCGGCGCTCACGCGCGCGCTCGATGAGCTTGCGTTTCTTGCCGCGCAGATCGGCGATGCGCACGTGGCGATCGACCTAGCCGACCTGCGTGGCTACGCGTATCACAGCGGCGTGATGTTTTGCGCGTATGTCGATGGCGTGCCAAACGCCGTGGCGCGCGGCGGACGCTATGATCATGTTGGCCATGCGTATGGGCGTGCGCGGGCGGCGACCGGTTTTTCGCTGGACTTGCGCGAGGTGACACGGATTTCGCCGCGACAGGCACGCTCCAGTGCCATTCTGGCGCCGTGGAATCACGACACGGCGTTGCGGGCCACTGTCGCGGCCTTGCGCGATAGCGGCGAGACGGTGATTCAGGCGTTGCCTGGCCACGAGCATACGCTGGATGAATTTGCCTGCGACCGCGTGCTCGTGCAGCGGGGCGACGCGTGGACCGTCGAGCCGCGCTGAAGACGGTGCACATGCCGGCTGCCTAAAAAAACGGCAGTCATGCGCACGAACCTAGGTAGAATACGTTTTTAACCAGCTCAAGTAACACCATGTCCGCCAGCGTAGCTCAATCAGGTCAAGCGGCAACCCAGTCCGGACGTAATGTCGTCGTGGTCGGCACCCAGTGGGGTGACGAAGGAAAGGGCAAGATCGTCGACTGGCTCACCGATCATTCCCAAGGCGTCGTGCGCTTTCAAGGCGGGCACAACGCGGGCCATACGCTGATTATCGGCGGCAAGAAAACCATCTTGCGGTTGATTCCATCGGGCATCATGCGCGATGGCGTCGCATGCTATATCGGCAACGGCGTCGTGCTGTCGCCGGAGGCGCTGTTCAAGGAGATCGGCGAGCTTGAGGATGCCGGCGTCGATGTGCGTAACCGGTTGTTTATCTCCGAAGCAGCCACGCTGATTCTGCCGTATCACATTGCGATCGATCTGGCGCGCGAGGCGCGACGCGGCGCCGGCAAGATCGGCACCACCGGCCGCGGCATCGGGCCGGCGTACGAGGACAAGGTCGGCCGGCGCGCGTTGCGCGTGCACGACTTGTTCGACGCGGCCACGTTTGCGGACCGATTGCGCGAGAACCTCGATTTCCATAATTTCGTGCTCACCCAATACTTGGGTGCGCAGGCGGTTGATTTTCAACAAACGCTGGATGCGATGCTCGGCTACGCGGACCGGCTCGCGCCGATGATCACTGATGTGTCGCGGCGGCTGTATGACGAGAACAACGCCGGGCGCAACCTGCTGTTCGAAGGCGCGCAAGGCACATTGCTGGACATCGACCATGGTACGTATCCGTTCGTCACGTCGAGCAATTGCGTCTCGGGGGCGGCGGCGGCCGGCGCCGGCATTGGCCCGCACAAGCTCAACTACGTCCTCGGGATCACGAAGGCCTATTGCACGCGCGTGGGCGCTGGGCCGTTTCCAAGCGAACTGTACGACGTGGACAATCCGCAACGCCAGGACCTGGTCGGCTTGACGCTGGCCAACGTCGGCAAGGAATTCGGCTCAGTGACGGGCCGCCCGCGCCGCACCGGCTGGCTTGATGCAGCCGCGCTCAAGCGCTCGATTCAGATCAACGGCGTGACGGGATTGTGCATCACAAAGCTGGACGTGCTCGACGGGCTCGACGAGGTGCGACTGTGCACTGGCTACAGGATCGATGGCCAGGACGTTGACATCCTGCCGCGCGGTGCAACGCAAGTGAGCCGCTGCGAACCCGTGTACGAGACGTTCCCCGGCTGGAAGGCGAGCACGATCGGCATCAACGCGTGGGATGCGCTGCCCGCAAATGCGCGTGCGTATCTGACGCGGCTGCAGCAAGTGGCTGGCGTGCCGATCGATATGGTGTCGACCGGTCCGGATCGTGACGAGACGATTCTGCTGCGCCATCCGTTTAAGACTTGATAAGACTGCGCGATTCCGATATTCCTATGAAGAAAGAACTGAGCCCGGACCCGCGCAATGACGACCAGCACCTGTGGATCGGCTGGGACGATTATCATCGGCTAGTCGAGCGGCTCGCGTTGATGGTGCACGAGTCGGGTTGGAAATTCGACAAGATTCTGTGCCTGGCGCGCGGCGGATTGCGCGTCGGCGACCAGCTGTCGCGGATCTATGACCTGCCGCTGGCCATTCTTGCCACGAGTTCGTATCGCGAGGCTGCGGGCACGCAGCAGGGCGATCTCGATATCGCGCAGTACATCACGATGACGCGCGGCGAGTTGTCCGGCAATGTATTGCTGGTTGACGATCTCGTCGATTCGGGCGTCACGTTGGCGCGCGTGCAAGAGCATTTGAAGGAGCGGTATCCGGCCATTACGGCGGTGCGCTCGGCGGTACTATGGTACAAGGCGTGCTCGAAGGTGAAGCCGGATTACTTCGTCCAGCACCTGCCGACCAATCCGTGGATCCATCAGCCGTTCGAGGAATGGGATACGGTGCGTCCGCACAACCTGGCCGCGTGGATCAAGCGTGGCACGGGTGGTACTGCGCCGGCAAGCGCGTAATGTGCGCCAGGTGATGGTATCGGCAATGGACGAACATCAGGCGGCTGCTTCTGGCAGCCGCTTTTTTATCGACGAGAGGCGCGGCGCGCGGTCTGTCCCGTAGTCAATCGCAATCGCAATCGAAACGACGCCGCAAGCTTCCGTGGTGCGGCAATAACATCGCGGGCCCCGGCTTACTGCGTGGGCCGGCATGGATAGAATATCGCCTCGTTTTCGCGACACGACGCCTGACATGACGAATGCTCTCCACGGTCATCCGATCCGTACCCAACCGTTGCCCGCCTTGGCCGTGGCCGCAATCGGCGTTGTGTTCGGCGATATCGGCACCAGTCCGCTGTATGCGCTGAAGGAGGCTTTCAGTCCGCAGCACGGTATCGCGTTGACGCCGGAGAGCATCCTCGGCGTGATCTCGCTGCTGTTCTGGGCGATCGTCGTCGTGGTGTCGCTGAAATACGTGCTTTTTGTCATGCGGGCCGACAACGATGGCGAAGGCGGCGTGCTCGCGCTGATGGCGCTCGCGCTGCGCGGGTTTCCGCGCGAGGGCAAGTGGATTGGCGTGCTGATGGCCCTTGGCATCTTTGGGGCTTGCATGTTCTACGGCGACGCGGTGATCACGCCGGCGATCTCGGTGATGTCCGCGGTCGAGGGTTTGGGAATCGCTGCGCCATCGCTCGCGCGATATGTGCTGCCGACTACGCTGCTGGTCCTGATCGCGCTGTTCATGCTGCAGAAGCATGGCACTGAGGTCGTGGGGCGACTGTTCGGGCCAGTGATGATCGTCTGGTTCGTTACGCTTGCGCTGCTTGGCCTGTACCATATCGTCACTGCGCCTCGTGTGATTGCGGCGCTCAATCCATGGTATGCGATACGCTTCATGCACGACCATGCGGTGCAGGCGTATCACGTGCTCGGCTCGGTGTTCCTCGTGCTCACCGGCGCCGAGGCGCTGTACGCGGACATGGGGCACTTCGGCGCGAAACCGATTCGCGTCGCGTGGTATGGAATGGTGATGCCCGCGCTGGTGCTGAATTACTTCGGACAAGGCGCGTTGTTGCTCAGCGATCCGAGCGCGATCCAAAATCCGTTCTATCTGCTTGCGCCGGACTGGGCGCTGCTGCCACTGGTGGTGCTTGCCACGGCGGCCACCGTGATCGCGTCGCAGGCGGTGATCTCCGGCGCATTCTCGCTGACCAGCCAAGCGATCCAGCTTGGCTACGTGCCGCGGATGAAGATCCAGCACACGTCCGCGCGCGCGATTGGGCAGATCTACATCCCGATCGTGAACTGGCTGCTGCTGTTTGTGATCCTCATGATCGTGCTGGGTTTCAAGAGTTCGGACAATCTTGCGGCGGCCTACGGGATCGCGGTTACCACGACCATGGTGATCACGACGATACTCGCGTGTGTCGTGATGGTGCGCGTTTGGAACTGGAACAAGCTGTGGGTGGCCACGATCATCCTGGGCTTTATCACGGTTGACCTGTCGTTCTTCGGTGCGAACCTGCTGAAGCTGCGCGAGGGCGGCTGGTTGCCGTTGCTGATCGGCGCATTCCTATTCTTCCTATTGACCACCTGGTACAAGGGCCGGCAGATCGTCAAGGAACGTACTGCGGCCGACGGTATTCCGCTGATGCCATTCCTGCAGGGGCTGCTTGCCCATCCGCCGCATCGCGTGTCAGGCTCGGCCATTTACCTGACCGGCAACGAGGCACTGGTGCCGGTCAGCTTGCTGCATAACCTCAAGCACAACAAGGTGTTGCACGAGCGCACGATCTTCATGACGTTCATCACGCTGGACATACCGTATGTCGATGACCATCGGCGCATTGATATTAAGGAGCTTGGCGGCGGGCTATACCTGGTGCGCGCGACATACGGTTTCAACGAGACACCGGACTTGAATGGCGTGCTCAAGCTGCTCGAGCAACAGGAAAACATGTCGTTCGACTTGATGGACACGTCGTTCTTCCTCGCGCGGGAAACCGTCGTGCCAACGCAATTGCCGGGCATGTCAGTGTGGCGCGAGCGGATTTTCGCCTGGATGCACCAGAACGCCGCGAAGCCTAGCGACTTCTTCAGTATCCCGGCCAATCGGGTCGTCGAGCTTGGCACAAAGATCGAGATTTGATTGGCCCGCTGCCGCGTGGCATGACCTACCCGCTGTTCGTTGTTAGCGGCCGCGCGGGGCAGGGCACGTCGCTGCAGCCGCTGCATCCGTCAGCGTAGCTTGAGCTTGGCGAGCGCGGCTGCCATCGCGCCTTGCGGTTCCATCTCCCGGGTCCGTGCGCCGCGGCCCTGACCGCCGCGTCCGCTGGTATCCCGGTCACGCGCTGCCGTGCTGACCGCGCCGGCTCCGCCTGCCGCGGCGTCGTCTGACAGGCGCATTGTCAGCGAGATGCGCTGCCGCTTTAGGTCTACCTCGAGCACCTTGACGGTGACGACCTGGCCTGCTTTGACGACCTCGTGCGGGTCCTTCACGAACTTCGTTGACATCGCAGACACGTGCACGAGCCCATCCTGGTGCACGCCGATATCGATGAACGCGCCGAATGCCGCGACGTTGGTCACGACCCCTTCGAGGATCATTCCGGGCGACAGGTCGGCAAGCGTCTCGACGCCTTCGCGGAACGTCGCAGTCTTGAACTCGGGCCGTGGGTCGCGCCCCGGCTTTTCAAGCTCGCCCAGGATGTCACGCACGGTGGGCAGGCCAAAGCGTTCATCAACGAACTCGGCTGCCGACAGCTTCGACAGCACGTCACGGTTGCCCATCACATCGGACACCGATTTGTTGATCCTCGCGAGGATGCGCTCGACCACCGGATAGGCCTCGGGGTGCACTGCCGAGCGGTCCAGCGGGTTCTCACCATGGTTGACGCGCAGAAAGCCAGCCGCCTGCTCGAAGGTCTTGTCGCCCAGGCGTGGCACCTTTTTCAAGTGCTCCCGGGACGGGAAGGGCCCATGGGTGTCGCGATACTCGACGATGTTGCGTGCGAGTGTCGCGTTCAGGCCAGATACCCGGGCAAGCAGCGCAATCGATGCGGTGTTCGCGTCGACGCCCACTGCGTTGACGCAATCCTCGACGACCGCATCCAGTGTGCGTGCCAACTCCCGCTGGTTGACGTCATGTTGGTACTGGCCTACGCCAATCGCCTTGGGCTCGATCTTCACCAGTTCGGCGAGCGGATCCTGCAGGCGGCGTGCGATCGAGACCGCGCCGCGCAATGAGACGTCCAGTTCGGGAAATTCCTTCGCCGCCAGCTCCGACGCCGAGTACACCGACGCGCCCGCCTCGGAGACGACAATCTTTTGCAGCTTCAATTCGGGATGCCGTGCGATTAGCTCGCTGGCCAGCTTGTCGGTTTCACGCGATGCGGTGCCGTTGCCGATGCTGATCAGCTCGGCTTGCGTCGCCTGGGCGAGCCGCGCGAGCCGGGCCAGCGACCCGTCCCAATCGCGGCGCGGTTCATGCGGATAAATCGTATCGGTGGCCAGCAGCTTGCCGGTGCGATCGACTACTGCCACCTTGACGCCGGTGCGCAGTCCCGGGTCCAACCCGATCACCGCCCTGGGGCCAGCCGGTGCGGCCAGCAATAGGTCCTTTAAGTTTCGGGCGAACACATTGATCGCTTCGTGCTCGGCGCGTTCGCGCAACTGGGTCAGCAGGTCGTTTTCCAAATGCGGTTGCACTTTCACACGCCAGCACCAGCGGCACACGTCGCCGAGCCACTTGTCGGCTGGCCGCCCTTGATTGGCAATGCCGAAGTGGCGCGCAATCATTGCTTCGCCGGGATGCGGCACTTGTGCATCAAGCTCCTCGCCCAGGCCGAGCTTAACGAACAGCACGCCAGCATTGCGACCCCGGAACAGCGCGAGCGCGCGGTGCGACGGCACCGTCTTGATCGTCTCCGCGTAATCGTAGTAATCGCGAAATTTCTCGCCTTCCTCTTTTTCCTTGCCTTCGACGACAGTGGAGATCACCATACCCTGGTTCCACAGGTAGTCGCGCAGCCGGCCCAGTAACTCGGCGGTTTCGCCGAACTGCTCGGACAGGATGTCGCGCGCGCCGTCCAGCGCCGCCTTGACGTCGGCAATGCCTTTGTCGGCATCGACGAAAGGGGCGGCCTGCGCGTGTGGATCGCGCGTCGGATCCGCGAGCAACGCATCCGCCAGAGGCTGCAACCCCGCCTCGCGCGCGATTTGCGCACGTGTGCGCCGCTTGGGCTTGTATGGCAGGTAGAGATCCTCGAGCGTCTGTTTCGTATCAGCGGCTAGGATCGCGGTGCGCAACGCATCAGTCAGCTTGCCCTGCTCGTCAATGCTTTGCAGGATCGCCGCGCGACGATCCTCAAGCTCGCGCAGGTACAGCAGCCGCTCCTCGAGCAGGCGCAGTTGCGTGTCGTCCAAATTGCCGGTGACTTCCTTGCGATAGCGCGCGATGAACGGAACCGTTGATCCTTCGTCGAGCAGTTGTACGGCGGCGGCGACCTGCCGCGGCTGAACAGTCAATTCGGTGGCGATGCGCTGTATGATCTTCAGTGCTACGTTGTCCGTCATGGGTGAGGCTTGTGCGGGTTCGAGCCGGGCATTGTGCCATAAGCGCGATGCGGGCCGGTCGTGACACAAGATCGCGATGATAGAATGCCGATATGCATGACCGCCTACTGATGTCCCCGCCTGCGCCGCGCCAGCGCGCTCGCGAATCGATGCCGCCCAGTGAATCCCTATCTTCCCGACTGCGCCGTCGCGCGGTGGCGATCACCTATATTGCACAACGCGAGCGGGCGTGGCCGTTGGTTGGATGGCTGCTTGCGTGTGTTGCCAGCATTGTGCCAGCCGCGCCGTTGCATGCGCAGGCCATGACGTCGTCGATATCCGACGCCGGCAATGGCGTGGCCGCCGCGCCGGGCGGCGATGCGGGGGCGTCGGCGATGCCAGCTATCACGTCACAAGAGCCCTTGTTGGCACCCGTGCGTGCAACAGATGCCGACCGCGCGGGCGCACGTGTAGCGGCTGCCGGCAGCCTCGACGCGCAGGCCGCGGATGGGGACGGCGTCGATGGGCGAGCGCGAGATGCGTCGTTCGGTGCTCGACAGGCGCAGCTCGATCGCCGCAGTGAGCTAAATCGATACGAGTATGGTGTCGCAAAGCACAATTGCTACAGCGCCATCCTGGTCAATCATTGTCTGAAGAAGGCGCGTGACCGAATGATTGCGAACAAGATGCGGATTCGCGACGAGCAAAATGCGCTTGACAACGAACGTCGGGCTGCGCATGCGCGACAACGCGACGAGCAGGCCGCGCTTAAGCGCGAGGCGCACGCGCGCGAGGCGCCTCAACGCGCGGCGCGTGAGCGCGAGAATGAACAGTCGTACGACGAGAAGCAGCGCCAGCATGCGATCGATGAGGCGCGACGTCACGCGCAAGCGCCACAGCGCGAGGCGAGTCAGCGCGCGTACGATCAAAAGCAGGCCGACTACCAACGCAAGCTCGAGCAGGCGCGGCAGCAGGCGGCCCAGGATGCGCAGCAGCGGGCAGATAACGCACGCAAGTTTGAGCGGAAGCAGCAGCGCGCGGCGCAGCATGCGCAGGACGTACGCGAGCGTCAGGCCCGCGCCGCGCGAAAGCAGGGCGCTTCCATGCCGAGCGCCGCGTCGGCAGCCTCCGGCACGGGTGGACAGTAGGGCCGCAGGCCCGGCTTGCGGCCAAATGCCCAACTCCCGCGTCAATCGCAGTAGAATCAGGGTAAAGCGACCTCATATCGGATGCCGGTATCGCAGATGCGACGACTTCCGATCGATTGGGAGGAAAAGGGCATGCAGCATGCATACGACGCTGACACGGTGGCAATCCAGGGCCAGATCGCTCGACTTCAGAATGAGCATCATGACCTGGACTGCCTGGTCAATCGGGTGGCTGACGTGCCCGGCATGAGTGACCTCGAGCTGCAGCGGCTAAAAAAGCGCAAGCTGAAGGTCAAGGACACGATTACGCTGCTGCAGTTGCAGCTGCGGCCTGATACCGATCATTGATGCAGCGCGGCGGTTCCCGCCGCGTTCGCGCGACACGCCGGTAGGCAGCGCGCGCTGGCACGGCGCCACACCGACTTTGCAGGAATTGCCGCATTGACATCCACGCCTGAATCGCGTCCGCGCGAACCGGATAGTTCGCCGTCGGTCGATGGTGCGCCGGCCGCACCGACGCTGACCCCGGACGGACTCGCCGTTGCGCCGCGTCGGCTCGCCGAACTCGACGCGATCTTTGCCGCGGACGGTATGTTGGCCCGTCATATCGATGGCTATCGGCCGCGCGACGCGCAGTTGCGCATGGCGCAAGCGGTCGCGGCGGCGATCGATGCGACGGGTCGCATGCCGGATGCCGGCGCGCTTGCGCTGGCCCATACCGAACGTCCATCGCGGCGGCTCGCCGCGCGGCACGGCGATCTGCGCGGTGAGCCGGGCGCCGCGACCGCCGGCGACGCGTCGCGCGACGCGGATGCGACGGCGGGCGACAATACGTTGGTTGTCGAGGCGGGTACCGGCACCGGTAAGACCTTCGCGTATCTCGTGCCCGCGATGCTGTGGGGTGGCAAAGTGATCGTGTCCACCGGCACCAAGCATTTACAGGACCAGTTGTTCCAGCGCGATATTCCGACGGTGCGCGATGCGCTCGCGGTCCCCGTATCGATCGCGATGCTCAAGGGGCGCGCGAACTATCTGTGTCACTATTACCTCGCGCGCACCGCCGATAACGGCCGGTTGCCGTCGCGGCAGGATGCCGCGCATTTGCAGGAAATTGTGCGCTTCGCGAGGGTCACGCGCAGCGGTGACAAGGCCGAGTTGGCTAGCGTGCCGGAAAACGCGCCAGTGTGGTCACTGGTGACGTCCACACGCGACAATTGCTTGTCGCAGGAATGCCCGCATTACAAGGACTGCTTTGTGATGCAGGCGCGTCGTGATGCGCAGCAAGCTGATCTCGTGGTTGTCAATCATCACTTGTTCTTTGCCGACATCATGCTGCGCGACACCGGCATGGCCGAGTTGCTGCCCAGCGCGAACACGATCATCTTTGACGAGGCGCACCAACTGCCCGAGACCGCGACGCTGTTCTTCGGCGAGACGCTATCGACCGCGCAACTGCTTGAACTGGCCCGCGACAGCGTCGCCGAAGGTCTGCTCAACGCGCGCGATGCAGTCGAATGGACGCGGCTTGGCGCGACGTTGGAGCGTGCCGCGCGCGACGTCAGGCTCGCGTTCAAGCAGGATTCGCTACGTATCTCGCAGTCGCAACTTGACAACGAGCACCCGCTGTTCGACGCGCTCGTTGGCGTCGAAGCGGCGCTCGACGAATGGATCACGGCGCTCGCGCAGCAGGCCGAACGCGCGGAGACGCTCGCCAACTGCCTGCGCCGTGCCCAAGAACTGCGGCAGATGCTCGATGGCTGGTGCGGGCCGGACAACGCGCTGGCGCAAGCCGCGCCATCCGCATCAAAATCCGCTTCGGGATCGGCGCCGCCCGACGACGCAAGCCAGTTCGGCGACGAGAGGGTGCGCTGGGTGGAGGTATTTTCCCACACAGTCCAATTGCATCAGACACCGCTGTCCGTCGCGCCGATATTCGCGAAGCAACGCGCGGGCGCGCCTCGCGCGTGGATCTTCACGTCCGCGACGTTGTCCGTGCGGGGCGATTTTAACCACTACGCCACGCAAATGGGCCTGAACGCGCGTCGCTCGATGACGCTGCCTAGCCCGTTCGACTATCCCAATCAGGCATTACTGTACGTGCCGCGCAATTTGCCGCAACCGTCATCGCCCTATTTCACCGACGCGGTGTTCGACGCCGCGCTGCCAGCGATCGAGGCGTCCGGCGGCGGCGTGTTCGTGCTATGCACGACACTGCGGGCGGTCGATCGGATGGCCGCACGATTGCGCGACGCGATCCTCGCGCGGGGATGGCCGTATCCGTTGCTGGTGCAAGGCGAGGCTAGCCGCACCGAGCTGCTGGACCGTTTCCGTCAATACGGCAACGCGATCCTGGTGGGCAGCCAGAGCTTCTGGGAGGGCGTAGACGTGCGCGGCGACGCGTTGTCGCTGGTGGTCATCGACAAGCTGCCGTTTGCGCCGCCCGACGACCCAGTGCTGGCCGCGCGGCTGGACGCATTGACGCGCAAGGGGCTGAGCCCGTTCGCGGTACACCAGTTGCCGCAGGCCGTGATCACGCTGAAGCAGGGCGCCGGCAGGCTAATCCGTGCCGAAACCGATCGCGGTGTGCTGATGATCTGCGATCCGCGCCTGGTCGATAAGCCGTACGGCAAGCGCATTTGGCAAAGCCTGCCCCCGTTCCGCCGCACCCGTGAGATCGATGCGGTGCAGACCTTTTTTACTGGCTTGGTGTCAGCGGATCCGCCCGTCGATTCACACCCAGTGTCCCAGTTGGCGTGACGGTCACGGGCATTGAGTGGACATGAAAAAGCCCGGCGTAAGCCGGGCGATTCGACAACAGGTGTGGTGTGGCGCCACGCGGCATCAAAACCGGCGCGTGCGGCCAGAACCGGCGCGTGCGGCCGGGCCCAGTTTACCCGTTCACCAGAATTGATACCACGGCTTTTCACCCTTGCGCAGTGCGTGGCCGGTCACGTATGGGCTGTCCGGAAACGTCGATGTGAGCACGCGCTGGGTATCGTCGGCGAGCTGTGGCTGGTTCAGCGCGCGATACGACAATATCATCACATGCAGCGCATCCTCGGTGGCCGGCGCGTTCTTGTATTCCTTTAGCACCCGTTGCGCGCGGTTGATTGCGGCAACGTACGCGCCGCGCCGATAGTAATAGTCGGCGGTGTGCACTTCGTGCGATGCTAATGCGTTGACGATGTAGCGCATGCGCTGTGCGGCATCCGGCGCATATTTGCTGCTCGGATACTTCTCGACGACGACGCGGAACGCATCGTACGAGTCACGCAACGCCTTTGGGTCGCGCTCGCTCATGTCCTGGCCGGCGAAGCGGCCAAACAGGCCCAGGTCGTCGTTAAAGCTAATTAGGCCTTTCAGGTAGTACGCGTATGCGATATCCGGATGGTCGGGGTGCAACTGGATGAAGCGGTCCACCGCTTGTTCGGCCGCCGCTGTTTCATTGTCCTTCCATTGGCAGTACGCGACGTTGATTTGCGCCTGTTGTGCGAAATGACCGAACGGATCGCGCCCTTGCAGCAATTCGAAGTACTTCGAGCATTTGCCCCAGTCACCGGCGGTAAAGGCATCCTGGGCCTCCGAGTATAATTTCTGATTGGTCCACGCCGCCGTTTCGTCCGTTTTCTCGGGCAGACCGTGGCAGCCGGCGACGATCGCCGCTGCGATGGCCACGGCAGCGATCCTCAATGTGTTCAGCACTCGCATTTCCAGTGAAGTCCAGATGACTCGTTCAAATAACCGGTCCAGCGCCGGCGTCGATCCACACGATTATAGCCCAAGCGCAAGCCCGGCCCGCCTCGACGAGCAGGTTGCGCGGGTACCGCCGGCACTGGCGGGCGAGCGGCTAGACAAGGTCCTTGCGCGACTGTTCCCCGCTTTCTCGCGCAGCCGACTGCAGACGTGGATCGACGCGGGGCGCGTGACGTTGGACGGCGCACCGGCGCGGCTGCGCCAGCCAGTGCCGCTGGGTGCGACCGTGCGGCTCGTGCCGGACCTGTTGCCGCAAGCGCTGGCGTTCGCGCCGGAGCCGGTGCCATTGCCGATCGTCTACGAGGACGAGACCCTGGTGGTGATCGACAAGCCGCCCGGGTTGGTCGTGCACCCGGCTGCGGGCAATTGGAGCGGCACGCTGCTCAACGGCCTGCTGTATCGCTATCCGGACGCTGCCGGACTGCCGCGTGCAGGCATCGTGCACCGGTTGGACAAGGATACCTCCGGCCTGATGGTGGTCGCGCGCACGTTGGCCGCGCAGACGGATCTGGTCAGGCAGTTGCAGGCGCGCACGGTCAAGCGCCGCTATATCGCGTTTGCCTGGGGTGCGACGCCGCCGAATGGATGCATCGACGCGCCGATCGGGCGTGACCCGCGCGAGCGCACGCGCATGGCGGTGCTCGCCGGGGCCGCCGGCAAGGCCGCGCGCACGCATTTCAAGACCGTAGCCACCGGCGTGTGGTCCGGGCAACCGGTATCAAGGCTGCTTTGTGATTTGGAGACCGGGCGCACGCACCAGATCCGCGTGCATCTTGCCCATACCGGCCATCCGTTGCTCGGCGACCCGCTGTATGGCCGCGGGCGCAACGCGCGGCAACGTTCCGCGCTGCCCGCCGGCTTCGCGCGCCAGGCGCTGCACGCATGGCGGCTCGCCCTGGTGCACCCAACCACCCACGCGCCGGTGGCGTGGCGCTCGGCGATGCCGCCAGATCTGGCGCACTTGGCCGTCGCGCTCGGGCTGGCGGACACACCCGAGGACGAGGCCGCGACAATCGACAGCGCACGGCAATACGCATACGATGACGAGGGTGGCAGCATGGTTGCCGACGATGAAGAGGACGAGTTTGAATGAATCCGAGCGGCGACCCGGCGTTCCAACGTTTTGCCGAGTTGACGCTGTCCGGCTGCATCGTGCCGCACTGGCGCGTGAGTCCCCGCGTGCGCGCGCTGATCACCACGCGCGCCGGCGGCGTGAGCCGCGGCGCATATGGCGTACTGCGCGATCGGCAATGCGCGCCCGGCGGCCTAAACCTAGGGCTGCATACCGGCGATGACAGGGAGGCGGTGTGCGAGAATCGTCGCCGTGTGCTCGCGCTGGCGGGCGCGCCCGTCGCATGGCTCGAGCAGGTGCATGGCACGCGCGTGGTCAGTGCCGACGAAGTGGTCAAGCACGATCGGCTGACGGCTGATGCGCTGGGGCCGAAGGCCGATGCCAGCGTGACCGACCGCGCCGGGGCGGTTTGCGCGATATTAGTGGCCGACTGCATGCCGGTGTTGATTTGCGACGAAGCCGGCCGGGCCGTTGGCGCCGCGCATGCTGGATGGCGCGGGCTTGCCGGCGGCGTGATCGAGCATACGGTCGGTGCGGTGCGCGCGTTGCTCGCGTGCAATAAGCACGCGCCTGGGGTGCTGCACGCGTATCTCGGCCCATCGATCGGGCCATGTGCGTTCGAAGTCGGGGAGGAGGTGCGCGCCGCGTTCCTCGACGCGTCGCTGCCGGGCGAGCGCGAGGCGACCGACGCGGCGTTCGTCGCGCTGCCCGCGCGTGTCGATGACGTCGCCGATGTGCACGGCGGTGGCCGATGCAAGTACCTCGGCGATCTCGGTGCGCTAGCCCGGCTGAGGCTGGCCCGGGTCGGCGTGCACCATGTGAGCGGGCCCCACGCGTGCACGTTTAGCGATCCCGCGCGTTTCTATTCCTATCGACGGGACCGCACGACGGGCCGCATGGCAGCATTGATCTGGCTGATCTAATCGCGTGTGCGGCGCGGCGGTGGCTCGCACTGCCCTATGCCGCACCGTCACATGCCGCACGGCCGAGGTGGCGTGCCGCCACATCGGGAAAATGCCGATTCAAAAATTGGCGCAGTGCGGCAAAATCGAGAATCCTGATTGACAGGCGTCGTGCGAGGGAGCAAGAATGCCCGAAGGCGGGCGATCGACGACGGCCTTGCAGTGCGTTCGCGCGACCGATACACAGCCTGCCTGTGCCACTCTATACGAGGGCACCGGTCACTCCATACGGGTATGGCAGACTCATCCAGAACCTCGCAGCAATCCAGCACTGGTGCTTCGTCTGGCGGTGATCCAGTCGGCGATACCCAATCTGTGTTCGACGGCTGGCTGAACGCATGGCGCCCATTCACGGACCCGGCCACTTGGCAGCAGCGGATGGCGGACATGCAGCAGGCCATGGTTGCACAGCCAGCGGCGCATGATGCAGAGGAACGCGCGAGTAGGGCAAAGGGCGGCAAGGGCCGCGCCGATCCGCTCACGCTGTTCGGTCCAGCATGGGTCAGCGCGTTCAGCTCCGCGCTGACCATGTCGCCGTTTGTGCTTGCACTGTCCCATGCCGCCGGCGGGCTGCCGAATGGGCTGGCCGCGTTGATGAACCCGTTTGCGTCGCTCGGTGCGGGGTCCAGCGTGAGATTCGATCCGCAGCGATTGCAAGCGCTGCAGCATGACTACCTGCACGAGTGCCAAACATGGATCGAGCGCGCGCTGACATTCACGCCGGGCTTGGCGGACATCGACGCGCTGTTTGAGCCGGGCGATCGTCGCTTCAGCGCCGACGAATGGAAGGCGGCGCCAACCTACGCGTTGACGGCGGCGTGGTACCTGCTCAATTCGCGCTACCTGAACAAGCTTGTGGATGCGCTGGAGGTGGAGGCGAAGACGCGCGAGCGGATCCGTTTCGTCGTCGAGCAGTGGGTCGCCGCGGCCTCGCCGAGCAATTTTCTCGCGCTCAATCCGCAAGCGCAAAAGACGCTGCTCGACACCCAGGGGGAGAGCCTGCGGCAGGGCATCGCGAACCTGTTGGCGGACCTGCAGCGCGGCAAGATCTCGCAGACCGACGAATCGTGTTTCGTGGTCGGCAAGAACCTGGCGAGCACTAAAGGCTGGGTCGTGTTCGAGAACGAGTTGATCCAGCTGATCCAATACACGCCACGCACGCCGACGCTCCACGAGCGGCCGCTGCTGGTCGTGCCGCCGTGCATCAACAAATTCTACATTTTGGATCTGCAGCCGGACAATTCACTGGTGCGCTACGCGCTCGACCAGGGCCACCCCGTGTTCCTGATCTCGTGGCGCAATGCGGATGCGTCGATTGCGCACAAGACGTGGGACGACTATATCGCTGACGGTGTGCTCGCGGCGATCGACGTCACGCGCGACATCGCCGGCTGTGAGCAGATCAATACCCTTGGCTTTTGCGTCGGTGGCACGCTGCTCGCGACGGCGCTGGCCGTGCGTGCCGCGCGCGGCGAACATCCGGCGTCGTCGATGACGCTGCTCACCACGATGCTGGATTTTGGCGACACCGGCGTGCTCGATGTGTTCGTCGATGAGGCACACGTCGCGCTGCGCGAGCAGACGATCGGCGCAAAAGGGGGCGGCGCGCCAGGCCTGATGCGCGGCGTCGAGTTTGCGAACACGTTCGCGTTCCTGCGGCCGAACGACCTAGTATGGAACTACGTGGTCGACCATTATCTGAAGGGACGCACGCCGGCGCCATTGGACCTGCTGTACTGGAACAGCGATTCGACGAATCTGCCAGGGCCCATGTATGCACGCTACCTGCGCGAGACGTACCTGGAGAACCGCTTGCGCGTGCCGGGCGGCGTGACGGTGTGCGGGGAGCCGGTGGATCTGAACCAGATTGACGTGCCCACGTTCATCTATGGATCAAGGGACGACCACATCGTGCCGTGGCGTACCGCGTACGCATCGACATCGCTGCTCAGTGGCCCGCTTCAGTTCGTGCTCGGCGCATCGGGGCACATTGCGGGAGTGATCAATCCGCCGGCTAAGAACAAACGCAGCTATTGGGTGATCGAAGGGGAAACCCGCGCGTTGCCAAACGATCCCGAGCAATGGCTCCAGCAATCCACGCAGCGGCCCGGAAGCTGGTGGCCGGAATGGTCTGGATGGCTGGCGCAGTACGGCGGCAAGCGGATCAAGGCGCGCGCGAAGGCCGGCAATACGATGTATCCGCCGATCGAACCCGCGCCGGGCCGCTATGTCCTCGTGCGCGACGTATGAACCCCGTGACGCATGCAGGCGGATGAAGGTTTTGAAAAAGGAAAGTGAATGACTGACGTTGTGATCGTGTCCGCCGTCCGTACCGCGGTTGGCAAATTCGGTGGCTCGCTGGCGCACATTCCCGCGCCTGAGCTTGGCGCAACGGTGATCCGGGCCGCCCTGGAGCGGGGCGGCGTGAAGCCGGAGCAAGTCAGCGACGTGATCCTGGGGCAGGTGCTGACCGCCGGCTCCGGCCAAAATCCGGCGCGCCAGGCGCTGATCAACGCCGGGCTGCCCACTGCCGTGCCGGCAATGACGATCAACAAGGTCTGCGGCTCCGGCCTGCAGGCGGTGATGCTGGCCGCCAACGCGGTGATCGCCGGCGACGCGCAGATCGTGGTCGCCGGTGGCCAGGAGAATATGAGCGCCGCGCCGCACGTGCTGCCCAGATCGCGTGACGGCTTCCGGATGGGGGATGCGAAGCTGATCGATAGCATGATTGTTGACGGCTTATGGGACGTCTACAACCAGTACCATATGGGCATCACCGCCGAGAACATCGCACAAGAGTACGGCATGACGCGCGAGGCACAGGACCAGTTCGCTGCGCTGTCGCAGAACAAGGCTGAGGCCGCGCAGAAGGCTGGCCGCTTCGACGACGAGATCGTGCCGATCGATATCCCGCAGAAGACGGGCGAGCCGGTGCGCTTTGCGGTCGACGAATTTGTGCGCCACGGCGTGACCGCAGAATCGCTGGCCGGGCTGAAGCCGGCGTTTTCAACGGAAGGCACGGTCACCGCGGCGAATGCATCGGGCATCAATGACGGCGCGGCGGCGCTTGTCGTGATGTCGGCGAAGAAGGCTGAAGCACTCGGCTTGAAGCCGCTGGCCCGGATCAAGGCGTACGCGAGCGCGGGGGTTGACCCGAAGATGATGGGCATGGGGCCGGTGCCCGCCTCGCGTCGCTGCCTAGAGCGCGCAGGCTGGTCGGTTGCCGACTTGGACCTGATGGAGATCAACGAGGCGTTTGCCGCGCAGGCGCTGGCGGTCCATCAAGCAATGGGCTGGGACGTGTCGAAGGTCAACGTGAATGGCGGCGCGATCGCTATCGGCCATCCGATTGGTGCTTCCGGTGCGCGTATTCTGGTTACCCTGTTGCATGAAATGCGCCGGCGCGACGCGAAGCGCGGTCTAGCGTCGTTGTGCATCGGTGGTGGCATGGGCGTCGCACTCGCGGTCGAACGTGACTGAGCGGCATTGGCACAAGCAATAAAATCAATATCGGAGGACGTGACAGATGACACCGCGCATTGCATACGTAACAGGAGGGATGGGCGGCATTGGCACCGCGATCTGCCAGCGGCTGCACCGCGACGGATTTCGCGTGGTGGCTGGGTGTGGCCCGAACTCGCCCCGTCGCATAAAATGGCTCGACGACCAGAAGGCATTGGGCTTCGAGTTCATCGCGTCCGAGGGCAATGTCGGCGATTGGGGCTCAACCAAAGCGGCGTTCGACAAAGTCAAGGCCGAAGTCGGTGATATCGACGTGCTGGTTAACAACGCGGGCATCACGCGTGACGTGGTGTTCCGCAAGATGACTGTCGAGGACTGGGCTGCGGTGATTGATACGAACCTGACGAGCCTGTTCAACGTTACGAAGCAGGTCATCGACGGTATGGTCGAGCGTGGTTGGGGACGAGTGATCAATATCTCGTCGGTGAACGGCCAAAAAGGGCAGTTCGGGCAGACGAACTACTCGACGGCCAAGGCCGGCATCCATGGTTTCACGATGGCACTCGCGCAAGAGGTGGCGACCAGGGGCGTGACCGTTAATACTGTGTCGCCGGGCTACATCGGCACCGATATGGTCAAGGCAATTCGTCAAGACGTGCTCGAGAAAATCATCGCGACCATTCCGGTCAAGCGCCTCGGCGCGCCGGAGGAAATTGCATCGATTGTCTCGTGGCTCGCATCGGACGAATCGGGCTTTGCGACAGGTGCGGACTTCTCCCTGAACGGTGGTCTGCATATGGGGTGATGCGTGTGTGGCGCGCGCGACCCCACGCGCGCCGCGCAGGCATCGCAGAACAAGGGGCATGCTGTCCGTCGAGGATGGCACGTCTGCATTCTCGTCCTTGAAGGCGTGACATGACGACTACAAAGAAACCTGCCGAACGTTTGATCAAAAAATATCCGAACCGTCGGCTTTACGATACCGAGACGAGCACGTACATTACGTTGAGCGACGTGAAGCAACTCGTGCTGGATCAGGAAGCGTTCAAGGTGGTCGACGCCAAGTCCAACGAGGACCTGACGCGCAGTATCTTGCTGCAGATTATCCTTGAGGAGGAAAGCGGCGGGGTGCCAATGTTCTCGTCATCGATGCTGTCGCAAATCATTCGTTTCTATGGTCACGCGATGCAAGGCTTGATGGGAGCGTACCTGGAAAAAAATATTCAGGCGTTCATCGACATCCAGAATAAGTTTGCCGAGCAATCAAAAGGACTGTACGACAACAATGCGCTGAATCCGGAAATCTGGTCGCAGTTCATGAACATGCAAGCGCCGATGATGCAAGGCATGATGACCAGCTACATCGAACAGTCGAAGAACATGTTTGTGCAGATGCAAGAGCAAATGCAGAACCAGGCCAAAATCCTGTTTAGCAGCTTTCCGTTTGCGCCGGGTGGCGGCACGTCATCGACCGGCGGTGATAAGAAATAGTCGGCGCCAGTGCGCTGGGTGGCGCTTTCCACCGGTACTCGATCGGCCGCCGGGCGGGTGCCGGCTCGTATGCCGATGGGTGCTGGACCGCCCGCTGGACGGGTGCCGGCTCGTATGCCGGGCGGGTGCCGGAGCGCGCGCCGAGCGGGTGCTGGATCAATCGCTGGACGGGTGCCGAATCGCCCGCCGATGGGTGCCCGATCGCCCGCCGCGCGGGGATCGGATCGCATGCTGAGTGGGCGCCGGGCGCGTACCGTTCCGGCGCTGTGCTACATTGCGCCTCTACAGGCGGCGGCTATCACACGAACGACGTCTATCAATCTTCGGCAGCGGCTGTGTCAAGAATGAAGTGGCCGGTTGTGTCGACGTATTCCGAACACGGGCAAACGTCACGCGCAGCGGCTCGCCGTGGTCACAGCGGAACTCGAAGCCTTCTGAGGAGGTGACTGTGTCCGGCACGGTAAAATGTTGCTTTGTCGGCGCACGGCGCTAGAAACCCTCACCAGTACGGTACATTAGTGAAAAGCCATCACGAAGCAAAGGTCAAGCCGGATTGCGCGCCCAAAGTCGGCATGGTCAGCCTCGGCTGTCCAAAGGCGCTTGTCGATTCTGAGCAGATCATCACGCAACTGCGCGCGGAAGGCTATCAGATCTGCGGTACCTATGACGGTGCCGATTTGGTCGTCGTCAATACATGCGGCTTTATCGATGAGGCCGTGCAGGAAAGCCTTGACGCAATCGGTGAAGCACTGGCCGAGAATGGCAAGGTCATTGTCACCGGCTGCCTGGGTGCGAAAAAGAACGCGAGCGGCACGGGTCTGATTGAGCAGGTTCACCCGAAGGTGCTCGCCGTGACTGGCCCGCATGCACTCGGTGAAGTGATGCAGGCCGTCCATGCGCATTTGCCCAAGCCGCACGATCCGTTTGTCGATCTAGTGCCAGCGGCTGGTATCAAGCTCACGCCGAAACACTATGCATACCTGAAGATCTCCGAGGGGTGTAATCACCGCTGTACGTTCTGCATCATCCCGTCGATGCGCGGCGATCTCGTCTCGCGTCCAGTCGCGGAAGTGATGCTTGAAGCCGAGAACCTGTTCAAGTCCGGCGTTAAGGAACTGCTGGTGATCTCGCAGGACACGAGCGCGTATGGCGTCGATGTGAAGTTCCGCACCGGCTTTTGGAACGGCCGCCCGCTGAGGACGCGAATGAACGAGCTTGCCGCGGCGCTCGGCGAACTGGCCGCCCAGTATGGCGCATGGGTGCGGCTGCACTACGTGTATCCGTATCCGAGCGTCGATGAAATCGTGCCGCTGATGGCCGACGGCCCGTATCGCAGCCACCTGCTGCCGTACCTGGACGTGCCGTTGCAACATGCCGATCCGCAGGTGCTCCGGCGGATGAAGCGGCCCGCGAACGCGGAAAAAACGCTGGAGCGCGTGCGGGCATGGCGTGAAGCGTGCCCGGACCTGACGATACGCAGCACGTTCATCGCCGGCTTTCCGGGAGAAACCGAAGCGCAGTTCGAAGTGTTACTAGATTTTATCCGCGAGGCGCAACTGGACCGGGTCGGCTGTTTCGCCTATTCCCCTGTCGAAGGGGCAAGCGCGAATGAACTCGATGGTGCGCTGCCGGACGACGTGCGCGAGGCCAGGCGTGCGAGATTCATGGCGGTCGCCGAGTCGGTCTCCGCCGAGCGCTTAAAGCGCAAGGTCGGCAAGACGCTGAAGGTGCTGATCGATGAAGTCAACGCCGACGGGGGCATCGGGCGTTCAGCGGCGGACGCGCCAGAAATCGACGGCGTGGTCTACGTGTCGCCGGCCAGCAAGGCATCGCGGCGCTATAAGGTCGGCGATTTTGTCAACGTTAGAATCACCGGTGCGGACGGGCACGACCTGTGGGGCGACGTCTGAGCACTATTCGTCCTCGGGCAGCGCCGGCTTGAAGCGGGGATTGATTGGCTTGTTCAGCGGCCCCTTGACCGGCAGCACCTTGACGACAGGTCCATGGTCGGTCTGTGTCGCGACGATATCGTATGAAATGTCCCCGGTGCACGTGTGCGCGATCCAGCGCTGCGGCTTACCGGGCGTCGGCGCCGCGTCGGAGGGCTTCTCGATATTCTGCACGCTGTCACAGCCGGAGCGCATCGACGCATCCAGCCGCACCATGTTATCTGCCGAACGGCTCGCCGGCGCAAGGTCCGGCGCGGTGGGCTCGCGGTGCGCGAACGGGATCGACCATGAACTGCAGGCAGCGAGCACCGTGCTCGCCGAAACGATGGCGGCGATGCCCGCCGCGCGCTTAAAAGCTGCCATTGCGATTCCTCGAAGCAATGCCTGTACGGTCCTTGCCGCCGTGCGCGGCGGCAAAACCCGGATCATACTCGCTTGCGCCGATATACTGATAACGCCACTTTTCTGACACATGCCGATGAAGCCCATTGCTTGTATTTCGATTACCTGTGTGATTTTGCTCGCGTTGTCGGCCTGCGGCGCGCCACAGCCGCGTAGCAGCGCCACCGACGCGGATGATGGTGCATCACGGGCGGCCGTACGCGCGCTGGCGCCGCCTGAGTTGCCGCTCAAGCCTAATCCACAATACGCGGACTTTCCGCTGTACACCGGCACGCTCGGCGCGCGGCCCATCGAAATGCGCTTGGGCGCGAAGTCCGATGACCCGACCGGCGTGCACGGCGAATACCGCTTCCTCGACGGTGCTGTCGGCGTCATTCTCGTGGCCGGCGATTTAGACAACGGCACGTTGCAGATCGAGGAATCGGACGACGGCACACACATTACGGGCAACTGGGTCGGCAAGGTGGCCGTGGACGGCAGCATCCAGGGCGAGCGGATGAATCCGGACGATTCCGAGCCGCAACCGTTCGAGTTGCAACCGTCCGACGCGGCCGCGCGCGGCGCGCGTTCTCCGATCCATGGGGCTGTCATCGGCGTGCCGTCGCACCACGTTGGCGGCGTGTCGAACCTGACAACAGGCCGATGAACAAGGAGGTTGAAACGATGACAAAGGATTTCTCCGCTGCGCCCGCCGGCGCAGCGCGCGACCCGCAAACCGAGTTGCTTCATCCCGCCGCGCCTGTGCAGCCCGGCTTTGAATCGTTCTCGGTGCCGACCGCACGGGCATCGACTGTGATATTCCCGGACCTGGCGGCGATGCGCGCGCTGGACTGGCGCAATGATGCGCAGTGGCGCTATGGCCTGCACGCGACGCCAACATCGGTAGCCTTGCAGCAGCGCATCGCAGCGATCGAAGGCGGGCGTTATGCATTGCTGCAGCCCTCCGGCCTGTCGGCGATCTCGAACGTCTATTTCGCATTCGTGAAGGCGGGCGACGACGTGCTGGTTCCGGACAACGTTTATTCCCCCAATCGCGACCATGGCGACTGGCTCGCGCAGGATTTCGGGATCACGGTTCGCTATTACGATCCGATGGTCGGCTCGGGAATAGCCGCGCTGCTGCGGCCGAATACGAAACTGATCTGGCTGGAGGCGCCCGGGTCTATAACGATGGAAGTGCCGGACGTGCCCGCCATCACGGCACTCGCGCGCGAGCGCGGCATCGTGACGGCGCTCGACAATACTTATTCGGCTGGTCTCGTGTTCAAGCCGTTCGAGCATGGGGTCGACATCTCGGTGCAAGCGCTGACCAAGTACCAGTCTGGCGGCAGCGACGTGCTGATGGGCGCGACGATCACGGCGGACCACGACTTGTACCTGGCGATGAAGCGGGCCCGGATGCGCGTCGGCCTCGGCGTGTCGGCCGACGATTGCTCGCTGGTGCTGCGTGGGTTGCCGTCGATGCAAGTGCGCTACCGCGCGCATGAGCGCAGCGCGTTGGCGATCGCCGGATGGTTGAAGTGCCGCCCGGAGGTCGCCGCGGTACTGCATCCGGCATGTGAAGACTGCCCGGGCCACGCATACTGGAAGCGGGATTTCACCGGTGCGGGAGGATTATTCTCGGTGGTGTTCGACCCACGCTATACGAGCGCGCAGGTCGACGCATTCGTCGAGGGGCTCGAGCTATTCGCGCTCGGCTGGAGCTGGGGGGGCGCGCACAGTATCGCGATGCCGTATGACATTGCGGCGATGCGTACCACCGGTACGTGGCCGCATCGTGGCGTGCTGGTGCGTTTCTATATCGGCTTGGAGCATGAGGCCGACTTGCGCGCCGACATCGAGCGCAGCCTGACGCGGCACCTGCGATGATGTAGCGCGCGCCGGCGATATCGCGCTCGCCGGTCATGCCACCGCGTCAGTCGAACAGGCGCAGCAGGCCGTCGAGCCCGACGTGATCGAACGCGCAGCTGGCGCGCTCACGCACCAGTGGCTTGGCGCGGAACGCGACTGACCAACCGGCCGATGCCATCATCGGCAAGTCATTCGAGCCGTCGCCGAGCGCGATCGCGCATGATGGCTCAATGCCGAGTTGGGCGCAGGTGTCGAGCAATGTGCGCGCTTTTACGTCGCCATTGACGATTTCGCCGACCACGCGTCCGGTCAACTTGCCGTCGACGATCTCCAGCGTGTTCGCTCGTGTGAAATCGAGTCCGAGCCGAAACTTCAGGCGCTCGGTGAAGAACGTGAAGCCGCCCGACACCAGCAGGGTTCGCAGGCCGGCGGCACGCGCGCCGTCGAGCATGGCTTGTGCGCCGGGCGACAGGCGCAAGCGCTGCTCGTACACGTTCGCGAGCACATTGGCGTCCAGGCCGGCGAGCAGACCGACGCGCTGCACTAGGCTCTCATTGAAATCCTTGATCTCGCCGCGCATCGCCGCCTCGGTGATGGCCGCCACCTGTGCCCTCAAACCGCAAAAGTCGGCGATCTCGTCGATGCACTCGATCGTGATCAGCGTCGAGTCCATATCCATCGCGACAAGGCCAAAATCCGCGAGCCGGCGCGGTGGAACATACGCGTAGTCGAGCTGGTGCATGCCACAGTAGGTGGCGATATCGGCGCGTTGCGACGGGCTCGCCTCGCACACGCGCAGCGCGTGCGCATCGAGGCGCTCGGCATGCGTGCCGCCTGCCAGCGCGGTCAGCAGTCGCAGATGGTCGTCGGACAGAGGCGCGGCGCTTTGGATTACTAGGTTCATCGTTCTACAGGTGTCGGTCGTCGAGGCGGATCGGCGGCGATCCGGGCCGCGTGCGTTGCGGCAAAAGCGGCTATTGTAGCTGCTCGCCGTGTGGCACTGCCTTGCCTCGCCGAGCGCACCGGGGAGCCGCCGGCTCAGTGTAGTTGGGACGATCGGTGGCTTGGCGGTGGCGCCTAACCTTGTCTCAGGTCAGGCGCGTGTAGCCCGTAGCGGCAACGCGGCATGGCCACCCGTCGCAGCATGCGCGATGCGCGCTACACTGATAGATACAGGTCCATCCATGTATAGCAAGGAGTCGATAACATGATGTCAAGCCGCTCGAGCATCCGATGCCGCGCAGCAATCCGTCGTGTCGTGGCGCGGCTGGGACCATTGATGCTGCCCATGGCGCTCGCCGCCGTGCCGGTGAGCGCCATCGCGCAGCTGCAACCGTTGCCCGAGGCATCTGCGCCGCGGGTAAAGTATACCGTCAAGGTGACGTCGAAAACGTATGGCAATGCGCAGCAAACGCGCTTCGTCCGCTCCGGACAGATCGATGATTACACGTGGCGCATGCCCGCTCCCGGTGCTCCAGCCTCGGTGCCGGCGCGTTGTCCCGGCGCAACCGGCATGCCGGTCGATGCCGCTGGCGCGCCGATCCGGCAAATCCAACTCAGGCTCACCCCAATCGTTCAGAATCATGTGGCGAACCTGCAACTGTACTTCAGCGGCCGCGCGGTGCAGGGCACATCGACCGTGATGGTCGATGGCAAGCCGCTGGCCTGTCCCAAAGCAGTGTCGTTTACCCAAGTCACCCAACTATCGTTACCAATCAATGGCAAAACCAAAACGTTGACGTTGTCGGACGGTACACGGTTGTCGCTGTCCGCCCAGTATTAGTGGCGCGTGCTAGTGGCGCGTGGCTAACTCCCCGGTCATGCGGTCCGCTCCAGTCCCAGTCTCGCCGGGCCGCGCTTCGACTCCAAGCAGGCTGCGAACGGCTGTCATCTTGGTCATTGGGTGACCGTGCACTAAATCAGTGCATGAGTTCGGATCCCCTTCGTTCCGAAAACGTGTTGCGATTGCGCGTCGCCTGCTGGGCGAGCGTGTGCTCGCCACCCGTGTACTGAACCTGATTCCACTGGCATGCCTGGTCACAATTCTAATTCACACCGGCTACAAGTTAGCCAAACCGCGACGTTAGCCAAGCCGCGACTATTCGTGACCGCGGCCCGTGAGGGCGCGGACCGGCTGTTGCCATTCGTCGCGACTATCGTCGGCGTGCTAGCGACCGACCTGTTGGCGGGCATTGGCATCGGGCTCGCGGTCAGCCTGCTGGTGGCCACGCGCCACGCTCACGCATTGCCTGGCGCAGGTGCCGAACCACGCGACGCTGATCATTGATGCGAAGCGGGTGGACTTCGTCGATCGGGAGGTGCGCGCCACGTTGCAAGCATTCGTCGCCGACGCGCCGCGGCGCGGCATGACGATCGAGATGCTGCACTGGCCACCGCGCTGCGCGCCGACCCGGCCGCGCTTGGGGGGCCCTGCCGCGGGCACTAGGGTGGTAAAATATCCGGTTTTCTCCCGAATCCTGCCCTGAGGACGTCCCTGTGCTGTCTACCGCGAACATTACGATGCAATTCGGGCCCAAGCCCTTATTCGAAAATATTTCCGTCAAGTTCGGCGAGGGCAACCGCTACGGGCTGATTGGCGCGAACGGTTGCGGCAAGTCAACATTCATGAAGATCCTTGGCGGCGACCTGGAGCCCAGCGCCGGCACGGTCATGCTCGAGCCGAACGTACGGCTGGGTAAGCTGCGCCAGGACCAGTTCGCGTATGAGGACATGCGGGTGCTCGACGTCGTGATGATGGGCCACAACGAGATGTGGCAGGCGATGAGTGAGCGCGACGCGATCTATGCGAATCCGGACGCGACCGATGACGACTACATGCGCGCCGCGGAACTCGAAGCGAAGTTCGCCGAGTACGGCGGCTACACGGCTGAGGCGCGCGCCGGTGAACTGCTGCTGGGCATCGGCATTGCGATCGAGGACCACAACGGGCCGATGAGCAACATCGCGCCGGGCTGGAAGCTGCGTGTGCTGCTGGCGCAGGCGCTGTTCTCCGACCCAGACGTGCTGCTGCTGGACGAGCCGACGAACAATCTGGACATCAATTCGATCCGCTGGCTCGAGAACGTCCTGAACGAGCGGGATTCGACGATGATCATCATCTCGCACGATCGGCACTTCTTGAACCAAGTCTGCACGCACATGGCAGACATGGACTTTGGCACGCTGAAGATCTACCCGGGCAACTACGACGATTACATGCTCGCGTCGGCGCAGGCGCGCGAGCGGCAAGCCGCCGCAAACGCGAAGGCCAAGGAGCGCATCGCGGATTTGCAGGACTTTGTGCGCCGCTTCTCCGCGAACAAGTCCAAGGCTCGCCAGGCGACGAGCCGGCTCAAGCAAATCGACAAGATCAAGATCGAGGAATTCAAGCCGTCGTCGCGGCAGAATCCATTCATCCGCTTCGAGTTCGATAAGAAGCTGCACAACATCGCGGTGCTTGCCGAGCAGATCACGAAGCAATATGACCGGACAATCTTCCAGAACCTGGACTTGTCCGTGCAGCCGGGCGAGAAGATTGCCATCGTTGGTGAGAATGGTGCTGGCAAGACCACGTTGCTGCGCGCGTTGTTCGGCAACCTGCCACTGGATCATGGGCACGTGAAGTGGGCCGAGAACGCGAATGTCGGCTACATGCCGCAGGACACGTCTGAGGCCTTTCCGGACGACGTGACGTTGACCGATTGGATCGACCCGTTCCGTCAGGAGGGCGACGACGAGACGATGGTGCGCGGCACGCTCGGGCGTCTGCTGTTTTCTGGTGACGACGTGAAGAAGTCCGTCAAGGTGCTCTCTGGCGGCGAAAAAGGGCGAATGCTGTGGGGCAAGCTGATGCTCGGCCGGCACAACGTGTTGCTGCTGGACGAGCCGACGAACCACATGGACATGGAGTCGATCGAGTCGCTGCAGATCGCGCTCGAGAGATACGAAGGCACGCTGATCTTCGTGTCGCACGACCGTGAATTCGTTAATGGCCTGGCGGACCGAATCATCGAGGTCCGCCCGGACGGCAAAATCGTCGACTTCAATGGCCGCTACGACGAGTTCCTTGCCAGCCAGGGGCTCGAATAAGCGTGGACGCGGCGCATCGGAGACGGGCATGAGCCTGGAGGCGGGGTACCGCAGACAGCCCACGGTCGCCGTACTGGCGACCGGTGGCACGATCGCCGGCGAGGCGGCCGACGCGGCCCAGACCGTCGGCTACAAGGCCGGCGTGGTTGGCGTGGACCGGCTGCTGGCTGCCGTGCCGGGGCTGGACAGCGTTGCGACAATCCGTGCGGAGCAGGTGGTCAGCATCGACAGCAAAGACATCGACGATGCGCTGTGGATCGTGCTGACGCGCCGTGTCAATGCATTGCTCGCGCGGGACGACATCGATGGGCTTGTGATCGTGCATGGCACCGATACGCTGGAGGAGACCGCGTATTGGCTGCACTTGACCGTGATGAGCACGAAGCCGGTCGTGCTGACCGCAGCGATGCGGCCGTTTACCGCGTTGTCGGCCGACGGACCCCTGAATGTGTTCAATGCGGTGACGCTCGCCGCGTATCCGGGTGCGGCGTCGCACGGCGTGCTGGTCGCGTTCGCGAACCGGATCCATGGCGCGCGTGATATCACGAAGGTCAGCACGTATGCGGTCGACGCATTCGCGTCGCCGGAAAGTGGGGTACTGGGCTGGGTTCAGGATGGGCGGGTTGAATTCCAGCGGCGCGTGACACGTGCGCATACGGTTGAATCGGTGTTCAAGCTCGATGCCATCGATATACAGCATACGCTGCCGGCGGTCCAGGTTGTCGTCAGTCATGCCGGCGCGTCGCGGGTGGTGGTTGACGCGCTGGTCGACGCCGGCGTGCGCGGCATCGTCGTGGCTGGAACCGGCAATGGTTCGATTCACGCGACGTTGCAGCAGGCACTGGCCGATGCGCGTGCACGCGGCGTCGCGGTAGTGCGCTCGTCGCGCGTCGGCTCTGGGCATGTGATGCGCAACGGCGCTGCGCCGGATGACGCGCTGGGCCTGGTTAGCGCTGGCACGCTGAACCCGTACAAAGCACGCGTGCTGCTGATGCTCGCGCTCGCGCACGGCTGGAGCGAGCCTGCGATGCTGCAGAGCCTGTTCAACCAGTACTGATGATTAGCCGGTGCTGCACCGATCGATGATCCTGTTGCGCGCGATCCAATATGTAATCCTAATCACCGTCTATCGGTGCGGGCGGCGCGTGGCTGCTGTCGCTGGTGCTGTCCTAAGTTCGCGTAGCGACGATGATGGGCCGGCCATTGCGGTACTTTGACAAAGGTCGGCCCGGGCATGGGTGACATGCACTCGGGCCTGGCTCAACCGGTTCGGCCAGCACAGGCGCAATGCATGCAGCCAGACAAAGCAAACCTAGCGAATCGCCGGCCACGGCTGACGAATAGCCGCTCGCATCGGCGGAGCATGGGTTGCTGCTCCCGCTTCTTGCATAGCTGCCCTATCAACGGAGGCTATTATGGTCAGTAAGATCAGTCACGTGAGCCACGCCCAGAACGCTGAAGGCGACAGCCATGCCGCTGTCTTGCCGCAGACGCGTCGCGGGTCGGTCAGCGCCGCCGAGCGGCCCATTGCTTCCCTGCTCAACGGGTTGCCGCGCGCTCATGAGCCGGCCGAATGGTGTGGCGTGTTGGCGCAAAAGCCACTGCGCAACGTGTCATCAAAACCGCGCTCGTTGACTGCCTTGCCAACAGAGATTTTGTATCACATTGCGAGCGTCGGCGGACACGATGTGCTGCAGCCGTTCCAGCGGTCGAAAAATACTCGACTGATGGCGATCGCCGACGCGATGACGCGCTCCATAACGGTCTCGAACGCGTCCGAGATGGGTACGGTGCTGAAAGACATTCAACAGCAGCGTTATCCGCGGATTAAGGCGTTGAGCTTTGGTGACGGTTGCATCGAAAAAGGCTGCATCGGAGAATTAAAAGTTCAACGGTTGACTGATTTGCTACGTAGTCCAGATTGTACGATCACTTCGCTGGTTCTAAGCCACAATCCGATCAGTGCAAAAAGCATGAAGTTTCTGGCGGACGCATTATGTGATCCGAACTGCCAACTCACGTCGTTGAACCTAAACCATTGCCGCATTTCCAGGCGAGGTGCCCAACATCTCGGGCGGGCGCTGACCAACCCGAATGGCAAGTTGAAGTCGCTGAGCTTGTACGCCAATCGGACCGGTGACGAAGGCGCCGCGCCGGTGATCCAAGCGTTGGCTAACGAACACTGCAAGCTTGAGTCGCTCGACCTGGGACGCAATTTGCTGCAGGAAGCCAGTGCGGCGCAACTGAGTCGTGTATTGGGCGATCCCGCTTGCAAGCTTGTGTCGCTGAACCTGAGCAGTAATCACATCCATGACGAAGGTGTTGCGCATTTGGCCCGTATGTTGTCCAACCAGCGTTGTGGTCTCACGATGCTGAGTCTACGCGACAATGGCGTCAGCGATCGCAGTATTGAGTCCCTGTGCGCGGCGCTGACCCACCCCGGCGGCAGTCTGACGGCGCTGGATTTGGGCAACAATCGCATCGGTGAAGCGGGCGCCGAGCATATTGGGCAGGCGCTCGCCAACCCACATTGCAAGCTCGTCGGGCTCAGCCTGAGACAAAATAATATCGCGGATGGCGGTGTGCGGCACATCGCGCGCGCGCTGACTGATTCAAATTGCAAGCTGACGTCACTTGACGTCGGATCCAATGGTATGAGTGCGCAAGGTGCGGAACACTTGGGCCGTGCGCTGGGCAACGCAGGTTGTCAACTCACGTCGCTGGATTTGCAGGGCAATCAGATCGGCGCTGACGGCGCCAAGCAGGTGGCCGATCTGTTAAGTCATCCCAATTGCAAGCTAGTGTCGCTTGGGCTCGGCAGCAATACAATCGGCAACGACGGGGCAGAGCATATCGCCCGCGCGATCAGCGATGCAAATTGCAAGGTTGTGTCGCTGAATCTTGCGTTCAATGCAATCGACCACCGAGGGGTTGAGCTGGTGAGCCGGGCGCTAGCCAATCCGAATTGTAAAGTCACGTCACTAAACCTGTCTTCTAACGCTATCGGCGCGCAGGGTGTCGAACATCTGGGCGTCCCATTGGGGCTCGCAAACTGCAGGTTGAGGTCGTTGGACCTGACGGACACGGAGATCGACGACGAAGGCGCGTTACGGTTGATCGGCGTACTACACAGGCGTGCCTACAGGCTTGCTTCGCTGAACATGGAAGACAACCCGGTGAGCCCTGACGTGCGCAGCCAGTTGCAATCGCTGAATCATGGCGCGCGCCGTGTCGTCGTCTGAGCTTTGTAGTCGGGTCCGCAGGTTGTCTGGTGCGGCCCCACTTCACTTGCGCGGACCGAGCCAGTGAGCGCTGCCCAACCGGGCCTTGATGGCAAGCCCGATGCCGGTGCGTGATTAGGCTGAATGGCCGACAGCCCAGCCCGGCCCGACACGACACGACCCGACCCGACACGACCCGACACGACCCGACCCGACCCGACACGACACGACACGACACGACACGACACGACCGGCGATAACCTATTGAAATTGCGTCAGAAACCCAAGCGCTGATTGCGCATGCGGGGCAGTTAGGCTAAAATTGCGCGTTTCTCGCTTGCCACACCGGTTCGACGCTCGGGTGGCTTCTATCCATAAGGAGTGTCTATGCGTCACTATGAAATCACGTTCATCGTGCACCCCGACCAGAGCGAGCAGGTGCCCGCAATGATCGAGAAGTACAAGTCAACGATCACCAGCCACGGTGGCCAGATCCACCGTATCGAGGACTGGGGCCGCCGTCAGTTGGCTTACATGATCGAAAAGCTCGCGAAGGCGCACTACGTCTGCATGAACATCGAATGTGACCAGGCCACGCTCGACGAACTGGAACATGCGTTCAAGTTCAACGACGCGGTGCTGCGCCACTTGATCGTCAAGATGAAAAAAGCCGAGACCGGCCCGTCGCCGATGATGAAGGAAGTGCAGCGTGAGGAAGCGAAGAAGGCGGCTGCACAGCCGCAAGCTTCCGAAGCGCAGGCGTAACGTAGCGGGCAATATCAGGGAACAGGCGCAAGCCGTCACGCGCGCATGTCGAACCGGTTGCAGCTCGTGGCGAGCGTTATCGAGCGCGATCCGGTGCGTTATACGCCAGCCGGCGTGCCGATCGTCAATTGCGTATTGCGGCACGAGTCGGAAGTTGTCGAGGCGGGTGTCAGCCGCCGCGTCGAGTTGACGATTCCGGCGTTGGCCGCCGGCGACGTTAGCGGCAAGGTGGCGGCGTGCGGATTGGGCGTTCACGCGCATTTCGACGGTTTTCTGGCCCGAAGACACCGTAACGCGAAAACCCTGGTATTTCACATCACAGCATTGCAGGATATAGAAAAGGACTGATCATGGCTCGTCCCACTGGTAAGAAATTTGACAAGCGTCGCCAGCAACAGAACCCGCTGTTCAAGCGCAAGAAGTTCTGCCGCTTCACGGCAGCCGGCGTCGAGTATATCGACTACAAGGATATCGAGACGCTGAAGGACTTTATTGGCGAAAACGGCAAGATCACGCCGGCGCGCCTGACTGGCACGAAGGCTCACTATCAACGCCAGCTCGACACGGCGATCAAGCGGGCGCGCTTCCTCGCGCTGCTGCCGTACACGGACCTGCACAAGGCCTAAGCCGGCGTCGATCAAGGAGAATTCGAATGCAAGTTATTCTGTTGGAAAAGGTTGTCAACCTCGGTAATCTGGGCGACATCGTCAAGGTCAAGGACGGCTACGCGCGTAACTTCCTGATTCCGCAGCGCAAGGCTCGCCGTGCGACGAAGGACGCAATCGCCGAATTCGAAGTGCGCCGTGCGGAACTCGAGAAGGTCGCGGCCGACAAGCTGGCCGCCGCGCAGGCCCAAGGCGAGAAGCTGGCCGGCCTGACGCTGCAGATTACGCAGAAGTCGGGTGTCGATGGTCGTCTGTTCGGCTCGGTCACGAATCAGGACATCGCCGTCGCGCTCAAGCAGCAAGGCTTTGACGTCGAGAAAGCACAGGTGCGCCTGTCGCAAGGTCCGCTGAAGATTGTGGGTGACCATCCGGTGCAAGTGGCGCTGCACACCGACGTGGTGACGGACATCACGGTGTCGGTGCTCGGCGAGCACGCGTAAGACTGCTGCGCACCTTCGGGTGTCGCATGCAAGCAGGATCCGGGCAACCGGTTCCTGCTTTTTTTGTGTCATGCCATTGCGCGAATGGCTGAATGACCGATAATCGGTGCCCATGAACGCTTCAAACCACGATCCGCAACTTGAGTCACTGAAGGTCCCACCGCATTCGATCGAGGCCGAACAGTCGGTGCTTGGCGGTTTGCTGCTCGACAACGGCGCGTGGGACCGGATTGCGGATTTCCTGGGTCACCAGGATTTCTACCGCTTTGATCACCGGCTGATCTACGAGCACATCGGCAAGCTGATTGCCACGTCGCGGCCTGCCGATGTGATCACGGTGTTTGAGTCGCTATCCAGCGCGGGCAAGGCGGACGATGTCGGCGGTCTTGCCTATCTGAATGCGCTCGCGCAGAACACGCCGAGCGCGGCGAACATCCGACGGTATGCCGAGATCGTTCGCGACCGCGCGGTGTTGCGCAAGCTAGTGACCGTTGCCGACGAGATTGCCGGTGACGCGTTCAATCCGCAGGGCAAGGAGGTCCGGCAACTGCTGGACGAGGCCGAGGCAAAGGTCTTCTCCATCGCGGAGGAGGGTCAGCGCGGCACGCAAGGATTTCTCGAAATCGGGCCGTTGTTGACCCAAGTGGTCGAGCGGATCGACACGCTGTACCATACGGCGAATCCGAGCGATGTGACCGGCACGCCGACCGGCTTCATCGACCTGGACCGGATGACCTCTGGGATGCATGGCGGCGAGTTGATCATCGTTGCCGGACGGCCATCGATGGGTAAAACCGCGTTTTCGATGAACATCGGGGAATATGTCGCGGTCGAGTACGGTTTGCCAGTCGCGGTATTTTCGATGGAAATGCCGGGCACGCAGCTCGTGATGCGGATGCTCGGCTCGATTGGCCGGCTCGACCAACACCGGATGCGTACCGGGCGGCTGACCGACGAGGATTGGCCTAAGCTCACGCACGCGGTGCAGAAAATGAGTGAAGCGCAGATCTTTATCGACGAGACGGGCGGGCTCAATCCGATGGAATTGCGCTCGCGGGCACGGCGACTTGCGCGTCAGTGCGGCAAGCTAGGCTTGATTATTGTCGATTATCTGCAACTGATGACGGGCTCGTCGCCGGGTGAGAACCGCGCGACAGAGATCTCCGAGATTTCGCGCTCGCTCAAGAGCCTAGCCAAGGAGCTTGACGTGCCAGTTATCGCGCTGTCTCAGCTAAACCGGGGCTTGGAGCAGCGGCCGAACAAGCGTCCAGTCATGTCGGATCTGCGCGAATCTGGCGCGATCGAGCAGGATGCGGACGTGATCTTGTTTATTTACCGCGACGAGGTTTACAACCCGGACAGCCCCGACAAGGGGACGGCCGAGATCATTATCGGTAAGCAGCGGAACGGGCCGATTGGGCCCGTTCGCCTCACATTCCTGGGGCCGTATACAAAATTTGATAATTTCGCTGGCGTGTCGACGTTCTACGACAGCGAATAACCCGGATGTGTCTTTAACGTCGCCTATTTATGTCTGCTCAATCGCGCGCGCCACGCTTGTGCTGCGCCGTGTCACAGCGGCACGCCTATTACACATCGCGCAGGGTGGCGACGCCCAGGTACAATATTGCACTTTTGTGTCAGCGCCCATTACTTCCGAGGGATTCATGTTCGGACGCTTCATGCCTACCGAAGGCAAGTTTTTCGAAATTTTTAACGCCCACGCGAAATGCATGGTCGACGCCAGTCTCGAACTCGAGCGGTTGATCGAAGACCTGCCCAATGCGGAGGTTCACAAGCAGAACGTGCAAGCGAATGAGAAACGTGCCGACAAGCTGACGCACGAATGTATCGATTTGCTGCACAAAACCTTTATCACGCCGTTAGACCGCGACGAGGTGCATAAGCTGATCACGACGATGGACGACATCCTCGACTTAATGGAGGATGTCGCCACTGCGGTGTCGCTGTATGACGTGCGTGCAGTAACCTCTGAGGCGAACGAACTCGCGCATGTCTGCCGGCTGACGTGCGAGCGCGTGCAGACGGCGGTGGGCCTGCTGCACGACATGAAACGCGCCACTGCGATCCTGAAGGCCTGCGAGGAGATCGATCGCTACGAATCCGATGCGGATCGCCTGCTGCGCTCGGCGATGTCCAAGCTGTTTCGCGAGGAGGACGACGTCAAGACGCTGATCAAACTGAAGGCGATCTTCGAGTTGCTTGAAGCCGTAACGGACAAGTGCGAGGATGTCGCGAACATCATCGAAGGCATTGTGCTCGAGAACGCATAGATAGGGCAGCTGATGCATTCGATCCAACTTGCTCTATGGGTGGTCGCGCTGCTGGTTGCCGTCGCGCTGATATTCGATTTCATGAACGGTTTCCACGACGCGGCAAACTCGATCGCGACCGTGGTGTCAACCGGGGTGCTCAAGCCACACCAGGCCGTGGCGTTTGCCGCCGGCTTCAACGTCGTCGCGTATTTCATTTTTCATCTGAAGGTGGCGGCCACGGTCGGCAAGGGCACAATCGACCCCGGCATCATCGATCACTACGTGGTGTTCGGCGCGCTGGTAGGGGCGATCGGCTGGAACATCGTGACTTGGTACTACGGGATCCCATCAAGCTCGTCGCATGCGCTGATCGGCGGCTTGGTCGGCTCGGCGCTGGCCAAGTCGGGGTGGGGCGCGCTGAACGTAGATGGACTGGCGAAGACGATCGCCTTCATTTTCGTGTCGCCGTTGCTCGGCTTCGTGCTCGGGTCGCTGTTCATGCTGCTCGTGTCATGGTTTTTCTTTCGCACGCCGCCAAGTCGCGTTGACCGGCGTTTCCGTCGGCTTCAACTCGTGTCCGCGTCGCTGTACAGCCTGGGGCACGGAGGCAACGACGCGCAGAAGACGATCGGCATCATTTGGATGTTGCTGATCGCGACCGGCTACGCGTCGGTGAGCGCCGCCGCGCCGCCGACATGGGTGATTGCCGGCTGCTACGTGTCAATGGGCCTGGGCACGTTGTTCGGCGGCTGGCGGATCGTGCGCACGATGGGGCAGCGCATCACGCGGCTCAAGCCGGTCGGTGGTTTTTGCGCGGAGACCGGTGGTGCGATTACGCTGTTCATGGCGTCGTGGCTTGGCATTCCGGTCTCGACGACGCACACGATCACTGGTGCGATCGTCGGTGTCGGGGCGACGCAGAAACTGTCAGCCGTACGCTGGGGTGTCGCCGGCAATATTGTCTGGGCCTGGATTCTGACGATTCCGGCATCCGCCGCGCTGTCTGCTGCCGGCTGGTGGCTCGGTCAGCGGCTGCTGTAGTGCTTAGATCACTGCCGCGCTGTCGCCCGTCCATCGCGAGGATCGTACCTTTCACGTCATTGGCACGCGCACTGGCCAGGAACAGCGCAACGTCGGTGATGTCGTTCAACCTCGCGTAGCAGCCCAGCGCAAGCCGCGGCTGGCTGCGCGCGAGCCATGCTGATCGGCTGGCTTGGCGCTCAGAAATTGCCGTGGGCGAAACGGGCGATGGGATCGTTGGCCGCGGCCGCCTGCGCTGGCGTGGCCATCGGCGTATCGGCCCCATAGTCGTGGCCGCCCGCAGCCGGCGTGGCGCTCGCCGTCACGGTGGCAGGATCGGGGGCGGCCGACATGATCGGCGCGGCGGTCCATGAAGCCGTTTGGTTGCGCGCGGTCGCAGTGGTCGGCTCGAACGCTTCGAACGATGTATCGCCGGCGTCCGCCATTGCGCCGATCGGGTCCGGCTCGACGGCACCGACGCCGCGCACCTGAGCACGTGCGAGGGATGCCGACGGTGGCGACGACGCGAACGCATCCTGGCCACTCGCGGCTTCGCCAGCGACATAAGCCATCCCGTGGTGCTGTGTACCCGCAGCAGCAGGCGCCACCCGGCTGGGCATCGCGCTGTTCGTGCCAGCCGGCGGTGTCGGTGGCGCTGAGGCCGCTAGCAGCATTGGTGCGTCAAACGGCCTCTTTGGCGCGTTGCGTACCGGGGCGACACGGCGAATGCCATCGAATCGCTTCGCCCAGTACGGGTTCGTTACGTAGTCGATGCGTACCGTGCCGCCGGTCGACGGCGCGTTGACGAAGCGCATGTTGCCCACGTAGATGCCGACGTGCGAATGTGGCCGGCCGGACGTGTTGAAGAAGACCAGGTCGCCGGGCGCGATTTCGCTCGGCTGAATCGGTCGCCCGCGTCGGCTCATTTCGGCCGTGGTTCGCGGCAATTCGACCGCCGCCGAGCGCGCGAGCACGTAGCGCACCAGTCCACTGCAGTCGAAACCGCTGCTTGGCGTGTTGCCTCCCCAACGATAGTGTACGCCGACTAGGCTCATCGCCTGGATCGATACTTCCTCCTGGCCGACGCTGTGATCCACGAAGCCGAGCCTAGACGATGGGCGCGTGCGGTAGCCGCTCGTCGGCGCTTCATCCCCGCGCGTGACTGGCGGCTGCACGCTGGAGCAAGCGGCAAGCAGGACAGCGATGGAGCAGGGCGCAAGTGCAATCCAGGGGAGGCGCATGAAGAATCGGGCGGGCGACCAGGCGCACGCCTTCCGGCGGGGCAATGTCCGAATCATAGCCGCCGCACCGGGCTCTGGCCAATACACTTAAGAAAGAACTTTAAGTTTCCTGGGGGAATCACGTCGCCTGGATGGCACACGTTTCGTATCGGCGGCCGGCGTGGCATCTCGAAAAAAGCGCCGGATCACTAGATCCGGCGCCGGAAGCTGACGTCGGCTGGCGGTGGAAATCGCCGCGCTGTTCGTCACAGCACTACAGCACATCCGAGGCGTAATCTGCCAAGCGCGACCGCTCGCCACGCGCCAGCGTGACGTGGCCGCCGTGGGTCCACCCTTTGAAGCGGTCAACCACGTAGGTTAGCCCCGAACTGCCTTCGGTCAAGTACGGCGTGTCGATTTGCGCGATGTTGCCCAGGCAAATCATCTTCGTACCGGGGCCGGCCCGCGTGACCAACGTCTTCATTTGTTTCGGCGTCAGGTTCTGCGCTTCGTCGATGATCACGTATTTATCGACGAAGGTGCGCCCGCGCATAAAATTCATGCTCTTGACCTTGAGCCGCGAACGGATCAGTTCCTGCGTGGCGGCGCGTCCCCATTCACCGGCCGTGTCGTCGGTTTTTTGCAACACTTCGAGGTTGTCGTCGAACGCGCCCATCCATGGCTGCATCTTTTCCTCCTCGGTGCCGGGCAGAAATCCGATGTCCTCGCCTACCGGCACGGTCGCGCGCGTGACGATGATCTCGTTGTAGCGCTTGTCGTCGAGCACCTGCGCCAGACCTGCGGCCAATGCCATCAACGTCTTGCCGGTACCAGCCTGGCCGAGCAGCGTGACAAAATCGACCTCCGGGTTCATCAGCAAGTTCAGCGCGAAGTTTTGCTCACGGTTGCGCGCCGTGATGCCCCATACGTTGTTCTTGTGGTGCCCATAGTCGCGCAGCGTCTGCAGCAACGCTGTCCTGCCGTTGATTTCACGCACCACTGCGTGGAAGGTCGGCTCGCCGTTTTGGGGCTCGAGATAGACGAACTCGTTGACCAGCAGCGACGCACACAGCGGCCCGGTGACCCGGTAGTATGTGGTGCCGCTCTTGGTGTCCTGCCAGCTCTCCATGCCCTTGCCGTGCCGCGTCCAGAAATCCTGCGGCAGTGCGCGCACGCCCGAGTAGAGCAGGTCCTTGTCCTCGAGGACCTGGTCATTGAAATAGTCCTCGGCTGGCAAGCCGAGTGCATGCGCCTTAATACGCATGTTGATGTCTTTGGACACCAGCACAACTTGCCGCTCCGGCATTTGCGCTTGCAGCGCCCGCACAACGCCCAGAATCTGGTTATCCGCTTTGCCTTGCGGGAGCCCGACCACCGGTTCAATATGAGTGAGTTCGGTCTGAAAGAACAGGCGCCCGGCTGCTTCCCGGTTGCCCAGCTGCGACAGCGCGATGCCGGTGATCATCGCGCTGCCGGCGTCGGCCACCAGCGCGTCCAGCGTGCGGCTGACCTGCCGGGCATTGCGTGCGACCTCCGACATCCCTTTCTTATGGTTGTCGAGTTCCTCGAGCGTGATCATTGGCAGGTAGACATCGTGTTCCTCGAAGCGGAACACGCAACTCGGATCGTGCATTAGCACGTTCGTGTCGAGTACGAACAGCTTGCGCGTTGTGTCGGCGGCACGCGTCCTGGCCCGTCGCTGTGTGCCGCGCGTGCTCGGCGCGGCGGAAAGCGCGGGTGGTGTGACACGTGCCGGGGCGGGCGTCTCGCGCAACGCGACGGGTGCCGTCGGCACGGCCGCGTCGCGGGTCACCTCGGCTGGAACCGTGTCGGGGGCGGCCGTCTCGAGGGCGGGGCGTGACGGCCGAAGCAGCGCCGCGGTCTGCTTCGACTTGCGCTTGCGCGCGGTGGGTGTCTCGCGTACCACTTCCTCGTCCGGCAGCGCGGCGCGCAATGCCGCATTGTCTGCTTCGAGCGATGTCAGCGCCGGCAGGGGCTCGCTCGCGGCGGCGTTGAACGCGACGCCGTCGTCCCGGCTTGCGTAAGCGTCGTCATGGTCGTGCCCGGGGGCAGGCGAGCGCTTGCGTGCGCCTTTGGCCGTCTTCACCTTGGCCTTGTATTCGTCGGGTGAAAGCAGGTTTCCGAGTTTGCTCGGCGCGGTAGGCAAAGGCATGGTTTCCTCTGACGGAATCGGTTCAACGATGCACGCCACCCGGGGCGCCGACGCAGCGGCGCCCTCTGCGACGTGCGCGGGTATCAGTCATGTAATGGGCGCCGGTTCGCCTAGGTCGGTGCGGCCCCAAAGAAAAAAGCCGCACCCCCTTGGATGGGGAGCACGGCGGTAAGGTAGGGAGTCAGCCTTCATTGCGGCTCACTATAACCTGCGTCAAACGCTCACGTCAAAGGGCACATGTCGCGCTGCATTAACCGCGTCACAGGGCTTGTACGGCGGCCAGCACCTCATCGACATGGTTGGGCACCTTCACGCCGCGCCACTCGCGGCATAGTACATGCTGCGCATCGAGCAGGAAAGTCGAGCGCTCTATGCCACGTACCGGCTTACCGTACATCTTTTTCATTTTGACGACGTCGAATAGTTGGCACACAGTCTCGTCGGCGTCGGACACTAGCACGAACGGCAATTCGAGCTTGCGCTGGAAGTTCTCGTGCGAGCGTACGCTGTCGCGCGAGATGCCGACGATCTCGGCACCCGCCTGCTTGAAGGCCGGGTACGCGTCACGGAACGCCAGGCTCTCGGTGGTGCAGCCCGGTGTGTTGTCCTTCGGATAAAAATAGAGAACGACCTTGTTACCCTTCAGCGCGGACAGCGTGAATTCGCCGCCTGTTGCTGAAGCGGTGAAATCGGGAACGGTGTGGTCGATCGCAATGCTCGGCACGGATTTCTCCTGTTGTTATGATTAGCGGCAGCGAAGCAGGACCGATGTGGACCAATGCTCGCGCCATTGCTTTAGTCAGGCTGAATAATGAGTTCGCCGGCGCGACCCGGTACCTCACCCCACGCGACAGGGTACGATGGCAGTGAGTCCAGGTCCAGCGTCGCGTAATAGTCGGCCATCGACACCAGTGCATGCCCCTGCGCGCGCCAGCCTGCTAGCAGGCGTTCGAGCACGGGGGCAAGCTTCTGCCCTTCCAGTTCCGCGTGCAGCGTGAATACGTGATCGACGCCGTCGTGCCGCGTCAGCGACAATAGGTGATCGGCGACGTTGTCCACGCTCAACCCATCCAGTCCGAGCACTTCGTCCAATGTTGGCAGCGTGGTGGGCAGCTGCACGTGAGCAAGCGGCATGCCGTTTACCGTCGGCCGATACGGGCCATGGCCGCGCCCGTCGGACGCGTACCGGATCCCCCATGCGTCGAGTTGATGAAATGCATGGTCGTTCATCTGCCAGCCTGCTGCGCCATGGGTACGCGGCGCCTCACCGAATACCTCGACGAAGCGCGCGTGGCTTTTCGCCATTTGTGCGATCGTCCATGCGCGCTCACGCGTGCGCACGTTGTCCTGCCAATACACGTGGTCCCATGTATGAATGCCCACCTCGAAGCCGGCATCGCGCGTGGCACGCATCTGCGCCGCCGCGCGCGCGCCGATGTCCGGGCCGGGCAGCAGCACGCCGTAGGCGAGTGTCTTGATGCCATAGTGCTCGAACACCGACGTGCGCGACACCTTGCGCAGGAACCCCGGCCGGAATACCCGGCGCAATGCCCAACCGGTGTGGTCGGGGCCTAGGCTGAACAGGAACGTCGCGCCGACGCCGGCGTGCCGGAGCATGCGCACGAGGTTTGGCACGCCTTCACGGGTGCCGCGTAGCGTGTCGACGTCGATCTTCAATACGATGCGAGCCACTGCCGCCACCCGCGCCGTCAGTCAACCAGCGCGCGGGCTTCGGCGACCTGCGAGCGGTAGGCCTCGAAGATCTTGCGCAGCGCGTCGTCCATTGACAGCGTCGGTGTCCAGGCCAGATCCTGCTTCGTATTGTCGATCTTCGGCACGCGATTCTGCACGTCCTGGTAACCGGTGCCGTAATAGGCGCTCGACGAGGTTTCCACCAGCTTCACCTGTTGTGCAGACTGCGCATACTCGGGGTAATCGGCGGCCAGCGCCAGCATCTTGTTGGCTAGTTCGCGCACCGAGAAATTGTTGTGCGGATTGCCGATGTTGTAGATTTTTCCGCTCGCGATGCCGGCCGGGTTCTCGATGATCCGCATTAGCGCCGAGATGCCGTCGTCGATGTCGGTGAACGCGCGTTTTTGCGCACCGCCGTCGACCAGGCTGATGTTCTCGCCCCGCACGATATGGCCGAGGAACTGCGTGACTACGCGCGATGATCCCTCCTTCGGCGTGTGGATCGTGTCCAGCCCCGGGCCGATCCAGTTGAACGGGCGAAACAGCGTGAAATTCAGGCCCTCCATGCCGTAGCCCCAGATTACGCGGTCCATCAACTGCTTCGAGCATGCGTAGATCCAGCGCGGCTTGTTGATCGGGCCGTAGATCAGCGGCGAGGCTTCTGGGTCGAACTCACCATCGTTGCACATGCCGTACACCTCGGACGTGGACGGGAAGACCAGGTGCTTACCGTATTTGACTGCTGAGCGCACAATCGGCACGTTGGCTTCAAAATCAAGCTCGAACACGCGCAGCGGCTGCTTCACATAGGTGGCGGGTGTGGCGATCGCGACTAACGGCAAAATCACGTCACACTTGCGGACGTGATACTCGACCCACTCCTTGTTGATCGTAATGTCGCCTTCGAAGAAGTGCATTCGCGGATGCTGCGTTAGACTGCCCAGACGATCCTTGTGCATGTCCATCCCATAGACTTCCCAATCGGTGGTCTCAAGGATGCGCTTAGACAGGTGATGGCCGATGAAGCCGTTGACGCCGAGGATCAGGACTTTTTTCATGAATGCGATGAGGATTGAGTAAGGCGCAGGAACGTTGCCGCGTCGATTACGCGCTCGTTGTGTGTGGGATTGGAAGCGTCGCGGCCGACATGGCGCAGTTCGCGGATCGCCAGCGCGCGGCCGTCGCCGCACACGCCAAATAGCGCATTATCGCAAACCTGCAAGCCCGGCGGCAATGTCGCGGTGCCGGCCGCGTCGTGATGCGCGAGCCGGGCCGCGGCGACGATGAAGCGCTCGCCGCCGACGTCGGTGAATGCGCCCGGATAAGGCGGCGCGACCGCGCGCACCAGGTTGTAGACCTGCTGGGCGGGCAGGCACCAGTCAATGCGGCCATCCTCGGGGCGGCGACCACCAAAATAGCTGCCCGCGGCCAGATCGTTCGGCAGCCGCGGTGCGTCGCCGGCCAGCAGTGCCGGCAGCACTCGCCACAGCGTCTGCTCGGCGGCCACCGTCACCTTATCGAACACCTGGCTCGCGGTATCGTCCGGCAGGATCGGCACCGGCGTCTGCGCGACGATCGCGCCGGCGTCCGGTTTGGCCGTCATCTCGTGCAGCGTGGCGCCTGTCTCGGTCTCGCCGTTGAGCACGGCCCAGTTGGTCGGCACGCGGCCACGGTACTTCGGTAGCAGCGAGCCGTGCAGGTTGAAGGCGCCGCGCGGTGCCAGCGCAAGCAGGCCAGCCGGCAGCATGTGTCGGTAATAGAAAGAGAACAGGAAATCTGGCTGCACCGCGCGCACGGCCTCGGCCAACTCTGGCGCGCGCGGATCGGTAGGCGTAATCGCCGGCAGTCCGTAGTCGGCCGCGACCGCCGCCACGCTTTCGAACCAGATGCGCTCTTGCGGATTGTCTTGATGCGTGACGACGAGCGCGACGTCTACGCCGCGCGCGAGGAGCACGCGCAGACAGCGCGCGCCGACATTGTGATACGCGAAAACGACGGCGCGCGCATTCATCGGTTGCGCCCCACCATGCCGTCTGCGTGCTCGCCGCGCGCGACGCGCGGCGCCCTGGGAGCCGGCGCGCGGCTGGTGCTGGTTGCATGTCTCGGTGTGTCGCTGTCGCGCTGCTGCAGCACTGCCTGCACCAGATAGCGTGGCCGCGCGCGCACTTGCTCATAGATTCGGCCGATGTATTCACCGAGCAGGCCGAGCGCGAAAATGATCACGCCGAGCAGGAAGAACGTGATCGCGAACAGCGTGAATACGCCTTGAACTTCCGCACCAATGATGAAGCGCCGCACCAGCAGCAGTATGAACAGCGCCGCGGAGCCGCTGGACAGGATCACGCCAACGAACGACAGCCATTGCAGCGGCACCACTGAGAAGCCGGTGACCAGGTCGAAGTTCAACCGGATCAGGCTGTACAGCGAGTACTTCGATTCGCCGGCGAAACGCTCTTCGTGCGATACCTCGATTTCGACCGGGTTTTGCGCGAACGTGTAGGCGAGGGCCGGGATGAACGTGTTGATCTCGCCGCATAGGTTGATCGTGTCGATAATGCGGCGGCTGTATGCGCGCAGCATGCATCCCTGGTCGGCCATCCGGATCCGCGTGATGCGCTCGCGCAACCGGTTCATCGCGACCGACGCCTTGCGGCGGAATAAGCTGTCGCGCCGCTGTTGCCGGATCGTGCCGACGTAGTCGTGGCCCTCGCGCATCTTCGCCACCAGCTTGCCGATTTCCTCGGGTGGATTTTGCAAGTCCGCATCAAGTGTGACTACGATGTCGCCACGCGTCTGCTCGAATCCGGCGAGGATGGCCATGTGCTGCCCGTAGTTACCGTTGAGCAGCACGACACGGGTGGTGTCTGGGCGCGCGTAGTACTGCTCGGCCAGCATCGCGGCCGAGCGATCACGACTGCCGTCGTTGATGAAAATCACTTCGTAGGTCAAGTCCAGCGCGTCCAGCGCCGGATAGAGCCGCGCAAATAGGGCGGCCAGGCCCGCTTCCTCGTTGTAGACGGGGATCACGACGGACAGTTCAGGCGTATTCATTGTTGGTGACGGTGAATAATCTCATTGACGGCTTGTACGACGCGCGACACGTCAGCCATCGTCATTTGCGCAAACAGCGGTAGCGTGACGATCGCCCGTCCAACGCGCTCCGCGTGTGGAAACATGCCCGGGCCGAAGCCCCGTTCCCGGTACAGCTTGAACAGATGGATTGGCGGATAGTGCACGCCGGTGCCAATGCCGCGCTCCTTCATCTGCGCCATGAAGTCGGCGCGTTGGATCGTGAGCCGCTCCAGCGGCAACACAATCTGAAACATGTGCCAGTTCGAGTTTGTGAAGTCCGCGGGCGGCAACTCGACGCCAGCGGCCACGGCCGCGCCGCCGGCGAAATGCTCGAAATAGGCGCGTGCCAGCGCGCGGCGCTGCGCGGTGATTTCGTCCAGGCGGGCCAGCGAGCCCAACCCAACGCGCGCGGCGACGTCAGTCAGATTGTACTTACCGCCAAGCACGTCGCATTCCATTCCATCCAAGCCGGTGCGCGTGATGCCTTGCAGCCGGTACTTTTCGGCAAGCCGTGCTTCGTCGTCGTTGTTCAGCACCAGCGCCCCCCCCTCGATCGAGGTGATGTTCTTGTTCGCATGGAAGCTAAATGACACGAAGTCGCCGTACGTGCCGACGCGCCGGCCGTTCCAGCTCGAGCCGAGCGCCTGTGCGGCGTCCTCGACCACACGCAGCTGGCGCGCGCGCGCGATCGCATGGAGCTGCTCTAGGTCCATTGGCACCCCGGCCAAATACACTGGGATAATCGCGCGCGTGCGCGGTGTGATGGCGGCCTCGAGCTTGTCTAGGTCCAGGTTACGGGTGATTGGGTCGATGTCGGCGAACACCGGGGTCGCGCCCACCTCGCAAATCACGTTGCTGGTGGCCACCCATGACAGCGGCGTGGTGATCACTTCGTCGCCGGGCCCAATGCCGGCGATGCGCAGCGCGATTTCCATCGTGCAGGTGCCCGAATTGAACGTTCGCACCGGCCGGCCGCAGTACTCGGACAGCGCTGCTTCGAAACGGGCGTTTTGCGGGCCGGTCGTGATCCAGCCGCTGCGCAGCACCTCGACGACGCCGGCAATCGTTTCCTCATCGACGTGCGGCCGCACGAACGGCAAAAAGGGCAAGGAAGTTTGGCTCATGGTTTGTCTAATTCGGTTCTCTCGGGAGGCTAAGTGGGCTCAACTGCGCGCCAGCACGACCACGCCGAGCAGAATGATACCGATGCCGACGAGGCGCTGTACCGACATGACCTCGCCGAACAGGTACCAGGCCGCTACTGCATTGACCGCGTAACCGAGCGACAACATCGGGTAGGCGACCGACACTTCCACGCGCGACAGCCCGAGGATCCAGACGACGACGCTGACGACATAGCATGCCAACCCGCCGATGATTGGCCACTGCGTGGCCAGCCGCACGCTGACCGGCACGATGTTTGCCGCCGAAAATTCAAAATGGCCGACCGCATTCACGCCGGCCTTGAGTAGCAACTGCGCGCCCGTGTTGAGCAGCACGCCGGAAAG
>NZ_JADBGL010000016.1:0-59706 GCF_037389205.1 Mycetohabitans sp. B46
GGGCGGGGCCAAACCTGCGAACCAGGATGAGGTTTTCCCGGATCGAGATCACTTCGGCCGCATCTTCTACAATCAGGCGAACCTGTCCGCGCAAGGCATCGCGCAGATTGCCGTGGTGATGGGCTCGTGTACCGCCGGCGGCGCCTATGTTCCGCTATGAGCGACGAGTCGATCATCGTAAAAGGCCAGGCACGATTTTCCTCGGTGGCCCGCCGCTGGTGAAGGCCGCGACCGGCGAGGTCGTCACGGCCGAGGACCTGGGCGGCGGTGACGTGCACACCCGCTGTCCGGCGTCGCCGATCATCTTGCACAAAACGATGCGCATGCACTTGCGATTGCGCGGCGCATCGTGGGCCACCTGAACCGAGTCAAGCCGCAGCCGCTTGCACTGCGTGAGCCGAAGCCGCCGCGCTACGACACGCGTGAGTTGTACGGTGTGATCCCGACCGACACGCGCAAGCCGTTCGACGTGCGCGAGGTGATCGCGCGCCTTGTGGATGATTCGGCGTTCGACGAGTTCAAGGCGCGCTATGGCACGACACTGGTGACCGGATTTGCCCATCTGTGGGGTTATCCTGTCGGCATCGTCGCTAACAACGGTATTCTGTTTTCTGAATCGGCGCTCAAGGGCGCGCACTTTATCGAGTTGTGCTGCCAGCGCAAGATTCCGCTGATTTTCCTGCAGAACATCACTGGCTTCATGGTCGGACGCAAGTACGAGAATGAAGGGATTGCCCGTCACGGCGCGAAGATGGTCACCGCGGTCGCGACCGCGCAGGTGCCCAAGTTGACGGTGATCATTGGCGGCTCGTTCGGCGCCGGTAACTACGGAATGTGCGGCCGCGCGTACTCGCCGCGGATGCTATGGATGTGGCCGAATGCGCGGATTTCCGTTATGGGCGGCGAGCAAGCCGCCTCCGTGCTGGCCATGGTGCGCCGCGACGGCATCGAGGCGAAGGGCGGGACTTGGTCCGCCGAGGACGAAGAGGCCTTCAAAGCGCCAATCCGTGAGCAATACGAACAGCAGAGCCATCCGTACTACGCGAGCGCCCGCCTGTGGGATGATGGCGTCATCGATCCGGCGCAGACCCGCGATGTGCTCGGCCTGGGCTTGTCGGCCGCGATGAATGCGCCAATCGGCGAGGCACGCTTCAGCGTGTTCCGCATGTAGGCGCTAGTGGCTCTTCTGTTCTGCGGGTGCGAGGAGGCGAAGCGATGCAATACGACACCTTGACGCTCAATTGCGAGGATACGCTGGCGACCGTGACGTTGAACCGGCCCCAGGTGCGCAATGCATTCAACGAGACGATGATCGCCGAGTTGACGTCGGTGTTCGGCATGCTGGGCCAATGCGGCGAAATCCGTGCGATCGTGCTCGCTGCCAATGGGGTGGCGTTCTGTGCGGGCGCTGACCTGAACTGGATGCGCAAGATGGCCGGCTACTCGAGCGACGAGAGTCGTGCTGACGCGTGTACGCTCGCGCGCATGCTGGCAACGATTGACCGCTGTCCCAAGCCCGTGCTGGCACGCGTTAACGGTGATGTCTACGCCGGCGGGATGGGATTGATATCGACCGCGGACATCGTTGTCGCGCAAGAAGCGGCACGTTTCTGCCTGTCCGAGGCGCGGCTCGGCCTGATCCCGGCGACGATTGCGCCCTATGTGATGCGCGCGATGGGCGCGCGTGCGGCCCGGCGCTATTTCACGACTGCCGAGCCGTTCGACGGTGCGACCGCGTTGCGGCTTGGGCTGGTCAGCGAACTGGTGCCGCAAGTTGCGCTGGACGAGACGGTGCGCCGGCTGGCCGATGCGCTTGTGGCCAATGGCCCCGGTGCGGTCGCCGAATCCAAGCGGCTGGTGCGGGACATCGCCGACAGGCCGTTGACCGACGAGTTAATTGACGAGACCGTCGAGCGGATCGCACGGGTGCGGGCCTCGGCGGAGGGCCGTGAAGGCGTGGCGTCGTTCCTCGAGAAGCGCGCGCCGGGATGGCGCATTTGAAACCGGTTACGTGTTGGCTTGTCCGCGCCCATCGCGGCGTGTTGCCGCCTGGGTATCCACAGCGTGGCGGTCGGTGATCAGGTGGCCGACGGCGCACAGCCATTGACGCTGGAGGTGACTTCATGACGGAGGACAGAAGCGACCCGGCGGCCGCGCCCCGCAGCAGCATGTCCGGGCTGCCCGGCTGGGTGAAGATCGTCGAAGTGGGGCCCCGCGATGGCCTGCAAGCGGAAAAAGTGCAGGTGCCGACCGACGTCAAGGTGGAATTGCTCGACCGGCTGAGCGCGGCCGGCTTCGCAAACATCGAGGCGGCGTCATTTGTGTCACCGAAATGGGTGCCCCAAATGGCCGACAGCGCCGACGTGATGGCACGCGTTCGGAGACGGGCAGGCACGTTGTATTCGGCGTTGACGCCCAACATGCAAGGTTTCGAGGCGGCGCTGGCCGCGCGCGTGGACGAGGTGGTGATCTTTGGTGCGGCAAGCGAAGCGTTTTCGCAACGCAATATCCATTGCTCGATCGCTGAATCGCTCGCGCGTTTCGCTCCTGTCGCGAAGGCCGCCAAAGATGCCAAACTGCGGTTGCGCGGCAGCATCTCGTGCTCGCTTGGCTGCCCGTACCAAGGGGAAGTCGCGGTCGATGCCGTGGTCGATGTGGTGACCCGGATGCGCGATCTCGGATGCGATGAGATCGACATCGCTGACACCATCGGCGTCGGTACCGTGAACCGTGTGCTGGAGGTGGCCGAAGCCGTGTCATCTGTCTTTCCGCTCGAATGCATGGCCGGGCACTTCCACGATACCTATGGACAAGCACTGACGAATATCTATGCGGGGCTGCAGGCCGGTATCGCCATCTTCCATTCATCGGTCGCGGGCCTCGGCGGCTGCCCCTACGCGAAAGGTGCGACGGGCAACGTGGCCACGGAAGACGTGTTGTATCTGCTCCACGGACTGGGGATCGAGACAGGTGTCGATCTGAACGCAGTGGTCGCGGCGGGCGACTTCATCAGCCGCGCGATTGGCAAGCCTAACGGCGCGCGCGCCGGCAGGGCGCTGCTCGCCAACGCAGTGTAGATCAGCCTCAGGGCGGCGTAGACGACGCAGCCAGCCTTCGCGCGCCGGGGAATGCGCGGGCGCACGCCGGCACCCGACGCATCGCGGCACCAAACGCCGCCCACACGGAAACGCTGGCAGGTTCATCACACCGATTGCGGACGGCAAATGCTCGCACTCCCAGGACGGCCGACGCAGGCCCGCCATGAAGTCCGGCCGCATCGCTTACAATTGGGGCACAAGCGACAAGTACCCGTCGCAGCGCTGCGACGGGCTGTGACTTTCTCTCCCGCATACAAGCGATGACCGAGGACGCGACACACGTTACGACAACAACCCTGTTGCGCCCCGGCGGACGCTGGCCCGATGACGTGATGCTGTGGCACGTGCGGGTCCCACTCGCTGCCACTGCGTGGAACCGGCTACAACCGTGGCTATCCGACGATGAACAGCAGCAGGCATTGCGTTATCGACGTGACGAGGATCGGCTGCGCTTTGCTGCGACACGTGCCGTATTGCGAACGTTGCTCGCTAGGCATACCGGTGGTGTGCCGCTGTCGCTGCGCTTTTCGTCGGGGCCCTTCGGGCGGCCGGAACTCGACGGCTACGGCGACACGTTGTCGTTCAACGTCACGCATGCAGGCCAGCATGCGCTAATTGCGTTATCAGACAGGCGCTGCGTGGGCGTGGACATCGAGTGCATCGAGCGTGTGCTCGACTGGCAGGCATTGCTCGGCACGGTATGCACGGACGCCGAGCAGCGTGCGCTGCGCCTGAGTGGCCACATGCACGGCGCTCACGGGTTTTTCCGCTGCTGGACGGCCAAGGAGGCCGTGCTCAAGGCGCTGGGCGTCGGTATCGGGTATGGCTTGCAGCAGGTGTCGGTGGATCCATTTGCCCAGGGCGTGCAGCGCGTTGATGCGCCGACGAGTGGTGCATGGGGGGATATCGCGGCGCTGCAACTGCACTGGATTGACGAGGTTGCCGGCTATGCCGGCTGTATCGCGTTCGGACCGCTCGGCAGCGTCAGCGCACGTCCGCGCCAACCCCCCACTTCTGGCTGAGGCTGCGATACCTGCCGTCATCGAGCAGCGCGTCAACGGCCTTGCCGTTGAGTTGCGCGTATTTGAGGCCGGATGAACCGGCCGTTATGGGTCGGCAGCGCCGCGTTGGCATGGGAATGGTTGTTGCGCACCATCGTGTTCCTGCTGCTCGACTTTCCGGAGCTTGTTGCCATGACCCAGCGACGACGCATCATCGATGTCTTCCGTTACGATCCCGACGGGGACGAGCGTCCCCGCATGCAACGCTACGAGATCGAGCCGCAGCCCGAGGACCGGATGCTGCTTGACGTGCTGGGACGGCTCAAGGCCCTCGATGAGACGCTTGCCTACCGTCGCTCGTGTCGCGAGGGGATTTGTGGTTCGGATGCGATGAATATCAATGGCGTGAACGGATTGGCTTGCCTGACGAACATGCAATCGCTGCCGGCGCACATCCAACTCAGGCCATTGCCCGGGCTGCCAGTCGTGCGTGACCTGATCGTGGACATGACTAGCTTTTTCAACCAATACCACTCGGTCCGGCCATATCTGATCAACGAGACGCCGCCGCCGGAGCGCGAGCGGTTGCAGACGCCGCAGGAGCGTGACCAGCTCGACGGGTTGTATGAGTGCATTCTGTGTGCGTGCTGCTCGACCGCGTGCCCGTCGTACTGGTGGAATCCGGACAAATTCGTTGGCCCGGCCGGCCTCTTGCAGGCGTACCGGTTCATCGTGGACTCGCGCGACGAAGCCACTGGCGAGCGCCTAGACAATTTGGAGGATCCGTATCGACTGTTCCGCTGCCGGACGATCATGAACTGCGCGGATGTATGTCCAAAAGGTTTGAATCCCGCGGCCGCTATAGGGCATATTCGCTCCATGCTGGCGTGCCGTGCGCTCTAGCGGTTTCCTGGACGGCTTGTCCGTGCGTAGCATGACGCCCCGCGATAGCGCGCCGCACTAGAATGCGCTGTCGGCTGCGGGCCCATGCCGATGCTATCGCGGCAGCGACCGAATGTCCCCGGTCGGATCTTCACCGGTGCGTGTCGCGCTATCTCGCAGGCCCGCTGGGGTAGCGACGCTGGCTATCTCGAGAGGACGAGTACCGTTGCCGTTTGCGCGGATGCGCGCAATCAACGGCAGATGATCCGACGCGACGCGCGCAAGCGCGCTGCGATGCACTTGGACATCGACCAGCCATTCCCCGGGATGGACCCAGATGCGGTCCAGCGAAAGGATCGGCCAGCGTGCCGGAAACGTGCGTGGCGCCGGCGCCCGACGAAAATGCCCGACCAGCGCGCGCAATGCACGGCCGTGCACGAACCATTCGTTGATGTCGCCCAGCAGGATCACCGGCAGCTCGCTGCTGTCGAATGCGGCAAGCAGCGTGCGCACCTGTGCACTGCGCTCGATCGCCGACAGCCCCAGATGCGTCGCCACTACGCGCAGCACGCCGTCTGCATATTCGATGTCCGCATCGAGCGCGCCGCGCGGTTCGCGCCGCGTGAACGACAAGTCCAGCGTGCGTGCCGCGCGAATCGGCAGCCGCGACAGCACCGCATTGCCGTAGTCTCCGCGCTCGGTCTGCAGCGTTGGCCCGGCAACCGCCTCCATGCCGGTGGCCTGCCGCAAATCGTCCAGCACGCCGGGTGCGTTGGAGGCGCCGTTCAGTGGCACCTCCTGAAGGGCGACGATGTCCGCATCTAGTTCGGCGACAACGTCAGCGATGCGTTGCATTGAGCGTGGTCGCCATCGGCCACCAGCGCCATGGATGTTGTAAGTCGCAATACGCAGTTCTGAATAGGCCATAGTGGTCAATGTTTTTTCAGCAGCTTGTGCAATAGAATCGACAGTGCCACTAGCGCGGCGCCGATGCCTATGAGCAGCACGAGTGAGCCCGCGTCGGGATGTCGGATCGATGCGATCAGTTGGTGTGCGAATGTCACGGTTAGCACCGTCCCCGGGGCCATGCCGAGCAGCGTGCCGAGCAAGAAGTCGCCTATCCCGATATGGGATGCACCGGCCACCAGGTTGACGATCGAGAACGGCGCGACCGGCACCAGTCGTAGCACCAGGATGGTTAGCAAACCACGCTTGCCGATGCGCTCGCTCAGGCGATTCGCGCGGGAACCGGCGAGCCGGCGCACCGCGTCGCGTCCCAGCCCGACGCCGACGTAGTAGGTGGCCGTCGCAGCCAGCATCGAGCCAACCAGCGCGTATACTGCGCCCGGCCATGTGCCAAAAACCAGTCCAGTGGCGGCGATGATCAGCGTGATTGGCACGGCCGCCAGTGAAGCGACGACGTAGCCAAGCAGTACGATCGCCGGCGCCAGCGGCAATGCGGCCAATCGTTCGCTCCAATGCACGATATTGGCCACGCTCAATGCCTGACCGGCAGGGGTGAAGCGCCACAGCGCGGCCAGCGTGGCTAATGCGAGTGCGACGGCCCCGAGGCGCAGCAGCCGGGCCGCCGGGCGCGTGCCCTGACCATCGTCGAGGAACTGCCGGACCAGTGCGTCCGGTTCTACTGGGACTTCTGGGTCCGCCCACGCGCTGACCGGCACCAACGCTTCGAGTTCGGGCGGGATGGTGGGATCCAGTGGGGTGAGCGTGCGTGCGTCGTGCCGCAACGCGTCGATCGCACTGTTCAAGCGACCATGATGCTGCAGCGCGGCAGCCACCGCTTCAGGCGAGGCATTCAGGTGCTCAGCCAGTAGCCGGTCTCGGATCGACGCGATCACCGCACGCACGCGGTCGCTGCCGTTGGCGTCCAATACGACGTTACATTCTGTGTCGAGCACCATTGAGCGGTTGTTCAGGTTCGCGCTGCCGACGCAAAGCCGCTCGTTGTCGCTAATCATCAGTTTGCTATGTACGTTCAGGCACCCCGTGCGCAGCCCGTCGATGTATGGGCTCCAGAGCCGATAGCGTCCGTGGCGATCGGCCCGTGTGAGCGCACGGTGTAGCCGCGCACGCAGCGCGCCCATGGTCGCTTCCTGCAGCCAGCCGCTGTGGTTGCGCGGCACGACCACCGCGACGTCGGGCGCGTGCGGGTCTCCGAGCCGTTGGTCCAGCGCGTCGCGCACGACAGCGGAGGTCAAGTACTGGTTTTCGATGTAGAGACTGTGCTGCGTGGCCTCGATTATGTCGACGGTGAGCGTACGGATGTGCTGCACGCCAGGCTCATTGCGGTAAGGCGGCGCGGTCAATGCAATGCCGAGCACGACGTCGTGCACGTCCACCGGTACGCTCGACGGCCATGGATCGGCGCCGCTCAGGTTGCGCTCGGCGCGGATCGCCAGTGCCTTGCCGCACGCGCGGCGCCAGCGGCCTCGTGCTAATTGGCCGATCGCGCGCGCGGCTTCGCCATCGAAGACCGTGTGGACATCGTGGAACGGGTTGTACGGCGAGCCGTCGGGGTTGCGGCGCCAAGGATCGTTTGCAGCGTGAGCCGGCGTGTCCCAGCGCGCGCGGGTCAGGTCCAGCCCGCCGACGAACGCGAGCCGGTCATCGACGACCACAAACTTTTGGTGGTGCGAAGCACCGCGCGGATGTGTGCTATCCATCCGGAATAGGATCCGTCGATGCGAACGCCAGCCGGTCGGATAGACAGGCATCCATTCTCGTTCGAACGCGAAAATCATGGCGAAATCCCATGCCAGCACGTAGATCCGCAGCCGTCGGTTGGCGCTGGCCACGGCTTGCAGGAAAGCGCCAAGCGGCTCGGGGAAGCCGTCTGCCGCGCCCTGTGGTACCAGCTTCATTCGACTGTTGATGTCCCAGCCGACGATGAAAACGGTATGCTGCGCGCCGCGGATGGCTTCGCGCAACGCTGAAAAATACACATCGGCGTCGATCAGCACGCTGAAGCGATCGGCATGGCACAGCGAGTCGCAGTTGCGGCCGACTTCCAGTAGCCCATGGGTCGAGCAAGTGTTCAACGTTGCTCCTCTGAATGCGGGATAGGATGCAGGCGGGCATCTCTGTCGACGTGCATAGCAATCCGCATGCCGGTGATGCGTGAGCCTTATGTCGGTGGAGCGCGGAAGCGCGACAATAAGTCGGCAATGCCGGTAATGGCGACGAGATTCGGGTCGGGACGACGCGCCGATTGCCGGGTGGTGCTGGTCATCGAGATCGGCAAGCAATGGCGCCCGGGCGCCCGTTTTGCGCTTGCCAGTCAACTCAAGTGCGAGATCGTCGCGTGCTGGTGAGTCGCTCGCGACGGCGGTTAGCTCGGCGCGCGGACGCCGACACGGCGCCGACATGGCAGTGTGCGATGCCCTTAGCTAGCGGGCGAGCCACGGACATTCGCGTGCTCAATCGGATTGAAGACATTGACCACGCCGGTGTGCAGCCCGCAAAGTAACGGGATGGCTGAGTCAGTGAATGTGGCGGCTTCTTAATTGTTTCTCAAAGCATCGAATTAAGTTGATTTCAAGGATAATTGTTTTTTTATGTTATTCATTCAAGCTTAATTTTATAAATATGAATATCATAAATATCGTCGTATTTCTCGCCTGTTGTCACATTCCAGTTATCAGCGACATGCTGTTTGAATGCTTTTATGTTCCGATTTTGTCGGTTTTGAGAAAGAGAAAACGCTTTAGTTGCTTGAAATTACACTTTATAGTGGTTGTACTCATGCTAACCATTCCATGGGAATGGAGCTTCATCCTGGTGTGCAGTGCGGTTTAGCCAAAAATGGGATGATTCGTCGGCAGTCGCGACTGCCGTTTCATACAGGCGATGTCTGGAGTGAACGTAATGACGAAGTACCCTAACAGAGCACCGACCCAAGTTGTCCTTATGTGGTATGCCCACTTCTCCTCTCCTTGCCTTGAACCTGCTTTGTGAGCGGCCACGCGCTGGTGTTTTAAGTGCGGACAATAGCCTGCATGGGCATGGATATCGTTAAATTGTTCATATTTCAGTTGTTAATGTGCAATATTGCATCGTCCCATTGGGGGCGACGCTTTATCGAGACCAGTTGATTCGATTCCCTAAGTGGGGAAGTGGTTTTGCGAATTCCATACAAATGGATAGACAGCAAAACAGAAAGTATGACCGCTCACCCGATAGGCGGGTCATGTATGTTTAATGCAGTCAGCGTGGTTCGATACCATGCTTAACATAAGTATAGCTAATCAAGTCGGCGCGCTACTGTAGCTCACTGGGTAGGGACATACGGTGCTGTATGACGATGTACTGTTGAGTTTGACTTTGCATGCACATGGAGTGTCATGTTGGCCAGTGAGTGCGTCCGATTTTTCATGGTAGGAACGGTATCTGCTAAGAATTATCCATTGAAAGATTGACTGTTGGTACAAGCAGAAACGGGCATGATAGCTGGTATGAGTTTTGTACTGCTAAAAATTGCAAATTCAAAGATGGCTGGTTAACTGTTTCAGCTATGTAAAAGAATTGCTTCTCGCCTGGATTGGAGCTCAATTATGTCTATTCGCGTCATGCCGCTTACGTATCCGTTATCCACCGCACAAACGGAAATCTCGCTTGTCCAGCAGCTCTATTCAGACAGCCGTGCCAATACCATTGGCCAGTATACGACCATCGAAGGCGTCATTGATCCAGCCTTGTTCGAAGCGGCGTTGCGGCAGGTGATCCATGAAGCGGATAGCCTGCGGTTGCATTTTGTCGAGACCGATGAAGGCATTCAACAATATGTCGGCTCACCAGCGTGGTCGCTATCGCGGGTTGACCTCAGTGCGGAAGCGGACTCGCAAGCCGCCGCTCAAGCATGGATGCGCGCCGATTATGAGCAGCCGTTGGATATTTTACAAGGACCGCTGTTCCATTATGCATTGCTGAAAACCGCTTCGGACCAGGTGCTATGGTACCAACGCTATCACGCTGTCATGATGGATAGCATGGGCATGCACCTTATCGCACAACGCGTCGCGCACGTGTATAGCGCGATGCGCGAGGGTGTCAAACCCGCTCCATGCCCTTTCAGGTCTGTATCTCAGTTTTTAAAGAAAAATGCCCAATATCGCAATTCGGCACAATGGGCTCGTGATAAAGCGTATTGGCTTAAGCGTTGCACCAATTGGCCTGAACCGGTGACGTATGCAGGCCAACTTGCGAGCGCTTTCCATCCTCGCTTACGCCATACTGCTAAGCTTGCCCAGTCCGATAGCCAAAGGATTGATACATTTGAGTCTTCTGCCATTGATTTAGCCCAACTCGCTACTGCCGCCATGGCGGCCTATTTGCATCGGCTAACCGGGGCGCAGGACGTGGTGCTCGGCGTCCCGGCGACGGTTTGCTCGAGTATGGATCGATGCGTCCCCGGTAGGGTATCCAACGTACTGCCGGTACGGTTAACTGTGCGGCCAAGCACAAGCCTCTCGGTGCTCAAGGATCAAGTAGCACAAAAAATTCAGCAGGGACTGCGGCATCAACGCTATCCGATGGGTGCGTTACGCCAAGTATTAGAATTATCGCCCACTCAGCGGTTGTTTGGCTCCCTATTGGACGTCGGGGTGGTGGATAACCATCTGCTCTTTGGTGCGTCTTCGTCAACGAACCATCTTTTAGCCACTGGATCGATCGAAAATCTTCTTGTCGTGGCCCATGTTCAGCCCGATAGCCCCATGTTGCGGGTTGATCTTGATGCGAACCGCGCATTTGACACGGCAAATGAACTAACCTCACCTCAACATGGTTTCCTAACGTTCCTGAAAGCGCTCAACGCCGAGCCTACTCGGTCTATCAGCGACGTTGACTGGCTTAATGCAGCGCAGCAGCAGCGCCTGCTTGTCGAATGGAACACCACCGCGCAACCAGTGCCTGACGCAACGCTACCCAAGTTGTTTGAAAAACAGGTCGAGCGTACCCCCGATGCCACTGCGCTGGTGTGCATCGATCAGACGCTCAGTTACGCGCAGCTGAATGTTCAAGCGAACCGTCTGGCCCATTGGTTGATCCGGCTGGGGGTGGGGGCGGAGACGCCCGTGGCGGTTTTGATGCAGCGCTCACCCGAGCGCGTGGTCGCAGCGCTCGCCATCATCAAAGCCGGCGGCGTCTATCTGCCACTGAACGAGCAGTGGCCCAACAGCCGGCTGCACACGTTATTGGGTGAGACGCGCGCGCCCATCATGCTGACGGATCGCACGTTGCAAGCGCGCTGCGCTGCACTCAGTGCTCACATCATTGTCGTCGATGCCGATGCGTCACTCGATGATGAGCCAAGCGATAACCCCGCGGTGGCTTGCTCGCCTGAGCAACTGGCGTATTTGATGTACACGTCGGGCTCGACCGGCCAACCCAAAGGCGTGGCCATTGTGCATCGTACGGTGCGCAACATGGCCCTGGACCGGCGTTTGTCTGAAGTGCGAGAGCGGGTGCTGCTGCATTCGTCGCACGCCTTTGATGTCTCCCTGTATGAACTGTGGACGCCGCTGCTCTGGGGTGGACAGGTAGTCATTGTGCCGCCAGGCGAGTTGGATGTGCCTGTTTTACAAGAGACCATTCGAGCGCACCAGGTAAGCGCGCTGTGGTTGAGTGCGGGGCTGTTTCAGGTCATGGCCGAAGGTGACTTGAGCTATTTGAGCCGTGTGCGTCAGCTGACGGTGGGTGGGGATATCGTCTCGTCCGCGGCGGCGCAGCGCGTGCTTGCGCACTGTCCCGCACTGCGCTTGATCAATGGGTATGGCCCCACTGAGACAACCATTGCCACGGGCCATCTGATCCAAGGGTCGTATCAAGCGCAAGCGTCTATCCCGATCGGCACGCCACTGGATAACGCCACGGCCTACGTGTTAGATGCGTGCTTGCGTCCTGTGCCGATTGGCGTAGTGGGGGAATTGTATATAGCCGGCGCGGGCGTGGCCAGGGGTTACTTTAGCCGACCGGGGTTGACCGCCGAGCGCTTCATCGCTAACCCGTTCGATGCGAGCGGTGCGCGGCTGTACCGCACGGGCGATTTGGCGTACTGGCGCTCGGATGGTGCGCTGGAGTTTATCGGCCGGGCGGACCAGCAAGTCAAGATCCGAGGCTTCCGGGTGGAGCTAGGTGAGATTGAGGCGGCGCTGCAGCATCACCCGGCTGTCGCGCAGGCTGCGGTGATAGCTCGAGAGGAGCAGGCGGGGGGCCAACAGCTGGTTGGCTATATTGTGCTGGATCAAGCGCCTGCCGAGCGAGATTTTGTGACGGAGGCGAGCCAAGTTGAAGCATGGCAGAAGGTCTACGATACGTATTATCAAGACGACGCGCACTATCCTTTTGGTGAAAACTTTAATATTTGGAAGAGCAGCTACGACGGGCAGCCGATTCCGTTGACGGATATGCAAGCGTGGCGCGCGGATGCCGTTGCACGTATCCGTGAGCTGCAACCGCGGCGGGTACTTGAGATTGGCGTAGGCACGGGGCTGCTGCTTGCACACCTAGCGCCCCACTGCGAAGCGTATTGGGGCACGGATATTTCCGCCCCTGTTATTGACGCGCTTAAGGCACAAGTGGCGCAACACGCTGACTTAACCGCCCGTATTGAGTTGCGCACGCAGGCCGCCCATGTTACCGATGGCTTGCCGCAAGGCTATTTTGACACCATCGTCATTAATTCCGTTGTCTTACATTTCCCGAACGCTGATTATTTGATTGATGTGCTACGTCAGGCCATGGCGCTACTTGCGCCGGGCGGCGCGCTTTTCGTCGGGGATGTGCCAGACTTGCGCTTGTTTGAGTGTTTCACGAGTGCCATCCAATTATACCAAGCGGATCCCGCGACGGATGACTACGCCAGTTTGCGCCGACGGATCAAGCAAAATCAGTTGGCCAGAAAGGAATTGCGTCTGGCACCGGCCTTCTTCAGCACGCTGCCTCGCACGATTGACGAGATCGCGGCGATCGATATTCAGCTCAAGCATGGCGATTACCATAATGAATTGAGCCGTTATCGCTATGATGTGGTGCTGCGCAAAGGGCCGGTTAACACGCTATCGTTGGACCAGGCGCCGCAGCTGCATTGGGCAGCAGAGGTTACCACACTCGAGGCGGTGCAGACGCATTTAACTGATGAACGGCCCGCCTGTTTGCGCATTGTCGGTGTACCTAATATGCGCGTAGCGTGTGAACTGGAAACCATGCAGGCGCTAAATAACGACGATGGTGATCTTAAACTGATCCAGCATCGGCTTAAAACGGGTCATGCCCAGACCATTGCCCCCACTGTTGAAGATTTCTCTGCATTAGGCAAATCGCTGGGTTATTGGGTTGGTGTCACGTGGTCAGAACATATCGCTCCGGCCTGTATAGATATCGTGCTTGTGCAGGCAGACGACATGGCTCGCGCCATTCCGACGGATCTCTACCTGCCGCCTTACTCCAGTAGTGGGCAATTACCGCATGCTTATGCAAATAACCCGACAAGCTTAGATCAGTTCGCGGATATTCGTCAGTATGTCGCAACGCGATTACCCGAATACATGGTGCCGGCCGTTTTCATGCGCCTGGATACGTTGCCGCTCACACCGAACGGTAAGCTTGATCGACGAGCCTTGCCCACTCCGGACAGCGCGCTGTCAGATCAGCGATATGAAGCGCCGCAAGGGGAGCTGGAAACCACGCTCGCTACGATTTGGAGTGAGTTGCTTGGGGTCGAGCGGGTGGGGCGCCAAGCTAGCTTTTTTGCACTGGGCGGTCATTCGCTGCTTGCAATACGGATGATTGAACGCTTGCGTCGGTTTGGGTTGACGGTCTCGGTACGCACGTTGTTCGACTCACCCACGCTGAGTGCACTTGCCGAATCGCTTGGCCAGCACCGTGAAGTGACGGTGCCGCCCAACGTGATCACACCCGACACCACGGCAATCACGCCGCAGATGCTGCCGCTTATCGATTTGACTCAAGCGGACATCAATCAAATTGTTGAACGGGTGCCGGGCGGGGTGGCAAACATCCAAGATGTTTATGCGCTTTCGCCACTGCAGGATGGGATTTTGTTTCACCACTTGCTGGCCACTGACGGTGACCCGTATCTACGGATGGTTCAGAAATCATTTGGTAATCGGGAGGCGCTTGATCGTTACCTCAATGCAGTCCGGCAAGTCGTTAATCGTCACGATATTTTGCGTACTGCCTTTGTGTGGGAGGGATTGTCTGCACCTGCTCAGGTTGTCTGGCGCCATGCACCGCTGTCGATGACTGAGCTTATTTTGGATCCGGCCCAGGGGCCCGTCATCGAGCAGCTGATCCATCGCTTCAATCCTCGCCGTCACCGCATCGATTTAACTCAAGCTCCATTGATGCATTTTGTGCTCGCGCAAGACAGCGATGGCCGCTGGCTGCTATTGGAGTTGGTGCACCATCTCATCGACGATCACGCGACACTGGAAGTCATGCACACTGAGGTGGAGGCGTTCCTTGAGGGCCGGGGCAACACATTGCTACCGGCTCAACCCTTCCGTAGCTTGGTCGCGCAGGCACGCCTGGGCGTGAGTCAAGAAGCCCATGAGCGTTTCTTCACCGACATGCTCGCTGATGTGGAGGAACCGACACTGCCGTTTGGGCTCACCGGCGTGCATCATGACGGCGCGGCAGTCACCGAAGCGCAGCGACGGCTGCCGCAGGCATTGAACGATCGGTTGCGTGCGCAGGCTAGACGCCAGGGTGTGAGCGTGGCCAGCTTATTTCATCTGGCGTGGGCGCAAGTGCTTGCACGTGCGAGCGGCCAGCAGCGGGTCGTGTTTGGCACGGTGTTGTTTGGGCGAATGCAAGGGGGCGATGGCGCGAGCAGCGCGATGGGGCCGTTTATTAACACACTGCCGCTGCGAGTAGAGCTAGACAGTCACGTTGAGCATAGCGTGCGGGATATGCAAGCGCGCTTGGCTGCGTTGCTCGAACACGAACATGCGTCGCTGGCACTTGCACAGCGTTGCAGCGGCGTGCCGGCGGGCATGCCACTCTTTAGCGCGCTGTTTAATTATCGGCACAATGCGGTGCGGCCGGTTGAGGGCCAAGCAGTAGAGAGTGCAGGTTTGTTAGAGGTAGAAGGACGTACCAACTATCCACTTACGCTGTCGGTGGATGATGCTGATCAAGCGCTAAGACTCAGCGTTCAAGTGGTGCAGCCGTTTGATGCGAACCGTGTGTGCGGTTATATGCAGCAGGCACTGGAAAGCCTAGCTGAAGCGCTCGAATATGCGCCAAACTTGCCGGTTTGGCAATTAGAAGTGTTGCCCAGTGAAGAGCGTACCTTGCTGCTTCAGACATGGAACGCGACAACAGCCCCTTACCCCGCGCACGAGTGCATGCATCAGTTGTTTGAGGCGCAGGTGGAGCGCAGCCCCGATGCCATTGCGCTGGTGCATGAAAAGCAGACATTGAGCTATGCGCAGCTCAATGCACGGGCCAACCGCCTCGCGCATCGGCTGATGGATCTGGGCATCCGACCTGGCAACTATGTTGCCACGCTGCTTGAGCGCTCAATGGATCTGGTGGTGGCTCAGCTGGCCATTCTCAAGGCGGGGGCCACGTATGTGCCGATTGATCCGCGCGCTCCCACAGAGCGGCAAAGCTGGATCATGAGCGATTGCGCCGCCCAGTTGTTGCTCACCGGTGCACACACCGAAGTGTCGGCTTCTGTGTCTACAGCGCTATTGCGCTTGAACTCGCCAGACAAAGAGGCAACGGAACATACACCAACGACTTGTCCGCAGCCGGCCTGCTGCAGCCTTGATACGGCCTATGTGATGTACACGTCTGGCTCCACCGGCATGCCCAAGGGTGTGCTGGTGCCGCATTGTGCGATCGCGCGGCTAGTGATCAACAATGGCTATGTTGATGTTGGAGCGGATGATCGCGTCGCATTTGCAGCCAATCCGGCCTTTGACGCGAGCACCTTTGAGGTTTGGGCACCGTTATTGAATGGTGCAGCGGTTGTCGTGATGGATCATGACACGGTGCTCACCCCGGCCTTGTTTGCGCGAGCCTTGCGCGACCAGCGCATTAGTGTTCTGTGGCTGACCGTTGGCTTGTTCAATCAAATGGCCGAGGAATTAGGCCCAGTCTTTCCCCAGCTCAAGGCCTTGATCGTCGGAGGTGACGCGCTGGATGCTAGCGTGGTGGCGCAAGTGCTGCGCGATTCGCCACCCCAGCAATTGATCAATGGTTATGGTCCGACCGAGAGCACCACGTTCGCGACGACTTACAAGATCACTGCGGTGCCCAAGGGCAACGTCAATATCCCGATTGGCCGGCCAATTGCGAATACACAAGTTTATCTGCTCGATGCGCATGGTCAACCGGTGCCGCTCGGTGCGGTCGGTGAATTGTACATTGGTGGTGCGGGGGTTGCGCGAGGCTATTTGAATCGCCCAGCACTCACGGCTGAGCGCTTTGTGCGCGATCCGTTCTCAGCTGCATCTGATGCACGGCTGTACAAGACGGGGGATTTGGCGCGCTATTTGCCGGATGGGAACCTGGAGTTTGTGGGTCGCAACGATGAGCAAGTGAAGATTCGCGGCTTTCGCATCGAACCTGGTGAGATCGAGGCGTGCCTGGTGCAACATGCGCAGGTGCGCGATGCGGTGGTGCTCGTGCGGGGCGAGGGCCATGGCAAGCGCCTGGTGGCGTATGTGGTGGCTGAAGCTGATGATCAACTGGCCAGCACGCTGCGCACGCATGTGGCTGCTCGCTTGCCCGAGTACATGGTGCCGTCGGCATTTGTGCGTCTCGATGCATTGCCCTTGACGCCTAATGGCAAGCTCGATCGGCGTGCGCTACCTGAGCCAGACGCCGACGCGCTTGCGCATCATGTGTATGAAGCGCCGCAAGGCGAGCTGGAGACGACGCTCGCGGCAATCTGGGCGGAATTGCTTGGTGTCGAGCGGGTCGGGCGGCACGATAGCTTCTTTGCACTTGGGGGGCACTCGCTGCTGGCGGTGCGTTTGATGAACCAGGTCAGGGCCCTGGGGACTGACGTGCCGCTTGCGACCCTGTTCGCCTCGCCGACGCTGGCTGCGTTTGCGACGGTGGTGAGTGCGCAACTGGGCCAGCAAACCGGTGTGCTGCCCGAGATCACACCGGTCTCGCGCGAAGGCAGTTTGCCGCTTTCGTTCGCGCAGCAACGGTTGTGGTTCCTCGCACAACTTGATAAGGCAAGCGCTAACTATCACATCCCGCTTGTACTGCATGTGCAGGGGGCGCTAAACCGGGTCGCGTGGCAACAGGCATTGGACGCGCTCCTTGCCCGCCATGAGGCGCTGCGTTCAACGTTTGTGAGCGTCGAGGGTCAGCCGCAGGTGCAGCTATTGCCGGCCGACGCGGGCGTGCCGCTGCACTGGCACGATCTACGCGAGGTGCCTGATGCCGATGTGCAGCTGGCGCGCTTGAGCGCCGATGAGGCGCGCGCACCGTTTGATTTGGCACACGGCCCGTTGATGCGCGCATGCGTGATCCAATTGGCCGACGACGAACACGTACTGCTGCTCACGCAGCACCATATCGTGTCGGACGGCTGGTCGATTGGCGTGCTGGCGCGCGAGCTAAGCGCGATGTATGCCACGAGCGTCGGCGTGCAAGCCGAGCCCCTCCCCGCGTTGTCGATTCAGTATCCGGATTATGCGGCCTGGCAGCGGCAGTGGCTATCGGGCGAACGGCTGGAAGATCAAAGCGACTACTGGCGCGCGACACTGGCCGACGCTCCCGTGCTGCTAGAGCTGCCGACCGATCGGCCGCGCCCAGCGCAGCAATCGTTTGCCGGCGCACACGTGCCGGTGCAGATTGATGCGCAGACTACGCGTGCACTGAAGCACTTGAGCGCGGAGCACGGCACCACGCTATTTATGACGGTGCTCGCGGCGTGGAGTGCGGTGCTCGCGCGCCTGTCCGGCCAGGATGATTTGGTCATTGGCACGCCCAGCGCGAACCGAGGGCATGCCGCAATCGAGCCGCTGATTGGCTTTTTTGTCAATACGCTGGCGTTGCGTGTGGATCTGTCCGGCGAGCCCAATACGAATGAACTGCTTAAGCGGGTGCGGCGCACGACGTTGGATGCGCAGGCGCATCAAGATCTGCCGTTCGAGCAGGTTGTTGAGATTGTGCAGCCGCCGCGCCGGCTCAATCACACGCCGCTGTTTCAGGTGATGTTCGCGTGGCAGAGCAATGAGACAGGGCAGTGGTGCTTACCCGGACTGGACGTCACGCCTGGCGAACTCGATTACGACATGGTCCGGTTTGACCTGGAAATGCATCTGTATGAAGCAGGTGAGCAGATCATCGGGTCGTTGCACTATGCGAGCGCATTGTTTGACCCAGCGACGATTGAGCGGCACGTTGGATATCTGACGACGATGTTGCAGGCGATGGCGGCCTGTCCACAGCAACCGGTGGCGACGCTTCAGATGCTGGGGGCGGATGAGCGCCAGCTGCTGCTTCAGACATGGAACGCAACGACGGCCCCCTATCCGGCGCACGAGTGCATTCATCAGTTGTTCGAGGCGCAAGTGGAGTGCAGCCCAGATGCCATTGCGCTGGTGTATGAAGAGCAGACACTGAGCTATGCGCAGCTCAATGCACGGGCTAACCGCCTCGCGCATCGGCTCATTGAGTTGGGCGTCAAGCCGGATGCGCGGGTGGCGATTTGTGTTGAGCGCTCGCCGGCGATGGTGGTAGGGCTGCTGGCGATTTTGAAGGCTGGCGGTGCGTATGTGCCGCTCGATCCCGCGTATTCGTCCGAGCGCCTTGCGCATAGCCTTGCCGATGCTGCACCATCGATTGTGCTGGCTGATGCGGTTGGGCGCGCTGCGCTCGGTGATGCCGTACTGACGTCATGCACAGTGCTTGACCCCAATAGGCTGCCGGACACAGCGGATACCAATCTGTCGGTGCCAGGCCTGACGGCACGCGATCTCGCGTACGTGATTTACACGTCCGGCTCCACCGGCACTCCAAAGGGCGTGATGGTCGAGCACGCACAGGTGGTGCGTCTGCTCAACGCGACACAGCCTTGGTTTGATTTTAACGAACGCGATACTTGGTGCCTGTTTCACTCCTTTGCTTTTGACTTTTCTGTGTGGGAGTTATGGGGCGCGTTACGTTATGGCGGCAAGCTGGTGATTGTGCCTCATCATATTGCTCGCTCTGCCCAAGCGTTTCATCAATTGGTTTGTGAGCAGGGCGTCACCATATTGAACCAAACGCCCAGCGCGTTCAAGGCCTTTATCGCCAGTCAGACGCAAAGTGCCTTATCGGACAAGCTGCGCTATGTGATCTTCGGTGGGGAGGAGCTGGAGCCTGCTGCCTTGCAGGCGTGGTATGCCACACGCGATGAACGCTGTCCGCAATTGGTCAACATGTATGGGATTACCGAAACCACCGTGCATGTGACTTATCGCCCACTTCGACAACAAGACAGTGAACAAGCGGGCAATCCAATTGGCGTACGGATTCCCGACCTGAAGATTTATCTGTTGGACGCGCATGGTCAACCGGTGCCGCTCGGTGCGGTCGGCGAGCTGTACATTGGTGGCGCGGGGGTCGCGCGAGGCTATTTGAATCGCCCAGCACTCACGGCTGAGCGCTTTGTGCGCGATCCGTTCTCAGCTGCATCTGATGCACGGCTGTACAAGACGGGGGATTTGGCGCGCTATTTGCCGGATGGGAACCTGGAGTTTGTGGGTCGCAACGATGAGCAAGTGAAGATTCGCGGCTTTCGCATCGAGCCCGGTGAGATCGAGGCGTGCCTGGTGCAACACGCGCAGGTGTGCGATGCGGTGGTGCTTGTGCGGGGCGAGGGCCATAGCAAGCGCCTGGTGGCCTATGTGGTGGCTGAGGCCGATGAGCAGTTGGCCAGCGAGTTGCGCACGCATGTGGCTGCTCGTTTGCCGGAGTACATGGTGCCGGCTGCGTTCGTGCGTCTGGATGCGCTGCCCTTAACGCCCAACGGCAAGCTCGATCGCCGTGCGCTGCCTGCACCGGATGACGACGCACTTGCGCATCATGCGTATGAAGCGCCGCAAGGTGAGCTCGAGACGACGCTTGCGGCAATCTGGGCGGAGTTGCTGGACGTGGGGCGGGTCGGTCGGCACGATAGCTTCTTTGCACTTGGGGGGCACTCGCTGCTGGCGGTGCGCTTGATCAACCGGGTCAGGGCGCTAGGGGCTGATGTGCCACTGGCAAGCCTGTTCGCCTCGCCGACGCTGGCTGCGTTTGCGACGGTGGTGAGTGCGCAACTGAGCCAGCAAACCGGTGTGCTGCCTGAGATCATGCCGGTCTCGCGTGAAGGTAGCTTGCCACTGTCGTTCGCGCAGCAGCGGTTGTGGTTTCTCGCACAGCTTGATGGTATCAGCGGGACTTATCACATCCCACTTGTATTGCGTGCACGTGGGGCTTTTGATCGGGCTGCGTGGCAACAGGCATTGGATGCGCTCCTTGCCCGCCATGAGGCGCTGCGCTCGACGTTTGTGAGCGTCGAGGGTCAGCCGCAGGTGCAGCTATTGCCAGCCGACGCGGGCGTGCCGCTGCACTGGCACGATCTACGCGAGGTGCCTGATGCCGATGTGCAGCTGGCGCGCTTGAGCGCCGATGAGGCGCGCGCACCGTTTGATTTGGCACACGGCCCGTTGATGCGCGCATGCGTGATCCAATTGGCTGACGATGAGCACGTACTGCTGCTCACGCAGCACCATATCGTGTCGGACGGCTGGTCGATTGGCGTGCTGGTACGCGAGCTAAGCGCGATGTATGCCACGAGCGTCGGCGTGCAAGCCGAGCCCCTCCCCGCGTTGTCGATTCAGTATCCGGATTATGCGGCCTGGCAGCGGCAGTGGCTATCGGGCGAACGGCTGGATGACCAAAGCGACTACTGGCGCGCGACACTGGCCGACGCTCCCGTGCTGCTAGAGCTGCCGACCGACCGACCGCGCCCGCCACAGCAATCGTTTGCCGGCGCACACGTGCCGGTGCAGATTGATGCGCAGACCACGCGTGCACTGAAGCACTTGAGCGCGGAGCACGGCACCACGCTATTTATGACGGTGCTCGCGGCGTGGAGTGCGGTGCTCGCGCGCCTGTCCGGCCAGGATGATTTGGTCATTGGCACGCCCAGCGCGAACCGAGGGCATGCCGCAATCGAGCCGCTGATTGGCTTTTTTGTCAATACGCTGGCGTTGCGTGTGGATCTGTCCGGCGAGCCCAATACGAATGAACTGCTTAAGCGGGTGCGGCGCACGACGTTGGATGCGCAGGCGCATCAAGATCTGCCGTTCGAGCAGGTTGTTGAGATTGTGCAGCCGCCGCGCCGGCTCAATCACACGCCGCTGTTTCAGGTGATGTTCGCGTGGCAGAGCAACGAGACAGGGCAGTGGTGCTTACCCGGACTAGACGTCACGCCTGGCGAACTCGATTACGACATGGTCCGGTTTGACCTGGAAATGCACCTGTATGAAGCAGGCGAGGAGATTATTGGGGCATTGTGCTTTGCGAGCGCGTTGTTTGACCCCGCGACGATCGAGCGGCACATTGGGTACCTGACGACGATGTTGCAGGCGATGGCGGCCTGCCCACAGCAGCCGGTGGCGACGCTTCAGATGTTAGGGGCGGATGAGCGCCAGCTGTTGCTTCAGACATGGAACGCAACGACGGCCCCCTATCCGGCGCACGAGTGCATTCATCAGTTGTTCGAGGCGCAGGTGGAGCGCAGCCCCGATGCCATTGCGCTGGTGTATGAAGAGCAGACACTGAGCTATGCGCAGCTCAATGCACGGGCTAACCGCCTCGCGCATCGGCTCATTGAGTTGGGCGTCAAGCCGGATGCGCGGGTGGCGATTTGTGTTGAGCGCTCGCCGGCGATGGTGGTAGGGCTGCTGGCGATTTTGAAGGCTGGCGGCGCGTATGTGCCGCTCGATCCCGCGTATCCATCTGAGCGCCTCACGCATATTCTCGCTGATACCGCGCCGGCAATCGCGTTAGCTGATACGGCTGGCCAGTCTGCCCTGGGCGACACGGTTCTGGCCTCATTAACCGTACTAGATCCAAACATACTGCCGGAACGGGCGGCCACCAATCCACAGGTGCCTGAGTTGACCGCTCACCATCTTGCGTATGTGATTTATACGTCCGGCTCCACCGGCACGCCGAAGGGCGTGATGGTCGAGCATGCTCAAATTGTCCATTTATTTGATGTTGCAAAACTAGACGACGCCCAAAAGAAAAATCAAGCGTCAACAAACCATCCAGTTTGGATGCAACAAGCTTATGGACTAACACCTGACGATCGTGTACTTCAAAAGGCGCCTTTTACTTTTGATGTCTCTGTTTGGGAGTGCTTTTGCACGTTGCTCAATGGCGCGACCCTCGTCGTGGCAGCGCCCGGTGTCCATAGGGATCCGTCTGCCCTCATGGAGTTGATGATTCGGCAGCGCATCACGACAGTTCATTTTGTGCCATCCATGCTTAGCATGTTTTTCTCCACTGACGGTGTGCAGCACTGCACCGCTGTGAAACGCCTGCTTTGCACCGGAGAAGCCCTGACTAGTACGCATGTCCGGCGTTGTCAAAGTCTTTTGCCTCACGCACAACTGCATAACTTGTATGGTCCAACTGAGGCAACGATTGGTGTGGCAGCTTGGACTTGCCCAGCGGATTATACGGAGGACAATATTCCGATTGGTCGGCCCATTGTCAATAACCGACTTTACTTATTGGACAGGCACGGTCAGCCGGTGCCGCTTGGAGCGACCGGTGAGTTGTACATCGGTGGCGCAAGTGTCGTACGCGGTTATTTAAATTGCCCCGATCTGACCGCCGAGCGCTTCTTGATCGATCCTTTCAGCGATCGCAACGGCGCTCGCATGTATAAAACGGGTGACTTGGCCCGTTACCAGCCTGACGGTAATTTGGAGTTTCTGGGACGCAATGACCATCAGGTCAAGATTCGAGGTTTGCGAATCGAGTTGGGCGAAATTAAAACCTGCCTTGTTAGACATCCGCAGGTACGCGAAGCTGCAGTGCTTGCGCTGGGCGAGGGGATGGATAAGCGGCTCGTCGCCTATGTCGTGGCCGAACCGGATCAACAGCTTGCACATGCGTTGCGCGCGCATCTTACGGCCAGGCTGCCTGAATACATGGTGCCGGCCGCGTTCGTGCGCTTGGATGCGTTGCCGCTCACGACCAACGGCAAGCTCGATCACCGTGCGCTACCTGAGCCAGACGCCGACGCGCTCGCGCATCACGCGTATGAGGCACCGCAAGGCGAGCTGGAGACGACGCTTGCAACAATCTGGGCGGAACTGCTGAGCGTCGAGCGTGTCGGTCGGCATGACAGTTTCTTTGCACTCGGTGGCCACTCGCTGCTGGCGGTGCGCTTGATGAACCGGGTAAGGGCCTTGGGTGCTGATGTGCCGCTCACGGCTCTATTCGCGTCACCGACGCTGGCCGCGTTTGCAACGATGGTGAGTGCTCAACTGAAACGGCAAACTAGTGCACTGCCCGAGATCATGCCGGTCTCGCGCGAAGGTGGTGTGCCGCTGTCGTTCGCGCAGCAGCGGCTGTGGTTCCTCGCACAGCTCGACGGCGTAAGTAATACTTATCATATCCCGCTCGCATTGCGTGTGCGCGGACCGCTCGATCGAGCCGCGTGGCAGCAGGCGCTGGATGCGCTCCTCGCGCGTCATGAAGCGCTGCGCTCAACGTTTGTGAGCATCGATGGTCAGCCGCAGGTGCGTCTATTGCCGGCCGACACGAGTGTGCCACTGCACTGGCACGATTTGCGAGGCGAGCCGGACGCCGACGTGCAACTGGCGCGTTTAAGTAGCCACGCAGCGCATGCGCCGTTCGATCTGGTGCATGGGCCGCTGATCCGCGCATGCGGCATACAATTGGCCGATAACGAGCACAGGTTGATGCTCACAATGCACCATATCGTGTCGGACGGTTGGTCGTTTGGCGTGCTGGTGCGCGAGTTGAGCGCACTGTACACGACCAGCGTCGGGGCGCAAGCTGAGCCATTGCCGCTGCTGTCGATTCAGTATCCGGATTACGCGGCCTGGCAGCGGCAGTGGCTGTCGGGCGAGCGGCTCCAAACGCAGAGCGACTACTGGCGCGCGACACTGGCTGACGTCCCGGTGCAGCTGGAGCTACCGACGGACCGGCCGCGCCCGCCGCAGCAATCGTTTGCGGGCGCACACGTGCCGGTGCAAATCGATGTGCAGACCACGCGTGCACTGAAGCAGTTAAGCACTGAGCATGGCACCACGCTATTTATGACGGTGCTTGCGGCGTGGAGTGCGGTGCTTGCGCGCTTGTCGGGCCAGGATGATTTGGTCATTGGCACGCCCAGTGCGAACCGGGGGCATGCCGCAATCGAGCCGCTGATCGGCTTCTTTGTTAATACGCTAGCATTGCGCGTGGATTTGGAAGGCGAGCCGACGACAGCGCAGTTACTCGAGCGCGTGCGGCGTATGACGTTGGACGCGCAGGCGCACCAAGATCTACCGTTTGAGCAAGTGGTTGAGATCGTGCAGCCGATGCGCCGGCTGAATCACACGCCGCTGTTTCAGGTGATGTTTGCGTGGCAGAGTGATGACATAGAACAATGGTGCCTGCCAGATCTAGACGTTACGCTTGACGATCTTGATTACAACATAGCCAGGTTTGACCTGGAAATGCATCTGTATGAAGCAGGCGAAGAGATCATCGGGTCGTTGCACTATGCGAGCGCATTGTTTGACCCAGCGACAATCGAGCGGCACGTTGGATATCTGACGACGATGTTGCAGGCGATGGCGGCCTATCCACAGCAACCGGTGGCGACGCTTCAGATGCTGGGGGCGGATGAGCGCCAGCTGTTGCTTCAGACATGGAACGCAACGACGGCCCCCTATCCGGCGCACGAGTGCATTCATCAGTTGTTCGAGGCGCAAGTGGAGCGCAGCCCAGATGCCATTGCGCTGGTGTATGAAGAGCAGACACTGAGCTATGCGCAGCTCAATGCACGGGCTAACCGCCTCGCGCATCGGCTCATTGAGTTGGGCGTCAAGCCGGATGCGCGGGTGGCGATTTGTGTTGAGCGCTCGCCGGCGATGGTGGTAGGGTTGCTGGCGATCTTGAAAGCGGGCGGTGCGTATGTGCCGCTCGATCCCGCGTATCCATCTGAGCGCCTCGCGCATATTCTCGCTGATGCCGCACCAACGATCATGCTGGCTGATGTGGCGGGCCAGGCTGTACTGGGTGAGGCGCCACTCGCTTTACAGACCGTACTCGATCCAAATGAGGTGCCGTCATCGGCAGATACCAATCCGTCGGTGTTAGACCTCACCGCCCACCACCTTGCGTACGTAATCTATACATCTGGCTCTACCGGTACCCCGAAGGGCGTGATGATCGAGCACCGTAACGTGGTCAATTTCTTGGTTTCGATGTCTTCATCTCCCGGTATTTTGGGTCACGACCGGTTGCTTGCCGTGACCAGTATTTCTTTTGATATTGCTGGGTTAGAGCTTTACTTACCTCTCAGTCAAGGCGCGGCAATTGTCATCGCTAGCCGTCGAGCCGTGACCGACCCGAGCATACTTCAAAAGCTTATTGCCGAACAAAAAATTAGCCTTATGCAAGCCACGCCAGCGACTTGGCGAATTCTTTTAGAGAAACCAACACAGATGCCCGGTCTGACGGCTCTCTGCGGGGGAGAAGCATTACCGTGTAGTTTATCGGTACGGCTTCGCGACGCTACCCAAGTTTCGTGGAACTTGTACGGACCTACCGAGACCACTATTTGGTCTTCTATTCACTATATTTCTGAGCATCAAAATGCGGTTGGGCTAATAACCTCTATTGGCAGGCCTATTGCAAATACACAAATTTATCTGCTTGACACGTATGGCCAGCCGGTGCCGCTCGGCGCGGTCGGTGAGCTTTACATCGGCGGTGCCGGTGTCGCCCGTGGCTATTTGAACCGCCCCGAGTTGACGGCTGAGCGCTTTGTGCCTAATCCTTTCTCGGACGTGCCCGACGCAAGGATGTACAAGACCGGCGACTTGGCTCGCTATCAGTCTGGCGGCAACTTAGTGTTCGTTGGCCGCAGTGACCAACAGATCAAGATTCGCGGTTACCGGATTGAACCGGGTGAAATCGAGGCTGTACTCCAACGTCATCCTGCTGTAGCACAAGCTGCTGTTATTGCGCGCGAGAATCGTTTTGGCGATAAGCAGTTAGTCGGTTATGTTGTGCTTGGCGATACCTCTATCGAATCCAATTCAGCAGCTGAGATAGACCAAGTTAACGAATGGCAAAGCGTTTACGATGCTTATTACAGTAATGAACAGGATTCTGCTTTTGGCGAAGATTTCAGTGTGTGGAAGAGCAGCTACGACGGGCAGCCGATTCCGTTGATGGATATGCAAGTGTGGCGCGCGGATGCCGTTGCACGTATTCGTGAGCTGCAACCGCGGCGGGTGCTTGAGATTGGCGTAGGCACGGGGCTGCTGCTCGCACACCTAGCGCCCCACTGCGAAGCGTATTGGGGCACGGATTTTTCTGCGCCTTCCATCGAGACATTGCGCGCTCAGTTGGCGCAGCAGCCCGAGTTGGCTTCACACGTTCAATTGCGCACGCAGGCTGCGCATGTCACTGAGGGCTTACCCCTCGGCTACTTCGATACCATCGTGATTAACTCGGTGGTGCAATATTTCCCCAGCGCCAGCTATCTCATGGATGTGGTCTGCCAAGCGATGGACTTACTGGTGCCCGGTGGGAGCGTTTTCATCGGTGACGTGCGCGACCTTAACTTGCTGAGATGTTTTACCACCGCGGTGCAGTTGCACCAAGCCGATTCAGCCACTGACGATAGGTCTAGCCTAGTCCGGTGTATCAAGCAAGCGTTGCTGGCAGAGAAAGAGCTGCTGCTGGCACCAGCCTTTTTTAGCACACTACCCAATAGGGTCGACACCATTGCGGCGGTCGATATTGAGCTCAAGCGCAGTGACTACCATAATGAATTGAGCCGCTATCGCTACGACGTGGTGCTGCGCAAAGGCCCCCTCAGCACATTGTCGCTTGCTCAGGCGCCGCAGCTGCGGTGGGGACGAGGAGTAGTCGAGATTGATGCGCTACAGACATTGCTTGCTACGGAGCGTCCCGCCCAACTGCGCATCACGGGTGTACCCAATGCGCGTCTAGCGCTAGAGATAGAAGCGATGCAGGCACTTGAAAATGGCGATGATATCCGCGCCATTAAACGTCAGCTCAGCACTGGCAATGCGCAAGCAATCGGCTTGAAGCCCGATGATTTTTACGCACTGGGTGAGTCGCTTGGCTACTGGGTGGGTACCACGTGGTCAGAGCATGATGCCCATGCCTGCATGGACGTTGTGTTCGTGCAAGCCAGTGAGATGGCTCAAGCCATGCCCACCGATGTCTATCTGCTGCCCTCAGACAATGATCAATCGTCACCGCTTAGCTACGCGAATCAACCAGCTAGCTTTGATCAATTTGCTGACGTTCGCCGCTATGTGACGACCCATCTGCCTGATTACATGGTGCCGGCTGCGTTCGTGCGTCTGGATGCGCTGCCCTTAACGCCCAATGGCAAGCTCGATCGGCGTGCGCTGCCCGCACCGGATGACGACGCACTTGCGCATCAAGCGTATGAGGCACCGCAAGGTGAGCTTGAGGCGACGCTTGCGGCAATCTGGGCGGAGTTGCTGGGCGTGGAGCGTGTGGGTCGGCATGATAGCTTCTTCGCGCTGGGGGGGCACTCGCTGCTGGCGGTGCGTTTGATGAACCGGGTCAGGGCGCTAGGGGCTGATGCGCCACTGGCAAGCCTGTTCGCCTCGCCGACACTGGCTGCGTTTGCGACGGTGGTGAGTGCGCAACTGAGCCAGCAAACCAGTGCGCTGCCTGAGATCATGCCGGTCTCGCGTGAAGGCAGTTTGCCGCTGTCATTCGCGCAGCAGCGGTTGTGGTTTCTCGCACAGCTTGATGAGACAAGCGCTAACTATCACATCCCGCTTGTATTGCGTGCACGCGGGTCTTTCGAGCGAGCCGTATGGCAAGAAGCACTGGATGCACTGTTTGCGCGCCATGAGGCGCTGCGTTCAACGTTTGTGAGCGTCGATGGTCAGCCGCAGGTGCAGCTATTGCCGGCCGACACGGGTGTGCCGCTGCACTGGCACGATCTGCGCGAGGTGCCTGATGCTGATGTGCAGCTGGCGCGCTTGAGCGCCGATGAAGTGTGCGCACCGTTCGATCTGATACGTGGCCCGCTGATGCGCGCATGCGTGATCCAATTGGCTGACGACGAACACGTACTGCTGCTCACGCAGCACCATATCGTGTCGGACGGCTGGTCGATTGGCGTGCTGGTGCGCGAGCTAAGCGCGCTGTATGCAGCGCGTGTCGGGGCGCAAGCCGAGCCCCTCCCCGCGTTGTCGATTCAGTATCCGGATTACGCGGCCTGGCAACGCCAATGGCTGTCGGGCGAACGGCTGGATGACCAAAGCGACTACTGGCGCGCGACACTGGCCGACGCTCCCGTGCTGCTAGAGCTGCCGACCGATCGGCCGCGCCCGCCACAGCAATCGTTTGCCGGCGCACACGTGCCGGTGCAGATTGATGCGCAGACCACGCGTGCACTGAAGCACTTGAGCGCGGAGCACGGCACCACGCTATTTATGACGGTGCTCGCGGCGTGGAGTGCGGTGCTCGCGCGCCTGTCCGGCCAGGATGATTTGGTCATTGGCACGCCCAGCGCGAACCGAGGGCATGCCGCAATCGAGCCGCTGATTGGCTTTTTTGTCAATACGCTGGCGTTGCGCGTGGATCTGTCCGGCGAGCCTAATACGAGCGAGCTGCTTAAGCGGGTGCGGCGCACGACGTTGGATGCGCAGGCGCATCAAGATCTGCCGTTCGAGCAGGTTGTTGAGATTGTGCAGCCGCCGCGCCGGCTCAATCACACGCCGCTGTTTCAGGTGATGTTCGCGTGGCAGAGCAATGAGACAGGGCAGTGGTGCTTACCCGGACTGGACGTCGCGCCTGGCGAACTCGATTACGACATGGTCCGGTTTGACCTGGAAATGCATCTGTATGAAGCAGGTGAGCAAATCATTGGGTCATTGCACTATGCGCGCGCGTTGTTTGACCCCGTGACGATCGAGCGGCACGTTGGATATCTGACGACGATGTTGCAGGCGATGGCGGCCTGTCCACAGCAACCGGTGGCGACGCTTCAAATGTTGGGGGCGGATGAGCGCCAGCTGCTGCTTCAGACATGGAACGCAACGACGGCCCCCTATCCGGCGCACGAGTGCATGCATCAGTTGTTCGAGGCGCAGGTGGAGCGCAGCCCCGATGCCATTGCGCTGGTGTATGAAGAGCAGACATTGAGCTATGCGCAGCTCAATGCACGGGCCAACCGCCTCGCGCATCGGCTGATGGATCTGGGCATTCGACCTGGCAACTATGTTGCCACGCTGCTTGAGCGCTCAATGGATCTGGTGGTGGCTCAGCTGGCCATTCTCAAGGCGGGGGCCACGTATGTGCCGATTGATCCGCGCGCTCCCACAGAGCGGCAAAGCTGGATCATGAGCGATTGCGCCGCCCAGTTGTTGCTCACCGGTGCACACACCGAAGTGTCGGCTTCTGTGTCTACAGCGCTATTGCGCTTGAACTCGCCAGACAAAGAGGCAACGGAACATACACCAACGACTTGTCCGCAGCCGGCCTGCTGCAGCCTTGATACGGCCTATGTGATGTACACGTCTGGCTCCACCGGCATGCCCAAGGGTGTGCTGGTGCCGCATTGTGCGATCGCGCGGCTAGTGATCAACAATGGCTATGTTGATGTTGGAGCGGATGATCGCGTCGCATTTGCAGCCAATCCGGCCTTTGACGCGAGCACCTTTGAGGTTTGGGCACCGTTATTGAATGGTGCAGCGGTTGTCGTGATGGATCATGACACGGTGCTCACCCCGGCCTTGTTTGCGCGAGCCTTGCGCGACCAGCGCATTAGTGTTCTGTGGCTGACCGTTGGCTTGTTCAATCAAATGGCCGAGGAATTAGGCCCAGTCTTTCCCCAGCTCAAGGCCTTGATCGTCGGAGGTGACGCGCTGGATGCTAGCGTGGTGGCGCAAGTGCTGCGCGATTCGCCACCCCAGCAATTGATCAATGGTTATGGTCCGACCGAGAGCACCACGTTCGCGACGACTTACAAGATCACTGCGGTGCCCAAGGGCAACGTCAATATCCCGATTGGCCGGCCAATTGCGAATACACAAGTTTATCTGCTCGATGCGCATGGTCAACCGGTGCCGCTCGGTGCGGTCGGTGAATTGTACATTGGTGGTGCGGGGGTTGCGCGAGGCTATTTGAATCGCCCAGCACTCACGGCTGAGCGCTTTGTGCGCGATCCGTTCTCAGCTGCATCTGATGCACGGCTGTACAAGACGGGGGATTTGGCGCGCTATTTGCCGGATGGGAACCTGGAGTTTGTGGGTCGCAACGATGAGCAAGTGAAGATTCGCGGCTTTCGCATCGAACCTGGTGAGATCGAGGCGTGCCTGGTGCAACATGCGCAGGTGCGCGATGCGGCGGTGCTCGTGCGGGGCGAGGGCCATGGCAAGCGCCTGGTGGCGTATGTGGTGGCTGAAGCTGATGATCAACTGGCCAGCACGCTGCGCACGCATGTGGCTGCTCGCTTGCCCGAGTACATGGTGCCGTCGGCATTTGTGCGTCTCGATGCATTGCCCTTGACGCCTAATGGCAAGCTCGATCGGCGTGCGCTACCTGAGCCAGACGCCGACGCGCTTGCGCATCATGTGTATGAAGCGCCGCAAGGCGAGCTGGAGACGACGCTTGCGGCAATCTGGGCGGAGTTGCTCGGTGTTGAGCGGGTCGGGCGGCACGATAGCTTCTTTGCACTTGGGGGGCACTCGCTGCTGGCAGTGCGTTTGATTGAGCGCTTGCGCTGTATTGATCTGGGGGTGCCTGTACGTGCACTGTTTGACAAACCCACGTTGAGTGCGTTGGCTCAATCGCTGGGTCAGCACCGTGAAGTAACAGTGCCCCCGAATGCGATCACGCCTGACGCTACTATGCTGACACCGGAGATGCTGCCACTGATTGATCTGACCCAAGCCGACATTGACCGGATCGTCGCGCAGGTGCCGGATGGGGTAGCGAACATTCAGGATATTTACGCACTGTCGCCGCTACAAGATGGTATATTGTTTCATCATCTGTTGGCTACCGACGGTGATCCCTATCTGTTGATTTTTCAAAAAGCCTTTGCTGATCGAGAGCAACTCGATTGCTACCTCGATGCAGTTCGGCAGGTTGTAAATCGCCATGATATTTTGCGCACTGCCTTCGTATGGGAAGGTATATCCACGCCCGCACAAGTCGTCTGGCGTTACGTGTCGCTGCCAATTATTGAACTTGCATTGAATCCGGCTGATGGACCGGTCAGCAAACAACTGGCCCAGCGCTTCAATCCCCGCCAGCATCGCATCGATTTAACTCAAGCCCCCTTAATGCATTTTGTAATCGCGCGAGATAGCGATGGCCGCTGGTTATTAGTCGAGTTGGTGCATCATTTAATCAATGATCATTCGACGCTGGAGGTCATGAATAACGAAGTGCAGGCTTTTATTGAGGGCCGGGGCGATAGATTACCACTGCCTCAACCGTTCCGTAACCTGGTCGCGCAGGCGCGCCTAGGCGTAAGTGAAGAAGAGCATGCGCGCTTCTTTACTGACATGCTGGCTGACGTAGAGGAGCCCACGCTGCCGTTTGGATTGGCCGATGTACATTGCGATGGTAGCCAAATCACCGAGTCGCACCGAACGCTATCGCAAGAGTTAAACGATCGGCTGCACGTGCAGGCCAGACGCTTGGGTGTAAGCGTGGCTACTTTATGCCATCTCGCGTGGGCGCAAGTGCTCGCACGCGTGAGCAATCAGCAGCGAGTCGTGTTCGGTACAGTGCTGTTTGGACGGATGCAAGGGGGGGACGGCGCGGACAACGCGATGGGGATGTTTATTAATACGTTGCCGTTGCTTGTAGATTTACATGGCACTGTTGAGAACAGTGTGCGAGACACACATACACGCTTGGCCGCGTTGCTCGAGCATGAACATGCTTCGTTGGCACTCGCGCAGCGCTGCAGTGGGGTGCCAGTGGGCATGCCACTGTTCAGTGCACTGTTTAATTACCGACATAATGAAATGCCTTCGGCTGAAAGCACAATGACGGGCGGTACTCAATTGCTAAGTGCAGAGGAGCGTACTAATTATCCGGTTACGTTATCGATAAACGATTTTAAGCAAGCTTTAAGTTTGAGCTGTCAAGTGGCACAGCCGTTTGATCCGAATCGTGTGTGTGGGTATATGCAGCGGGCACTGGAAAGCCTTGTTGAAGCGCTCGAGCATGCGCCTGATAGACTGGTTCGGCAGCTAGAGGTGCTGCCCGAAAACGAACGAACCTTGCTGTTTGAAACATGGAATGCGACGCAGCGTGACTATCCATCGTATCAGTGCGTGCATCAGTTATTTGGAGAGCAGGCAGAAAAAACACCTGAAGCCGTTGCGCTTGTCTTTAAAGAACAGCGAATTAGTTACTCGGAGCTGAATGTTCAAGCGAACCGTCTGGCCCATCGGTTGATCCGGTTGGGTGTGAGGGCGGAGACGCCCGTGGCGGTTTTGATGCAGCGCTCACCCGAGCGCGTGGTCGCAGCGCTAGCCATCATCAAAGCCGGCGGCGTCTATATGCCACTGAATGAGCAGTGGCCCGACAGCCGGCTGCACACGTTATTGAGTGAGACGCGCGCGCCCATCGTGCTGACGGATCGCACCTTGCAAGCGCGCTGCGCTGCACTCAGTGCTCACGTCATTGTTGTCGATGCCGATGCGTCACTGGGTGATGAGTCAAGCGATAACCCCGCTGTGGCTTGCTCGCCCGAGCAACTGGCGTATTTGATGTACACGTCGGGCTCAACCGGTCAACCCAAAGGCGTGGCTATTGTGCATCGCACGGTGCGCTATATGGCTCTGGACCGGCGTTTGTCCGAAGTGCGAGAGCGGGTGCTGCTGCATTCGTCGCACGCCTTTGATGTCTCCCTGTATGAGCTGTGGACGCCGCTGCTCTGGGGTGGGCAGGCCGTCATTGTACCGCCAGGGGAGTTGGATGTGCCTGTTCTGCAAGAGACCATCCGAGCGCATCAGGTGAGCGCGCTGTGGTTGAGTGCGGGGCTGTTTCAGGTCATGGCCGAAGGTGACTTGAGCTATTTGAGCAGTGTGCGTCAGCTGACGGTGGGTGGGGACATCGTCTCGTCCGCGGCGGCGCAGCGCGTGCTTGCGCATTGTCCCGCACTGCGCTTGATCAATGGGTATGGCCCCACCGAGACAACCATTGCCACGAGCCATCTGATCCAGGCGCCGTATCAAGCGCAAGCGTCTATTCCGATAGGCACGCCACTGGATAATGCCACGGCCTACGTGTTAGATGCGTGCGTGCGTCCTGTGCCGATGGGCGTAGTGGGGGAATTGTATATAGCCGGCGCGGGCGTGGCCAGAGGGTACTTTAGCCGACCGGGGTTGACCGCCGAGCGTTTCATCGCTAACCCGTTCGAGGCGAGCGGTGCGCGGCTGTACCGCACGGGCGATCTGGCGTACTGGCGCTCGGATGGCGCGCTGGAGTTTATCGGCCGGGCGGACCAGCAAGTCAAGATTCGAGGCTTCCGGGTGGAGCTAGGTGAGATTGAGGCGGTGCTTCAGCATCATCCGGCTGTAGCGCAGGCTGCGGTGATTGCTCGAGAGGAGCCGGCTGCGGGCCAACAGCTGGTTGGCTATATCGTGCTGGATCAAGCGCCTGCCGAGCGAGATTTTGTGACGGAGGCGAGCCAAGTCGAAGCATGGCAGAAGGTCTACGATACGTACTATCAAGACGACGCGCACTATCCTTTTGGTGAAAACTTTAATATTTGGAAGAGCAGCTACGACGGGCAGCCGATTCCGTTGACGGATATGCAAGCGTGGCGCGCGGATGCAGTCGCACGTATTCGTGAGTTGCAACCGCGGCGGGTGCTTGAGATTGGCGTAGGTACGGGACTGCTGCTCGCGCACTTAGCGCCCCACTGCGAAGCATATTGGGGTACGGATTTTTCTGCGCCTTCCATCGAGACATTGCGCGCTCAGTTGGCGCAGCAGCCCGAGCTGGCTTCACACGTTCAATTGCGCCCGCAGGCTGCGCATGTCACTGAGGGCTTACCCCTCGGCTACTTCGATACCATCGTGATTAACTCGGTGGTGCAATATTTCCCCAGTGCCAGCTATCTCATGGATGTGGTCCGTCAAGCGATGGACTTACTGGTGCCCGGTGGGAGCGTTTTCATCGGTGACGTGCGCGACCTTAACTTGCTGAGGTGTTTTACCACCGCGGTGCAGTTGCACCAAGCCGATTCAGCCATTGACGATAGGTCTAGCCTAGGCCGGTGTATCAAGCAAGCGTTGCTGGCAGAGAAAGAGCTGCTGCTGGCGCCAGCCTTTTTTAGCACACTGCCTAATAGTGTCGACACCATTGCGGCGGTCGATATTGAGCTCAAGCGCAGTGATTACCATAATGAATTGAGCCGCTATCGCTACGACGTGGTGCTGCGCAAAGGCCCCCTCAGCACATTGTCGCTTGCTCAGGCGCCGCAGCTGCGGTGGGGACGAGGCGTAGTTGAGATTGATGCGCTACAGACATTGCTTACTACGGAGCGTCCCGCCCAACTGCGCATCACGGGTGTGCCCAATGCACGTCTAGCGCTAGAGATAGAAGCGATGCAGGCACTTGAAAATGGCGATGATATCAGCGCCATTAAACGTCAGCTCAGCACCGGCAATGCGCAAGCAATCGGCTTGAAGCCCGATGATTTTTATGCACTAGGTGAGTCGCTTGGCTACTGGGTGGGTACCACGTGGTCAGAGCATGATGCCCATGCCTGTATGGACGTTGTGTTCGTGCAAGCCAATGAGATGGCTCAAGCCATGCCCACCGATGTCTATTTGCCGTCCTCAGACAATGGCCAATCGTCACCGCTTAGCTACGCGAATCAACCGGCCAGCTTCGATCAATTTGCTGACGTTCGCCGCTATGTGACGACTCATCTGCCTGATTACATGGTGCCGGCTGCGTTCGTGCGTCTGGATGCGCTGCCCTTAACGCCCAACGGCAAACTCGATCGCCGTGCGCTACCGGCGCCAGACGCCGACGCACTTGCGCATCAAGCGTATGAGGCACCGCAAGGTGAGCTTGAGGCGACGCTTGCGGCAATTTGGGCGGAGTTGCTGGGCGTGGAGCGTGTGGGTCGGCATGATAGCTTCTTTGCACTGGGGGGCCACTCGCTGCTGGCGGTGCGTTTGATGAACCGGGTCAGGGCCCTAGGTGCCGATGTGCCACTGGCAAGCCTGTTCGCCTCGCCGACGCTGGCTGCGTTTGCGACGGTGGTGAGTATGCAACTGAGCCAGCAAACCAATGCGCCACCTGAGATCACGCCGGTCTCGCGTGAAGGCAGCTTGCCGCTGTCGTTCGCGCAGCAGCGGCTGTGGTTTCTCGCACAGCTCGATGGCGTCAGCGATACCTATCATATGCCGTTCGCGTTGCGTGTATGCGGGTCTTTCGAGCGAGCCGCATGGCAACAAGCACTGGATGCACTGTTCGCGCGCCATGAGGCACTGCGCTCGACGTTTGTGAACGTCGATGGCCAGCCGCAAGTGCAGCTATTGCCGGCCGACACGGGCGTGCCATTGCGCTGGCATGATCTACGCGGAGTGCCCGATGCGGACGCGCAACTGGCGCGTCTAAGTCACAGCGAGGCGCGCGCACCGTTTGATTTGTTGCACGGCCCGCTGATGCGCGCATGCGTGATCCAATTGGCCGACGACGAACATGTACTGCTGCTCACAAAACACCATATCGTGTCGGACGGCTGGTCGATTGGTGTGCTGGTGCGCGAGCTAAGCGCGCTGTATGCAGCGCGCGTCGGGGCGCAAGCCGAGCCCCTATCCGCGTTGTCGATCCAGTATCCGGATTACGCGGCCTGGCAACGCCAGTGGCTGTCGGGCGAGCGGCTGGAAGACCAGAGCGACTATTGGCGCGCGACACTGGCCGACGCCCCCGTGCTGCTGGAGCTGCCGACCGATCGGCCGCGCCCGCCACAGCAGTCGTTTGCCGGCGCCCACGTGCCGGTGCAGATCGATGCGCAGACTACGCGTGCACTGAAGCGCTTGAGCACTGAGCATGGCACCACGCTATTTATGACGGTGCTCGCGGCGTGGAGTGCGGTGCTTGCGCGCCTGTCGGGCCAGAATGATCTGGTCATTGGCACGCCCAGTGCAAACCGAGGGCATGCCGCAATCGAGCCGTTAATTGGCTTTTTTGTCAATACGCTGGCGTTGCGTGTGGATTTGTCCGGCGAGCCCAATACGAGCGAGTTGCTTAAGCGTGTGCGGCGCACGACGTTGGATGCGCAGGCACACCAAGATCTACCGTTTGAGCAAGTGGTCGAGATTGTGCAGCCGCCGCGCCGGCTCAATCACACGCCACTGTTTCAAGTGTTGTTCGCGTGGCAGAGCAACGAGACAGGGCAGTGGTGCTTACCCGAGCTGGACGTCACACCTGCCGAGCTTGATTACGACATGGTTCGGTTTGACCTGGAAATGCACCTGTTTGAAGCAGGCGACGAAATTATCGGGGCATTGTGCTATGCGAGCGCGTTGTTTGACCCATCGACGATTGAGCGGCACGTTGGGTATCTGACGACGATGTTGCAGGCGATGGTGGCTTGCCCACAGCAGCCGGTGGCGACGCTTCAGATGCTGGGGGCGGATGAGCGTCAGTTGCTGCTTCAGACATGGAACGCGACGACGACTCCCTATCCGGCGCACGAGTGCATGCATCAGTTGTTTGAGGCGCAGGTGGAGCGCAGCCCGGATGCCATTGCGCTGGTATATGAAGAGCAGGCATTGAGCTATGCGCAGCTTAATGCACGGGCCAACCACCTTGCGCATCGTCTCATTAAATTGGGCGTCAAGCCGGATGCGCGGGTGGCGATTTGTGTCGAACGTTCGTCGGCGATGGTGGTGGGGCTATTGGCTATCATGAAAGCGGGTGGTGCCTGTGTGCCGCTTGATCCCGCGTATCCGTCCGAGCGCCTCACGCATATTCTTAATGATGCGGCGCCAACGATCGTGCTGGCTGATGAAACTGGCCGAGCCACGTTGGGGGAAGCGGCGCTTGCGTGTCGAACCGTACTTGAGTTGGATGGACTGCCCGATCAAGCAGCACCCAACCCACGGGTAGCCGAACTCACCGCTTGCCATCTCGCGTATGTCATTTACACATCTGGCTCCACTGGCACACCGAAGGGTGTGATGATTGAACACGTTCAAATTACGCGCTTGTTCGAGGTGACAACGTCCAAGGGCACCCTAACTGGGGACCAGCAGCTGGCCAACCGGCAACGAGGTTATAGTCTGACGCCTGCCGATCGCGTTCTCCAAAAAGCACCTTTTAATTTCGATGTATCAATCTGGGAGCTTTTTTGGACGTTGCTTAATGGCGCGACCCTTGTGGTAGCTGCCCCCGACGCTCATAAAGAGCCTGTCGCCTTGATCGATCTCATCGCCCGGCAGCGCATCACGACTGTGCATTTTGTGCCTTCCATGCTTAGCATTTTCTTGGATACGGAAGGCGTTCAGCGCTGCACGTCCATAAAACATCTAATTTGCGGTGGTGAGGCGCTGCCCGGCGTAACCACCCGGTTGTGTCAAACGCTGCTGCCCGATGTGCAAGTTCACAACCTGTATGGTCCCGCTGAAAATCCCATTGGTACAACGTTTTGGACGTGTCCAGCAGCATGCGCAGAAGACACTATCCCAATTGGGCGGCCAATCGAGAACACGCAGGTCTACTTGCTGGATGCGCATGGTCAGCCGGTGCCACTGGGTGCGGTTGGGGAGCTGTATATCGGCGGAGTCGGTGTCGCCCGTGGTTATCTGAACCGTCCTGAGTTGACGGCTGAGCGCTTCGTACCTAACCCGTTCTCGGAGGTGCCCGATGCACGCATGTACAAAACGGGCGATTTGGCTCGTTACCGACCCGATGGCAATCTGGAGTACATAGGCCGCAATGATGAGCAGGTCAAGATTCGTGGTTTTCGCATTGAGCTTGGTGAGATCAAAGCGTGCCTGGTGCAACACGCACAGGTGCGTGATGCGGTCGTGCTCGTGCGAGGTGAGGGTATTGATAAGCGGCTTGTCGCATATGTGGTAGCCGAGGCCAGCGAAAAGTTGGCTAGTACGTTGCGTGCGCATGTGGCCGCTGGCTTGCCCGACTATATGGTGCCGGCTGCGTTCGTGCGCTTGGATGCTTTGCCACTCACGCCGAATGGCAAGCTTGATCGGCGTGCGCTGCCTGAACCGGACTTGACACCAGCTCAATATCGCATTCCTCGTACGCCGCATGAACAGACATTAGCGGAACTTTTCACAGAAGTGCTGAACTTGCCGCGCGTAGGCATTGACGACAGTTTTTTTGACCTGGGCGGCCATTCTTTGTTGGCCATGCGTTTGATCGATCGTATTCGAAAGGTGTTAAAGGTTGACGTTACCATTCGCACGGTATTTGAAGCACCCACTGTCGCCGGTTTGGCACAACGCTTGGCCCAACTCAATGGTGTTCAAGAAAGTTCGTTTTCTGTTTTGCTTCCTCTCAAACCTAAAGGCAGCCGTCCTCCTCTTTTTTGCATGCATCCCGGATTCGGCTTGAGTTGGAGTTACATTAGCCTGTCAAGTTTTTTAGACAGCGATCAACCCCTCTATGGAGTGCAAGCCCGCGGGTTTGACGGAGCAAGGCCACTTCCGTCTACCATTGATGACATGGTGTCAGACTACCTAGAGCAAATTCGCCAAATTCAACCGGAAGGACCTTACTACCTGTTAGGGTGGAGTCTGGGAGGCATAGTCGCGCATAGTATGGCCATCCAACTTGAGCAGCAAGGTGAAAAGGTGGCGTTGTTGGCTTTACTAGATAGTCGTCCAGGATCTTACTTTATAAACAGCGAAGGCGAAATTGACCAAGAGATGGTTAATACTGCCCTTGCCGATCATTACGGTGATGAGTTTATTCAAACTATGAGTGAAGAATTCTTGGAAAACGCTTATGAAATTGCAAAAAATAATCCGAGACTTTTAAAAGGTTTTTGTCCGGCAGTGTATGCTGGTAATGCGATATTTTTCCGAGCCACTCGGACAGAAGTTGAAGATGATGTGCTAATTTCCCCTGACGTGTGGAAGCCTTATGTGCTTGGAAATATAGAAGTTTATGAGGTGCACTGTAGTCACGGAGAAATGCTTAGGCAGGAGCCAGCGACGGTAATTGGCGAAATTTTAGCTCGTAAACTGGATGAACTGGCAGATAAAAAAATCCAAGGAGAGACTGATGCAGTACGGTAGGATTTTGAAAAATGATACTGCCAGGCCTGCCGTTAATTATGGCATTCCTTGCTCGTATATGACTTGCACTCGCCAGGTTGGCTTATATGATAAAGGGCGAGAGGTTCGCTGCTTGTGTCGATTTTATTGCGCATATATTTGCCAATTATGCCAAAAAGGTAATAGCTTTCTCGGTATTGTTTTAAGAAGTACATTAATCATGAGGGCGCTGTGCAGGCGAGGTGGCAGATAGCTGACAAATTTAAGTCGTTTAAAGGCTATTCGTAAATAGTGTTGGTTTGCCTAACTAGACCAGGTGATGATGCTAACATGAAAGAAGCATGGCGCATAATTTTTAATTATTTTAGATGTTTTGGTTAATTGAATGCTATCTACGACTAGTCTGAATCCGGATGTAAGTGCTTGGTGGATTGAGAGTGCCTAATAATTTTTTGAAAAGAGGTCAGTTATGGAAAACATGCTGGAAATTACAGGTGAACCCATAAGGGCAAATGACATTGCCAGGGCAGCATATGATTTTAATATCAATGTTCGTCTTGGACAAAAGGCGTGCAAGTCTATTGTTGAATCCCGTAAATTGCTTGACGATCTTCTTTTGCAGGGGAAGGTGATTTATGGTGTAAATACAAGTATGGGCGGATTTGTTAAATATCTTATCCCAGAAAAGTATGCCACGCAAACGCAAGAAAATCTCATTGCAGCAGTCGCAACAAATGTTGGTTCATACTTTGACGATTCTGTGGTTCGAGCGACGATGTTAACACGTATCAACTCGCTTGCTCGAGGGGTATCTGCAATTTCACTAGAGAATATTCAAAAATTTGTAGATATTTTTAATGAAGGGATATGTCCTTGCGTACCTCAGAAAGGTTCCCTTGGTACCAGTGGAGATTTGGGTCCACTTGCTGCCATTGCTTTAGCACTAACTGGAAAATGGAAGGTTAGGTATCAGGGGGAAATCATGAGCGCATCAGAGGCACTGCGCAAGACTAATATTGAACCGCTCAAACTTAGTTATAAAGAAGGCTTGGCATTAATAAATGGGACTTCAGCCATGACTGGGTTGGCATGCCTGATAGTAAGTGATGTAGAGAAGTTAATTAAATCATACGAATTAATAACGTCTTTAACTTTGGAGACGTTGAAAGGAAAGCGTAAAGTATTTTCACCGTTGGTGCACGAAGAGAAGCCACATCGAGGCCAGCAAACGTCTGCAGAAAATATCTACAATGCGCTTGCCGACAGTAATATGATAAGTAGTGAAGATGATGTGTCAAAAAACCTTCGGTCGCAACTTTACGATAATGTGGTAGATGGTGTTGCTGATCAAATCGAAGATGCATATTCTTTGCGTTGTACTCCGCAAATAATTGGGCCGATCAGGGATGCTGTTGATTATGTTAAGCTTGTAGTGGAAAATGAGTTAAATTCTAGTAGTGACAATCCTTTGGTTATTCCGCGGCATGGTGATGTATATCATAATGGCCATTTTCATGGCCAGTATATATCCATGGCGATGGATCATTTATCTATCGCGTTGGTTACGTTAAGTAACTTGTCAGATCGGCGTATCGATCGATTTATGGATAAAAATAATAGCAATGGATTGCCGCCATTTCTTTGTGTAAGTGATCAAGGAATCCGGCTTGGATTGATGGGAGGCCAGTTCATGAGTGCTTCCCTTGCCTCAGAAAACCGGTCTTTATGTATGCCAGTTTCTATTCAATCATTGCCCTCAACGGCTGACTTCCAAGATATCGTGTCACTTGGTCTTGTGGCCGCTCGGCGTGCACAGGAAATATTTAATAATACTGTTTATGTTATAAGTTTCGAACTTTTGTGTGCGTGTCAAGCGGCTGATATTCGTGGTGCTGACAAATTGGGAACTCATACTGCTATGCTTTATAATTCAGTGCGGTCTTTTTTGCCGTTTTTTGATAAAGATGAGTCGCTCACCCCGTATCTAGAAGATATTGCTATTTTTATTCGAAATGGAATGGTTCATTCTTCGGAAGGAACTGACAAACTTGTTATGTAAAATTTGCGCGCAAAAAATGGGGGCAAGCATGTCGGCACATCAATTATGTGATAGAGACAATGCTGATTGGTGTCTTGAAAAATGGGTGAAATTTTCGCCAAGGTGCGGCATTGTAGATAATTGAGTTCAACGCATGACGCCGTCCTGGTGATTCGAGATTTGAATTTTGGCACAGTGGTGCGGGAGAGTGTGGAGGCGGAAGACGGCTTCAATGGTGGCTGTAGCGTAGAGGGCCCTTGCTACGTCCTGCGCGACGACATGACGGTAGGTTGCCGTGGCGAAGCGCAGCCAGCACGGGTGTTCGGATGGAGCTGGGTTTCATTGCAGCAATGGCGAGCCGCTGCGTGTTATATTCGCGTTGGATTGCTGCGATCGCGAAGCGATGAGTTGGTTGGGCGGCAACAACCGGTGGGCATAGCGGCGACGTGGCGCGTGCTGTCATGCTGGGACTGTAGAGAATCGCTTTAGCAACGTTTCTAAGGCAGCGGCAGAAATCGAGCGGTTGACGGATAAAGACTCGGGCGACACGGCGGGCAAGACATTGCTAGGCTGCGCGCCCTCTCGCCATTGCTTTCGAGTACTACAGCGGAAAGCATCGCATAACGCGTTGAAATATCGCTCGCCACGCGAGTTCCGACGCAGGACCGATTTGTCCATTTTAGTGTGAAGCCGTGTCCAGAAGTAGGACGGGCAAATCCAGCTAAAGGTTAAAAAGCCGACCGCTGATTCTCCGGCGGTGATACGGGTTCATCCCGGGTTCAGCGGCGTGGCGGCCGGCCCTGCTGCTCGAGCTGCTGCGCCAGCTTCCCCGCCCGCCGCAGCGCGTCGACGATTTGCGCATAGGCGTGCTGCCGCGTCGGCTCATCGGGTGCCCGTAGGGCGAACGACGGGTGATAGGTTGGGATGACAAAGTGCCCGCCGTACTCGATCGTTTGGCCCAACGAACGCTGCAGTGTCATGTTCCGATCTTGCAGCACGGCTTTGAGCGCTGTCGCACCAAGGGCGACGACCACCGCGGGCGCGACCGTATCGAACTCACGATCGAGCCAGTAGTGGCACGCTTCGATTTCGCGCTGTGCGGGCGTTTTATGCATGCGCCGCTTACCGCGCGGTTCCCATTTGAAGTGCTTGACGGCATTCGTCACATAGACATCGTCGCGGGCAACACCGGCCTCGCGCAACGCGTCGTTCAGTAGTACGCCAGCCGGGCCGACAAATGGCCTGCCTTGTCGATCTTCCTGGTCGCCGGGCTGTTCGCCGACCATCATGATGGGCGCATGAGCGGGTCCCTCGCCCGGCACCGGCTGCGACGCGTCGTGCCACAGTGCACAGCGCCGGCAATCGTCTAGGCCTTGCGGCTGCTGTTGCGGTTGGATGTCGATCTTTTCGTGTTCCTGCGTCATCGGTTTGCGCGTGGTCATAACAGGCTCCTGGCAAACGTCATTGCACGACGCGTGCCCGAGGTCCCCGGCTGCCGTCCTTCAGGCGCCGCGGATACGCCGCGCATTTTTCCGTTGGGTTTGTAAAAAGGGCTCGTGTAATGGCGACGCGGTGGTGGGGCTGCATGCGCGAGAAAATTTGCGAAAAGCATCTGGCGCAGGCAATTTTCCGAGGAGGTGAAGCATGACGCGGCTGCAAATTGCGGTTTTGATCCGGTCCGGTCATACTTCCAATAGGGATATTCAATATCACTCTACTTCATCCGTTACCCAGTAACAAACGGAGCGCGTAATGGGAACTAGATACGAAGAGGATGTGATCGCATGGTCGCTCGAGCAAGCAGCGCTGTTGCGCGCGGGCAAACTGTCTGTGATTGACGTCCAGCATATCGCTGAGGAGATTGAAGACGTGGGCAAAAGCGAGCAGCGCGAACTGTCGAATCGGATGGCCGTGCTGTTGTGCCATTTGCTGAAGTGGAAATATCAACCCGAGCGCCGAGGCGCGAGTGGGGAAACCACCATTCACACGCAGCGCAACAGCATTGCTCGTCGTATTCGGAAGACGCCCAGTCTGAAGGCGTCGCTCGCCGATCCCGATTGGTGGGCAGACGCCTGGGACGATGCGATTGAAGCGGCGTCGAAGGAAACCGGTTTATCGTACACAACTTTTCCTGACGTGTGCCCTTGGACGACTGATGAGGTGCTGGATCATGCTTACTTTCCGGCGATCGAGCAAGAATCGATGCCGCGCCAGAAATAGACAATGTAGGCAATGAGCCCACACCTCGTGACGACACTTCGCCTTTTCGGTAGAGCGCGCTGTCGAGGAATTGATCGTGTAGGTCGCTCGCCAGCGCAGTTGCGACCGCGCTTAAGATGCCTAGCGCGGTCCACAGGCCGCCCCGGCTGCACCGGCAGTTAGACATGACGACATGCGGGTACCGAGGCATTCGCCGTCGTGTGCTGAATCGACGGTATCCTTCACGGCCGTATAGACCATGTACCGCCTGGTTAGTGAGTCTGTACCCTGCAGGTCGAATGGCGTAGGGAAGACGACGATTTGGACACCGTGCAAAAACGCATAGCCGACACATAACTGCGTCGCATGTAGGTAATGAACCGTCAAAGAAATGGGTGGATGTGCTGCCGCTCGCTCAGCGTCACTGGCGTCTTAAGCGTTCAACATCGGCGTGGCGGCCGGGGCGGCCACCGCGCCGACGTTGCGGCGTAGTGGTCCAGAAGAATGGTCAGCTTTTGTCCGAAGGCTGCGACGATGGATCCGTGTTCTCGTCGTGGCTGCCGTGCGATTTATCCTCATCCGGTACGATTTTTGTCACACCGCCTGTCGCGGGAGGATCGCTGGCAGGAAAGGTGTCCTCGACCGACTTATCGATGGCTTCCTCTTTCTTGTCGCGCGAAATGTGTTCCTTGTTTGACATATTGGTCGTGGCTCCATAAGACAGACGTCGAATGTTGTCGCAAACCACGTGCCCGGCGTGATCGACCCAGCGGCAGACGTCCCTGGCGCTGGCTCGGCAGGTGCCATCTGAGCGGCTGCTGTCATCGCCCCGCCTTGCTAGGGTGAGCGGGCCGTCCTAGGGTCAGCTGCCGCGCCGTGGCGGCTCAGTGCGCTATCGTCTCGGAAATCGCAGTGAGCCGCTCATTCAGTGCACGCTGCGCGTCGGCGTCCAGGCCGCCATTGTGCTGGCCGGCGGTGCGGGCAGCGTCCCGTTGCACATAGTCGAGCCGGTGCTTCAGGTCGGCGCCCACCGCAGCCGGGTAGTCGTCGCGTGTGACGCGTACATCGATCAGCCGACGCTCGTTGGCGATCCGAGCATTGACTTGCTCATACCGCTGAGTACCTTCCACGACTGAGTCCGGATGGACGGAGGGGGGCGGCGGCGTCTGCGTAATACAGCCGCACAATAACAAACTGCTCATCAGGATCGGGACGAAACGACGCAATGGCATGGCAGCTATAAAACGGGCTTAGAACAGTTAGGCCCCGGTCAGTTAACGGCGGAAGGGTGAGGGTACCGCATTCACGCCTATCCCTATCATATGTTTAATATATTGATTACATGATGATATTGGCGTTGTGATTGCAATGCACTGTAAGAAGAAGTTCGAACTCGGCATGCACTACGTCAGCTATTCGGCCGGTATCGCGGGCTCACTGACGGGCCGTCGCACTTTCTGCTGCATGCGCATACTGGCAAGCGACGCGGTTTAGCTTATCGCCGACGCGGCTTACAGCAGGCGGGCCGCGCCCGCCTGGAACAGTAGTGCCACCGCCGCCTTGTCTCGACGTGTGTGGGCGTTTGATCTCATGCGATGCAGCGCAACGCTATCCGCGGTAAGGCCGGCGAGGATCGATGCGATGGCCGTGCACAACGGCGCGTTGACGGATTCGCCGACATTCACGCGCGCAGCGGCCAATAGGATCCTGCGCGCCGTCGCCCGGGATGATGAGCAAGGGCGGCGTTTACGCGCTTTTTACGCCGTGCAGGTCACTCTTGTTGCGCGATTTATGGCCCTGCGGATAGCCTACTCGATGCCTTGGCGCATTAACGGAGAACATAACAATGGACCTCATCTACCTCGCTGGCATCGTCCTGTTCCTGGGACTGTGCATGGCGCTGACGACCGGCTGCGACAAGCTGCGCCGCACACCTGGAGGCCGCTCATGATGGCGTGGATGACATGGCTGGCCGGCATCGCGACGCTGCTGGTGCTGGTGTACCTCGTGTATGCGCTGCTGCGCGCGGAGGATCTGGAATGAACGCCAATTCGTTGTGGCAGGCGGCGCTGCTCATCATCGTGCTGATCGCGCTGGCGCTGCCGCTTGGCCGCTATATGTGCGGGGTGCTGGATGGCTCGTCGGTGCTCGTGCGCAAGTTGGGCCGCCCGCTGGAGCACGGGCTGTATCGCGTCGCAGGCATCGATCCGCAGGCCGAGATGTCGTGGAAGCACTATGCGCTCGCGCTGCTGCTGTTCAACGCGCTGGGGGCTGTCGTGGTGTATGGCCTGCTGCGGCTGCAGCAATGGTTGCCGGCCAATCCGCAGGGGCTCGGCGCGATGACGCCTGATGCCGCGTTCAACACGGCGGTCAGTTTCGTGACCAATACCAATTGGCAAAACTACTCACCGGAGTCGTCGGTCAGCTACCTGACCCAGTTGGCGGGCCTAGCCGTGCAGAACTTCTTGTCCGCGGCCACCGGCATTGCGGTGGTGGTCGCGCTGATCCGTGGGTTTGCTCGCCATACCGCGCAAACCATCGGCAATTTCTGGGTCGATTTGACGCGCGTTACGCTTTACATTCTCGTGCCACTGGCGATTGTCGTGTCGCTGGTGTTGGTGAGCCAAGGCGTGCTGCAAAACCTGAAGCCGTATCAGCAGGTATCGACGCTGCAGGTGACGACTGATTCGGTGCCCAAGACGGACGCGCAGGGCAATCCGGTCAAGGACGCGCACGGCAAGGTGATGATGCAGGATGTGAAGGTGGACAAGCAGACCCTGGCCATGGGGCCGGTCGCATCGCAGGAAGCGATCAAGATGCTGGGCACCAATGGTGGTGGCTTCTTCAACGCGAATTCAGCTCACCCGTTCGAGAATCCAACGCCGCTGTCCAACTTCGTGCAGATCCTGTCGATCCTGATTATTCCGGCCGGACTGTGCGTCGTCTTCGGGCGCATGGTGGGCGACCGCCGGCAGGGCTATGCGGTGCTCACGGCGATGACGATTGCATTCACGGTGGCATGCTTTGTGGAAATTTTTGCAGAACAATCCGGCAATCCGCTGTTTGCGTCGCTGCACGTGGACCAACAGGCGTCGGCGCGCCAAGCGGGCGGCAACGCCGAAGGTAAGGAAGTGCGCTTGGGCATCGCGCAGTCCGGCATCTTCACGGTGGCGACCACGGCAGCATCGTGCGGCGCGGTGGATAACACGCACGACTCGCTCACGCCGCTGGGTGGCTTGGTGCCGCTGCTGCTGATGCAACTGGGCGAAGTGATCTTCGGCGGCGTCGGCTCTGGGCTCTACGGCATGCTCGTGTTCGCGTTGCTCGCCGTGTTCGTCGCGGGATTGATGATCGGGCGCACGCCGGAGTACGTCGGCAAGAAAATTGAGTCGTTCGAAATCAAGATGGTCGCGCTTGTGGTGCTGCTCACGCCATTCCTGGTGCTGGTGGGCACGTCGATCGGGGTGCTCTCGCCGTTGGGTGTGGCCGGTATCGCCAATCCCGGGCCGCACGGCTTCTCCGAAGTGCTGTATGCGTTCAGCTCGGCAGCCAACAACAACGGCAGTGCGTTCGGCGGGCTATCGGTCAGTACGCCGTTCTACAACGTGTTGTTGGCGATCGCGATGTGGTTTGGCCGTTTTGGCACGATCGTGCCGGTGCTTGCGGTCGCGGGCTCGCTGGCAAGCAAGAAGCGCATTGCCGCGACGCCGGGCACGCTGCCCACGCACGGTCCGTTGTTCGTCGTGTTGCTGCTCGGCACGCTCGTGCTGGTCGGCGCGCTGACCTATGTGCCTTCGTTGGCGCTGGGGCCGATCGTCGAGCAGTTGATGATGATCGCCGGCCATTGATTTCGAGGAAAGCATGACTAACGTCAATCCATCGCCTGCCCATCGCGCGGACAACCTTGGGCAGGCCCGTACCGCGGTCCATTCGATGTTCGATCCGGTGCTACTCAAGCCGGCCATCATCGATGCGTTTAAGAAGCTCGCGCCGCGGACCCAACTGCGCAATCCGGTGATGTTCTGTGTGTACGTGGGCAGCATCCTGACGACGGTGCTGTGGATCGCGGCGCTTGCCGGGCAGGCCGAAGCGTCGGCAGGCTTCATCTTGGCCATTGCGTTGTGGTTGTGGTTCACGGTGCTGTTCGCCAACTTCGCCGAGGCGCTGGCCGAGGGCCGCTCGAAGGCCCAGGCCGCGTCGCTGCGCAGTGCCAAGCACAATGTGATGGCCAAGAAGCTCAATGAGCCTCATCCGAAAGCGCCGATCCGTATCATAACGTCCACGGAGTTGCGCCGCGGCGACGTGGTGCTGGTCGAGGCGGGCGACACGATTCCGGCGGACGGCGAGGTCATCGAAGGCGTCGCGTCGGTTGACGAGTCGGCGATTACCGGTGAATCGGCGCCCGTGATCCGCGAGTCTGGCGGAGACTTCTCGTCCGTCACCGGCGGCACCCGGGTGTTGTCGGACTGGATCGTGGTGCGAGTCAGCGTGAACCCCGGCGAAGCCTTCCTGGACCGGATGATTGCGATGGTCGAGGGCGCGAAGCGGCACAAGACGCCCAATGAGATCGCGTTGACCATCCTGCTGGTGGCATTGACGCTCGTGCTGCTGTTCGCGACCGCGACGCTGTTGCCGTTCTCGATGTTCTCGATCTCCGCGATGAAATCCGGTCATGTCGTGACGATCACGGTCCTGGTCGCGTTGCTGGTGTGCCTGATACCGACCACGATCGGTGGATTGCTGTCGGCGATCGGGGTGGCCGGCATGAGCCGGATGATGCAGGCGAACGTGATCGCCACGTCCGGCCGCGCTGTTGAGGCTGCTGGCGACGTAGACGTGCTGTTGCTGGACAAGACCGGCACGATTACGCTTGGCAACCGGCAGGCGTCGGCGTTCGTGCCGGCACCGGGCGTGTCCGAGCAGGAGCTGGCCGATGCTGCACAGCTGGCGTCGCTGGCCGACGAGACGCCGGAAGGCCGCAGCATCGTGGTCCTTGCTAAACAGCGTTTCAACATTCGCGAGCGGGACATGGCTAGCCTGCATGCGCAGTTCCTCGGCTTCACCGCTCAGACGAGGATGAGCGGCGTTGATCTGCCGCAGCGCGAGATCCGTAAGGGCGCGGCTGACGCGATCCAGCAGTATGTCCAGGCACATGCAGACCGCTTCCCTCAGGAAGTGCGCGCGGCGGTCGATGACGTGGCGCGCCGCGGCAGTACGCCGCTGGTCGTCGCACAGCGGCAGCTAGGCGCTGCTGGCCAAGCCCGCGTGCTCGGCGTGATCGAGCTAAAGGACATCGTCAAAGGTGGGATCAAGGAGCGCTTTGCCGAGTTGCGCAAGATGGGGATCAAGACGGTGATGGTGACCGGCGATAACCGCCTCACCGCGGCAGCGATTGCCGCCGAGGCTGGCGTCGATGATTTTTTGGCCGAGGCCACGCCAGAAACCAAGCTTGCGACGATCCGCGCGTACCAAGCCGAAGGGCGACTGGTGGCGATGACCGGCGATGGCACGAACGACGCCCCGGCGCTGGCGCAGGCCGACGTCGCGGTCGCGATGAACACCGGCACGCAAGCGGCAAAGGAAGCGGGCAACATGGTCGATCTCGATTCGAATCCGACCAAGCTGATTGAGATCGTGGAGATCGGCAAGCAAATGTTGATGACGCGCGGCTCGCTAACCACGTTCTCGATCGCTAACGATGTGGCGAAGTACTTCGCAATCATTCCGGCGGCCTTCGCGACCACCTATCCGCAGTTGCATGTGCTCGACGTGATGCGGCTCACTTCGCCTTCCTCCGCCATTTTGTCGGCGGTGGTGTTCAACGCGCTGATCATCGTGTTTCTGATCCCGCTCGCGCTAAAGGGGGTTAAGTACCGGCCGCTGGGTGCCGCTTCGCTGCTGCGGCGCAATCTGTTGATCTATGGGCTGGGTGGCATTGTGCTGCCGTTCCCATTCATCAAGTTGATCGATATGGCGATCACGGCCCTGGGCTGGGCCTGATTTGTTTCGTGCAACCCTTGCCGGGCGGGTCGGCGTCGCTTCGTTTGCCCCCGTCCGGCCTTTTTCGGGGCGGCGTGCTGCTCCATTGTGAACCAGGATCATGAACACTTTACTGCGTCCCGTGCTGGTGCTGTTCGTCGCGCTGACGGTGATCACGGGCATCGTCTATCCCGCCGCGGTCACGGCGATCGCGCAGGCTGTTTTCCCGACTCAGGCCAACGGTAGCCTGATCGAAAAGGACGGCAAGCTGATCGGCTCGGCGCTGATCGGGCAGCAGTTCGATAGAAACGACTACTTCTGGGGCCGGCTGTCGGCGACGACGCCCAATCCGTATAACGCGCAAAGCTCGAGCGGGTCGAACCTAGGCCCGACCCATCCGGCGCTGGCGGACGAGGTGAAGGCACGGCTTGCCGCCTTACATGAAGCCGATCCGACTAACACGGCGCCGGTGCCGGTGGACTTGGTAACCTCGTCAGGCAGTGGCTTGGATCCGGACATCAGCCCCGCGGCGGCAGCTTACCAGGCCCCCCGCGTGGCGCGAGCACGAGGCCTTTCACCCGCGCAGGTCGACGAGTTGATTGCCCGCCATACGACTGGTCGGCAGTTTGGCCTGCTGGGCGAGCCGCGAGTGAACGTGCTCAAGCTGAACCTGGCGCTGGATCAGATCAAGCCGGTGCACTGAGGAAACGGCTCGATGATAACGATCCCGCCTTATACAGAATAGGTGCGTGGCGCCGCTGGCCCGGGCTACCACGCCGTCTGCCGAGAACAGGGGTTAAGAATCCATGCCGTCTAAATTTAACAACGTTGGCCGGGCTTTTATTTCTTTCTTCTACGGGTGTCGAGGTATGCTTCGGCCGCACGGAAAACCAAATGAACGACCGTTCGGAGAAGATTAGATGAAACGATTGGTACTCTCAGCCATCTCGCTCGGTGTGCTCGCCGCTACCTCGGCAGCCCACGCCCAAAGCGCGGTGACGTTGTATGGCGTTATCGATGAAAGCATGACCTTCTTGCATAACCAAGGCGGCAAGAACCAATGGTCCACGGTTTCTGGCAACCTGCAAGGGTCGCGCTGGGGCTTGAAGGGTGCGGAAGATTTGGGCGGTGGCCTGAAGGCGATCTTCCAGTTGGAAAACGGCTTTAACCCAAACAATGGCCGTCTCGGTCAAAGCGGCCGCGAATTCAGCCGTCAGGCTTATCTAGGGTTGCAGAACGATGCATACGGCACGGTGACGCTGGGTCGCCAATATGTGCCGGATACGGATCTGGTACAAGGCATCACGGGCGACAACTACTTCGGCTCCGTATTCGCCACCCCGGGTGACGTCGACAACTACGACAACAGCATCCGCGTCAATAACTCGGTCAAGTACACGAGCCCGATCTGGGCCGGCTTCCAATTTGAGGGCTTGTACGCGTTTGGTAACCAGGCCGGCTCGTTCGGCGACCGCCGTGCGTGGGGCGCCGCGCTGGCGTACACGAACGGCCCGATCGCCGTGGCGGCGAGCTACCAATACTACAACGGCGGCAAGGTCACCGACGGCGTGCGGGACTTCTCAGGTTCCACCACGACGGCGACCAATACGACGACCGACTCGGTCTTTAACGGTCCGGTCAATGGTGCCTACACGTCGGCTGCGTCGCTCAAGATCGCCCGTGTTGCCGGCCAGTACACAATCGGCCCGGTCAACGTCGGTGCGTCGTACAGCAACGCGCAGTACACGGCGGACTCCGCTTCGTCGTTCGGCCAGACGCAGAAGTACAACACCGGCAACGTGTTCGCGACCTACCGGGCCACGCCAGCGCTGCTCACGGGCATTGGCTATAGCTACACGAAGGGTTCGGGCAACGCATCGGCCAAGTACAACCAGGTCAGCCTGGGCGCCGACTATAGCTTGTCCAAGCGCACCGACGTGTATCTGGTGGGCGCATGGCAAAAGGCCACCGGCCAGCAGGACGGCGCGGGCTCGCAAGCTCAGGCTTCGATCGGCTCGTACGGCTTTGTCGGTGCGAACGGCGGTGCACAAGAGTACGTTGCGCTGGGCCTGCGCCACAGGTTCTAAGCGGCACGCAATCTGCTCCTGCGGGAGGACCGGGGTGGCCGGTTCGACGCAGGGGGCAACAAAAGCGCAGGCCTGACCTGCGCTCGGGCTGCTGACGAAACCCCACGTTTTCCTGAACTGCACCCCAAAAGTTGGACGCCGATCCAATCTTTGGGGTGTTTTCCATGGCGAAGTACACGGAGCAATTCAAGTTATCGATCATCAAGGAGTATGAATCTGGCCAAGCAGGGCACTGCTCGGCCACGTTGCGAAGCCTGTGCGTCCTGGCATGGCGATGTCCGTGCAATTAGAGCGATAGCCGCGGGCGCAGGTGCGCGAGCGCCCTGTGCCGCCGGCGCCCTGGCGCCTATCGACAAGTCCTTGTGCCCGCCGTCCTCCTGCAACATCGCGGATCACCGCCTGGCTGATGCCGTGGATTGGCGCGAGCACCCTGCCGGCGGGCAGCGTTGTGCCCACTAGATATTGGCCGGATGAAATGGCTGCGATCCATTGCTCGATATCATGTTCGGTCAATGTGCAAGGTCTGGCCGACATCGGAAACGCCGAGTATGCAACGTATCAGATTTGCATGTTATAGGAGCTCTGGGAGGAGCACTGGGTGATTGGACGAACATCCTTGTGCGAATGCACGATCGCATTGTGCCATGGTCATACAATCGGCAGCATGCGAGCGGTGCTGTGACAACGCAGGTGTTTGAAAGGGAGCCAACTCATGCAGGAGCCAGAACCGATCGCCAGCGGGCTCGCGAAGCTGTCGGAGCAGGGCGCCGAGAGCGGCGACGACGGCGGCGTGTTCATTGCGCTGGAGCACGCGAATGTCACCTCCGGCCGGCAGTACGTGCTGAAGTCGGGCGACACGTTCGTCGTCAACGATCCAAATGGCGATATCCTAGGCCATGACGACGGCCTGTTCGTCAACGACACGCGGGTACTGTCGCAACTGCAACTCACGTTTGGCGGCCGGGCGCCATCGCTGCTGTCGAGCAGCGTGAGCAGCGACAACACGGCGTTCACCGCGCATTTGACCAACCGGCCGTTGCCGCCATGGGGTGGCGAGCCTACGCCGCAGGGCGTGATCCATGTTGAGCGTTTGCGGGTGCTGTGCGGTAATGTATTGAACGAGGCGATCACGCTGACCGATTACGGCACCGAGCTGGCAGTCGTACCGCTGTCGCTTTCATTCGCCAGCGATTTTTTAGACATGTTCGAAGTGCGTGGCTCGCCGCGCGGCCGGCGCGGCACGCTGGTGACGCCCTATGTCGACAATGGCGAGGTCGTGTTGTGCTACCAGGGTTTGGACAATGTCGAGCGGATTGTGCGCATCGCGTTTTCTCCCGCCCCGGACAAGCTGCTGCCGGGGCGCGCCGACTATACGTTGACGCTGCCGGCCGAGGCGTGCCTGTCGGTTTACCTGCAGGTCACGGTCGTTACCCGGTCAATCAACGAGTCCGCCGTGCCGGTGTCTAGCGGTCCGGTGTCGAAGCCGCCAGCCGGCTTGAGCGGCGCGGGACGGGCGGCGGTACGCGCCGCGCTGGCCGAGTCGCACCGGATGATGCGCAATAGGCGTCGCGCCAGTGCAAAGCTGCGCTCGAGCAATCCGTTATTCAATGCTTGGATGGAACGTTCGTTTGCCGATCTGGGATTGTTGACCACGGATCGAGACACCGGACCTTATCCGTATGCGGGCATTCCGTGGTTCTCAACGCCATTCGGGCGGGACGCGGTGATGACGTCCTTGCAGACGCTGTGGGTGCAGCCGGCGCTGGCTCGTGGCGTGCTTCGCTTTCTCGCGGCCCAGCAGGCGCGCGAGGATTCGGCGTTTCGCGATGCCGCGGTGGGCAAAATCATGCACGAGATGCGCAAGAGCGAGATGGCGGCAACCGGGGAAGTGCCGTTTGCGCTGTACTACGGCGGCGTGGATACGACGCCGCTGTTCATCGTGTTGGCCGGAGCCTACCTCGAGAGGACCGGCGATGTGGCATTGATCGACGAATTGTGGCTGGCGCTGGAGTTGGCCGCGCGATGGATGGCACGGGTATGCGATCGCAACCCGTTTGGATTGCTCGACTATCAGCGCGCGGCGGACAGCGGCCTGGCCAACCAGGGCTGGAAGGACAGCCACGATTCGGTGTTCCACTCGGATGGGCGCATGCCGGACGGACCGATCGCACTGGTCGAAGTACAGGCGTACGCGTGTGCGGCGTTCGAGACAATGGCACGGCTGGCGCAGCACCGTGGCGGCGCCACGCTCGCCGCCCACTATACGGCGCGTGCCCAAGCGCTGCGCGAACGGGTCGAGGCGATGTTTTGGATGCCCCAGGAAGGTTTCTATGGGATGGCATTGGACGGGCATGGTCAGCTGTGCCGCGTGCTAGCCTCGAACGCCGGGCACCTGTTGGCGTTCGGGCTGCCGGACAAGGCGCGTGGCGAGCAGGTCGCGCATACTCTCGACTCCGCGTTGTTCCACACCGGATGGGGCCTGCGCACGCTGGCCGGCGGCCAGCCCCGATTCAATCCGATGTCGTACCATAACGGTTCGGTGTGGCCGCATGATACCGCGCTGTGCGTGCGCGGCATGGCGCGCTACGGCGAAAAGGACGCGGCGGTGCGGTTGCTGCAGGCATTGTTCGAGGCAGCGGTCCACTTCGACATGCGATTGCCTGAGCTGTTCTGTGGCTTCACGCGGCGGCGCGGCGAACCACCGGTTGCCTATCCGGTCGCGTGCTTGCCGCAGGCCTGGGCGGCAGGTTCGCCGTTCATGATGCTCGAGGCTTGCCTGGGCGTGACCGTGGACGCGCAGCGGGAGGAAGTCCGCATCGAGCACCCGCGGTTGCCGGAAGGCATAGATTGGCTGGAAGTCGGCGATCTACGCGTGGGCAGCCGGACTGTATCGTTGACGTTCCGCCGCGTGGGGGAACAGGTGGTGCCGGCGGTGGACCGCGGTGACGCGCGCGTGATCGCGTTGCTTTAGCGCGTGTACAGATCGATGCATCGAGCCGTACCAGAACGTGAAACAGGGTCGTTATGCCAAAACAGACCTCGTGCGGCATCGTGATACTCAACGAACTCGGTAGCGTGTTGCTGTGCCACGCAACCGGGACGCGCCATTGGGACATCCCGAAGGGTCAGCCCAATCCGGGCGAGACACCGATCGACGCAGCGCTGCGCGAGACCCGCGAAGAGACCGGTTTGACGCTCGACGCAGCAGCGCTGGTCGAGCTGGGGGCGTTTCCTTATCGACCGGACAAGGCATTGCACTTGTTCGCGACCAGCGTCTCAACGGGCGACGTCGATATCCGCAAATGCGTCTGCACGTGCCTATTTCTGAGCCACCGGAACGGAAAAATGTTGCCCGAAATGGACGCGTTCCGGTGGGTGCAGCCGACTGAAGTGAGCCGCTACACTAGCGCCAGCCTCACGAGACTGTTCGAAACCAAGCTTTCACTGCCGGCGCTGCACTGCCAACTGAACGGTGCAGCAGCGTGATTCGCATTATTCGTTGATCAGGAACCGTTCGCGCTTTTTGCGTTCGCGCTTCTTGCCGTGGATCTCGGCCGGCGTCCGTCCTCACCCGGACCCCATGGCCCCGCTGGCTAGGTCTTGGTACTTCGCCCGCACGGGAGCACGCTTTGCCGTTACGCATGCTCACCGCATGCCGTCGGCCAAAGATGTCCTGGGAAGTTAATCCGTATTCGGTGACCTGCACGCGGATGTTCGCGATCGCTGAGTCGAACTCGCATGGAATAATGCGTAACGGTAAACGGTAGCGTGCCGGCGCGTGTCGTGAACGCAGCATAGACAGGCTGGTCCCGGTTACGCTGCCATTACACGCTTCAACGTGGACTGACCGCGCGTGAGTCGGGCCGCATTTTCCGGTGGCCGGCAAGGGTGTGGTGGGCGACGCACAGGCAGTTGGCCCCTGCGCCGCCTTGCATTCAACCGCCGTCGGGTGTCTTCGCCGAATGGCGAGGCTTGCCGATGGGGCGTGCCTGGGATAGTGGGCCGTCCGGCCCGCCGTGGCCGCTTTCGCTGTCGCGGTCTTGACCCCATAATGCATCCGGGAGATTACGCTCCATCTCGTCGCGGGTAATCTGTTCTGCCAATTGTCGGGATTTTGGGGTAGCAGGGCCTGCTGGCCGATTCGCTCCTGACATAACGCACTCCTTGTGGTTGGACAGGTTACCTTGTATCTCAGCACATCTCACGACTACGTTAAATCCGCATGTCCAGGAGTAAGCACCTTCCATTCCCGATAAGACGCGCAATGCGAGTTGGCGTGCCGTGACTTCAAGATCCCGAATTGAAGCTCGATCCGCCTGTCGTGCGCGTGCGCGCCTTTCCGATCGGGATGGAATTTCCGGCTTCCTGCGGAGCGCGCGTAGCCCGGCTTTTCGATCTCCGATACGAGTGGTGTACACCCGTGCGTGAGCACCCTATGCAAGGGCCCTCGATCTTGATGATACGCGACGTTGACGAGGTTAAGCTAGTGAAGTGCCGCAGAACAATCATGCGTGGCCGATGCAGCGACCAGCCGGCAGATTGGCCAACTGAACAGCGTTTCCGCCCAATTGAACAACGTTTCGCTCTCTTAGGCAGGTTACGTGAGACGCATGTCTAGTCTCCTGCGGGCACCCGCCCATCGATCGACGTCGATGGGCGCTTCGATGCATCGCACTTACCTGCTAGCAGCGGTTGGCACGCCGCGTGAGCGGCCCGAACTCAAGTATTCGGCAATCGAGTCTTGCGTGATTTCGCCGAGATAGCCGCCTTCCGGATCGACGACTGGCAACCACGGCGAGTTAACCTCAAACATTTTTGACAACACCACGCGCAGGTTATCCTCCGCATTTACGGTGGTTGCAAATTCACGCATTTTGTCGCCGCAGCGCGCCGGGGTGGATGCGCCTTCGCGCGCAGCGCGACGCGATACATAGCCTAGCGCGCGCCGCGCGTCATCGGTGACTGTCACGTAGCGATTGTCGGCGTCATCCATGACGCCGAGCGCTTGGGCAAGCGGGGTATCGACATGCACGGTTTGGGTGTGGGCCGCCGCGTCGCTCGCCTTGACCAGCAGCAAGCGCTTGAGTGTACTGTCGTGGCCCACGAACGCGCTGACGAATTCGTCCTTGGGATGGGCAAGCAACGTGTCGGGATGATCGAACTGCACCAACTGACCGCGCCGGAACACGGCGACCTTGTCGCCTAGCTTGATCGCCTCGTCGATATCGTGGCTGACCATGATCACCGTTTTTTTCAGCGCACGTTGCATCTGGAAAAACTCGTTCTGGATCGACTCCCGGTTGATCGGGTCGACTGCGCCGAACGGCTCGTCCATCAACATCACAGGCGGATCAGCCGCGAGCGCGCGGATCACGCCGATGCGTTGTTGCTGGCCGCCAGACAGCTCGCGCGGATAGCGCTTCAAGTACAGCTTCGGGTCCAGCGCAACCATCGACATCAGTTCGGTCGCGCGCTCACGATAGCGCGACTTGTCCCAGCCCAGCAGCCGGGGCACGACCGTGATGTTCTCCTCGATCGTCATGTTCGGGAACAAGCCGACCTGCTGGATCACGTAGCCGATGTGGCGACGCAGTTCCACTTCGTTGACGTTCGCGGTGTCCTCGCCGTTGAGCAGCACCCGGCCGCTGGTCGGCTGGATTAGCCGATTGATCATTTTCAACGTCGTGGTCTTGCCGCATCCCGAAGGGCCGAGAAAAATGCAGATTTCGCCCTCGGCAACGGTCAGGCTGACGGCGTCGACCGCCCGTACCGCACTGCCGTCCTTGCGCGTGAAGGTCTTCGTCAAGTGGTCAAGTTCGATCATGTCTTCGCTACTCCCTTCGGTGTCAATGCACGCTGCAGTGCGTGCAGCAGCAGGTCTGCGACGATGGCCAGCACGCTCACGAGCACCGCCCCGATCACCAGCCGCGTCATGTTGCTTTGGCTGATCGCGCGCAGTACCAACTCGCCGAGGCCTCCGGCGCCGATAACTGCGGCAATGGTCATTACGCCGATGTTCATGACGACGGCCGTCCGTACGCCGCCGATGATCACCGGCACGGCGAGCGGTAGCTCGACGAGCCTGAGTCGTTGCCACCGCGTCATGCCGATGCCGGTACCCGCTTCGCGGATGCTTGGATCGACATTGCGCAGCGCCAGGTAGGTGTTGCGCATAATCGGCAGTAACGAGTACAAGAATACCGCCACGATTGCGGGAGCGGGGCCGATGCCGAGACCCCAGCGCGACAGCAGCGGAATCATCAGACCGAACAGCGCAATCGACGGTAGCGTGAGCACGAGCGTCGCACAGCCGAGCAGCGGACCGGCCAGCCATGTACATCGGTTGATCAGGATGCCGAGCGGCACGCCGACGAGGATTGCGCAGCCAACGGCGGTGCCCACCAGTGCGAGATGCTGCAGGGTGAGCGACGCCAATTCCTGCCAGTTATTCGAGAAATAGGTCATCAAGTTCATCGGTTCTCCTGGCTTAAGGCAACGCGTGCGTGCGCAGGAAATCAGCAGCGACCGTGCTGATCGATTCCTCGTCGATGTCCACGCGCTTGTTCATCTCGGACATCACTTCGCTGTTGATCTGCTCGGACAGTGCATTGAGTTGCTTCGCGAGTTCTGGGTGCTGGTCCAGCACGTCGCGGCGCACCACTGGCGTTGCGTTGTACGCTGGGAAAAAGCCGAGATCATCGTCGAGCACCGTGATGCCAAAGCCTTTGATGCGTCCGTCGGTCGTGTAGACGAGCCCAAACATGACTTGATTGTTGTGCAACGCCGTGTAGACCAGCCCGGCGTCCATCTGTTTGATATCCGAACGGCGCAGTCGCAAGTCGTACAGCGCCTGCAATGGCCGCAGCCCGTCGGGGCGGTTCGCAAACTCCGCGTCCATCGCAAACCAGTGCCGCTTGTGCGAGTCGTCCTGCCGGATCTTCGCGGCCAGTTGCGAGATCGTATGGATGCCGTCGCGTTTGGCGCGCTCGCTAGGCATTGCCAGCGCGTATGTGTTGTTCAGTGCCGACGGCTTGAGCCACACCAGGCCACGCGGTTTGTCTAGATCGCGTACGCGGCGGTATGCGGTCTGCGGATCGAGCTTCTCATGAATTCGGTTGTAGACGATCAGCGCCGTACCGGTGTAGTCCCATACGATGTCCAATTGCCGGTTCTCGAGCGCGCTGCGCATCAGCACGCTGCCTAGGCCGCTGCGGCTCTCGACCGTGTAGCCGCGCGAGCGCAGGTATTGTGACGTGATTTCCGCGAGCAGCAATTGCTCGGTAAAATTCTTGCCGCCGACGACCAGCGTCGCGGCGTGCGCCGGTATCACGCCCGCCAGCGCGGTGCCGGCGAGCAGCCAAGCAATGACGCATTTGAGCAAAGGGTCATAAATTCTCCTGTGCTTTCGTTATAGTGCCAGCCCGCGACGCGTCAACACGGCGCGAGCGATGCCGGCAACGAGTGCGTCCAGCGCGAGCGCCAGCCCGGCAGTCGACGCGGCGCCTAATAGCAGCATGGCCGGATCATTCAGATAGATTCCCGGGAAATCAATGTGCCGAGGCTGTCGGCGCCAATCAGGAAGGCCAGGGCGCGGTACCGACATTGATGGCGAGCGCAGCGCCACCCCGCCGACAATGATCGGCATCGCGTTGGGAAGTTCGACTTTGAACATCGACTGTAGCGACGTCATGCCGAGGCCACGCGCCGCCTCGCGCCATGCAAGCGGTACCGCGCGCATGCCCTCGTATGCGTTGCGGGCAATCGGCAATAACGACGCAAGCCACAGCGCGACGATTGCCGGCGCGGCGCGATGCCCAGGACCGCGAGGGCCAGCGCAAGCACCGCCATTGACGGCACGTGTTGCCCACATTCAGCACC
>NZ_JADBGL010000017.1:0-57699 GCF_037389205.1 Mycetohabitans sp. B46
CGGTTGGTGGTCATCAGCTTTCATTCGCTAGAGGACCGCATCGTTAAGGATTCTTTCAATCGCACGCGCGCGCGCCGGCCGTGGACCGGCGCCTGCCGATTCGCGCGGCGGACTTGCCCAGTCCGCCGTTGCGCATTCTTGGGCGTATCTTTGCTGGCGAAGCGGAAGTGGCGGCCAACCCGCGTGCCCGCTCCGCCGTGATGCGCATTGCCGAGCGGGTGCTTGCATGAGCCGGCTCAACATTTTCCTGCTCATCGTTGTGTTGGGCTGCGCGCTGTCGGTCGTCAACGCGACGAATCGGCAGCGCGAGGTGTTCATCGATCTTCAGCGTGCCCAGTCGCAAGAGCATCAGCTACAGTTGGACTATGCGCAGTTGCAATACCAGCAAGGCGCATTGTCGAAGACCTCGCGCATCGAGCGTATCGCCACCGCCGACCTGAAGATGCAGCCGGTGGTGCCGGGGCGTACCCAGTATCTGAGCGTCGACCCGGCGAGCGTGCCGGCCGATACGCCGCCGGCCAGCGGGGCCGGGGCCGGCGCATCTGACTCCGCGTCGCTGGGCACCACGGCGGGAGCGGCCCGATGAAGCGCGCACCCCATCACCGTCGTCATGTACCGTTTTCATCGAGCCCGGTGTTGTCGATGCACTGGCCGATGTGGCGCTCCAAGCTCATCGTGTTTCTGCTGTTCGTCGCGTTCGTCGCACTGGCGGCGCGTGCCTTCTGGATCCAGGGACCGGGCAACGCGTTTTATCAAAAGCAGGGTGAAAGCCGCTACCAGCGCACCATCGAGTTGCCGGCCACGCGTGGCAAGATCCTGGATCGCAACGGGCTGGTGTTGGCCACCAGCTTGCCGGTGCGCGCGATCTGGGCCATTCCCGAATCGGTGCCCGACGAGCTAGGCGCCGGCAAGCTGACGAAGCTCTCAAAGCTGTTGTCGATGGATGAGAAGGCGTTGCGCGCAAAGTTGTCGCAAGATAAGACGTTCGTCTACGTGAAGCGGCAAGTGCCGCTGGACGTCGCACAAAAGGTGGTCGCACTGGACATCCCCGGCATCTACGTGCGCCCTGAATACAAGCGCTTTTATCCGGAAGGCGAGATCACCGCGCACATGATCGGCTTCACCAACGTCGAGGACGAGGGGCAGGAAGGCATCGAGCTGGCGGACCAGAAAGAGTTGGCCGGCGTGCCAGGCAGCCGCCGCGTGATCAAGGACCGGATCGGGCGCATCGTCGAGGACGTCGACGAGTGGGTCAAGCCCCGCAATGGGCAGGACGTCGAGTTGTCGCTGGACAGCAAGATCCAGTACATCGCGTACGCTAACCTGAAGGCGGCAGTCGACCGGTTCAAAGCGAAGGCTGGCGCGGCGATCGTCATCGACGTGAAGACGGGCGAGGTGCTCGCGCTGGTCAACTATCCGACGTACAACCCGAATGAGCGCTCGCACATGACCGGCGAGCAGTTACGCAACCGTGTGCTGACCGACGTGTTCGAGCCGGGCTCGATCATGAAGCCGTTTACCGTGTCGCTCGCCCTGGACCTGCACCGCGTGTTGCCGACGACGTTAGTCGATACCGGCGGGGGCCGCTTCACATTGGATGGCGCGACGATCACGGACGACGCCGGCTTTGGCGTGTTGACCGTTGGCGGCGTTATTCAGAAATCCAGCAACATCGGCGCGACCAAGATTGCGATGCAGTTGCGGCCTGAGGAAATGTGGAATATGTATACGAGCATCGGATTAGGCCAGGCGCCGAAGGTCGGCTTCCCTGGTGCGGCGGCTGGACGGTTGCGTCCTTGGAAGAGTTGGCGTCGTATTGAGCAGGCGACGATGTCATATGGCTACGGCTTGTCCGCGTCGCTGTTCCAGCTTGGCCGAGCCTATACCGCGATCGCGCATGATGGCTGCATCATTCCGCTCACGCTGATCAGGGGCAGCAACGGCAAGGAGCCGCAAGGCACGCAGGTGTTCTCGGCCACCACGGCGCGGCAGGTTCGCGCGATGCTGGAGACTGTCACGCAGCCGGGCGGCACATCGCCCGACGCGGCGGTGCCGGGCTACCGCGTCGGCGGCAAGAGCGGCACCGCATACAAGCACGTGGGACGCGGCTACGATCGCAGGAAGTATCGGGCGTCGTTCGTCGGCATGGCGCCGATGCCGAATCCGCGCATCGTGGTGGCAGTGTCGGTCGATGAGCCGACAGCCGGCAGCCACTTCGGCGGACAGGTCTCCGGTCCGGTCTTCTCGGCGATTGCCGGCGACACGCTGCGCTCGCTGAATGTGCCGCCCGACATGCCGGTTAAGCAGCTCGTGGTCAGCAACGACTCCAAGTCAATCATCAATGTGAGCGCGACGCAGAGGGCCGTGCGATGAGCCGCCCGCCACTGACGCCCGAACAAATCGAGCGCGCGCGGGCCGATGTGCTCGCGTGGCTGCGCGCCCGGCTTGCGCCGCATGCGCAACTGTGGGCGGACAGCCGCGCGGTGCGCGCCGGCGACGCGTTCGTCGCGTATGCGGTGAACGGCGCAGACAGTCGTGCGTATATCGCCGATGCGTTGCAGCGTGGCGCGGCGGCTGTGCTGGTCCAGGCCGGCGGTGAGTTCCCGGGTGGCGGACCGGTGCTCGAGGTCCCTGAACTCGATCAGCTTGCGGGCCACATTGCTAGTGCGTGGTATGGCGAGCCGAGCCGTGACATGCTGATGGTCGGCATCACGGGCACCAATGGCAAGACCACCACCAGCCACTGGGTCGCGGGCGCGTTGAGCGGCAGCGGCACCCGTTGCGCGATCATCGGCACGTTGGGCATCGGACTGCCGGGACAGCTTTCGCCCACCGGGTTCACGACCCCTGACGCGCCGCAGGTGCACCGCAGCCTGGCGGCGTTGCGTGCGCACGGCGCAAGCGCGGTATCGATGGAAGTGTCCTCGCATGCACTGCACCAGGGGCGCGTGAATGGCGTCGCGTTCGACATCGCGGTGTTCACTAACCTGACGCAGGACCATCTCGACTATCACAAGGACCTCGCCTCGTACGAGGCCGCCAAAGCGCGGCTGTTCGACTGGCCGGGCTTGCGCGCGGCCGTCATCAATCGCGACGACGAGGCCGGGCGCCGGCTGATCGGGCATCTGGCCACGCGGGTGCGCACGATCTCGTACGGCATCGCGTCGACCAGGCCGCGTGGCGACGCTTCGCTGCATGCGATGGCGATCCGCGCGACCGCTACCGGCACCGCCTTCACGGTGGTATCCGACTGGGGGCATGCCGAACTCGAGGTGAGCACGCTCGGCCTGTTCAATGTCGCCAATTTGCTTGCCGTCCTCGGCGGGCTACTGGCCGCCGACGTGCCATTCGATGCGGCGCTGTCTCAGATCACGCGGCTGGAACCGGTCAACGGCCGGATGCAGCAGCTCGGCGGGCGGCCGCAAGTGGACGAGCCGCTGGTGGTCGTCGATTACGCGCATACGCCGGACGCATTGGAAAAAACGCTCGACGCACTGCGGCCGATCGCCACGCAGCGGGGCGGCAAGCTCGTCTGTGTGTTCGGCTGTGGAGGCGAGCGCGATGTGACCAAGCGGCCGCTGATGGGGGCGATTGCCGAGCGGCTCGCCGACAGCGTCATCGTGACGAGTGACAACCCGCGTAGCGAGCCGCCGCTGGCAATTATCGGCCAGATCGTCGGGGCGATGCGCGAGCCGGCACGCGTGCGCACCATTGAGGATCGCGCCGGCGCGATCCTGCAGGCGGTGCGTGGCGCGTCGGCCGCCGACGTCGTGCTGATCGCCGGCAAAGGACATGAGGCAACACAGGAAGTGATGGGTAAGAAGCGGCCGTTTTCGGATCAGGATCATGCACACCTCGCGCTCGCGTCGCGCGTCACGCAACCTCGCGGAGAAGCCGAATGACGATGTTGAGACTGCGCGAGGCGGCTGCACTGATCGACGGCGCCACGGTTTTAGGCGACGATACGGTCGCTTTCGATCAAGTCTCAACCGACAGTCGCAGTTGCGGGCCGGCAAGCCTGTTCGTCGCGCTCAAGGGCGAGCGTTTCGACGCGCACGATTTCCTGCCGGATCTCGCGCAGCGCGGCGTGGCCGCTGTATTGGTGTCGCGCAGCCCCGGTGACTGGCGTGTGCCGGCGATCCGCGTGGCCGACACACGGGCCGCGCTCGGCGCGCTCGCGGCTGGCTGGCGTCGCAGGTTTGCGTTGCCACTGGTCGCGGTAACCGGCAGCAACGGCAAGACCACGGTCAAGGAAATGATCGCGTCGATCTTTGCCGCCGCCGTCGGCCACGCGCAGCGGCTCTCGACGCAGGGCAACTTAAACAACGACATCGGCATGCCGCTCACGTTGTTGCAGCTCGCGCCACAGCATCGGCTTGCGGTCGTCGAGCTGGGCATAAACCATCCTGGCGAAACGCAACAGCTAGCCCGGATTGCCGGACCCACCATTGCACTGGTGAACAACGCTCAGCGCGAGCATCAGGAATTCATGATGACGGTCGAGGCCGTGGCGCTGGAGCATGCGAGCGTGATTCATGCGCTGCCGCCGGACGGCACGGCGGTGTTTCCCGCCGACGATCCGTATGCCGGCATCTGGCGGGTGGCGGCCACCGGCAACCGGATCGTGGACTTCGCGCTGCGCCGGCCCGGTGCCAATAGCGACGCGGCGGTTCAGGGCACGACTACGGACACCGGCGCATTGCGAATCGAGACGCGCGCCGGCGCGCTCGAGGTATCGTTGCGCGCGCCCGGCGAGCACAATGCGCGCAATGCGCTTGCCGCCACCGCGGCCGCGCTTGCCGCCGGCGTCGGACTGGACGCGATACGGCGCGGGCTCGAGACCTTCGAGCCGGTCAATGGACGGTTGCAGGCCAAACTTGCCCAAGCGACGCCATGGGCCGGTGCGACGGTGATCGACGATACCTATAATGCCAATCCGGATTCGATGCGCGCGGCGATCGACGTACTGGCCATGCGCCAGGCGCCGCGCGTGCTGGTAATGGGCGACATGGGAGAAGTCGGCGACAACGGTCCCGCGTTTCATCGCGAAGTCGGCGCCTATGCGCGCGAGCGTGGGCTCGATGCACTGTACGCGCTCGGTGACGCGAGTCGCGATGCGTGCACCGCGTTCGGCCCGCACGCCCATCATTTCGATTCAGTCGAGGCGCTCGTTTCCGCGCTGCTCCGCCAGGACGCCGTTGCATCGGAGTGCGCCGCCGGCGCGACGATCCTGGTCAAGGGTTCGCGTTTCATGCGCATGGAGCGCGTGGTCCAAGCGCTGACTTTTCCCACTGCAACCGATGCGCCGGCCCGGCCCGGCGCGCATTGAAAGGACCTCGAATGCTATTGGCGCTGGCGCAATGGCTGCAAAGCGATGCAAGTTATTTGCGCGTGATCAACTATCTGACGTTTCGCGCGGTGATGGCGACCATCACCGCGCTGTTGATCGGCCTCGTCTGCGGCCCCGCGGTGATTCACAAGCTCACCGCACTGAAGATGGGTCAGGCCGTGCGCAAGGACGGACCGCAGACGCATTTGATCAAGTCTGGCACGCCGACGATGGGCGGCGTGCTGATCCTGATTGGCATTGCCGTGTCGACGCTGCTGTGGAGCGATCTGACCAATCGCTTCATCTGGATCGTGATGCTGGTCACTTTCGGCTTCGGCGTGATTGGCTGGGTCGACGATTATCGCAAGGTCGTCTACAAGGACCCGCGCGGCATGTCCTCGCGCGAAAAGTACTTCTGGCAATCGGTGATCGGCTTATTCGCCGCCGTGTACCTCGCGTTCTCGGTATCCGAGGCGAATAACGCGCGCGTGTTCGATCTGTTCATGGCGTGGGTGCGCAGCGGATTCTCAATCGGCTTGCCGGCGCGCGCCGATCTGGCCCTGCCGTTCCTGAAAGCGATCAGCTATCCGCTCGGCGTTTGGGGATTCATTGCGTTGACCTATTTCGTGATCGTCGGCTCGAGCAACGCGGTGAACTTGACCGACGGGCTGGACGGACTGGTGATCATGCCAGTCGTGCTGGTCGGGGCAGCGCTCGGCGTGTTTGCGTATGTGATGGGCAGCGCTGTCTATTCGAAGTACCTGCTGTTTCCGCATATTCCCGGCGCGGGCGAGTTACTTATCTTCTGCTCGGCGATGGGCGGCGCGGGACTCGCGTTCCTTTGGTACAACACGTATCCGGCGCGGGTATTCATGGGGGATGTGGGCGCGCTCGCGCTCGGTGGCGCGCTGGGCACAATCGCGGTGATCGTGCGGCAGGAAATCGTGCTGTTTATCATGGGCGGCGTGTTCGTCGCTGAGACCGTCTCGGTGATGTTGCAGGTCACGTGGTTCCGCTACACGAAGCGCCGCTATGGCGAGGGCCGACGCATCTTCAAGATGGCGCCGTTGCATCACCATTTTGAGTTGTCCGGATGGAAGGAGACCCAGGTGGTAGTCCGCTTCTGGATCATCACGCTGATGCTGTGCCTGTTTGGTCTATCCACGCTGAAATTACGGTAACCGAAAACTGAGGAAACGAAACGATGTTCGGTGAGAAGTTCGGAGAACGGCAACGCCCGACGACGCTCGTGCTGGGGCTCGGCGAATCGGGGCTAGCGATGGCGCGCTGGTGCGCGCGCCACGGTTGTCGCTTGCGCGTGGCCGATACCCGCGCCGCGCCACCGAACCTGTCGCAATTGGCGGCGCTGGACATCGATGCTGAATTCGTTGGCGGTGCGTTCAGTCCCGCGCTGCTCGATGGCGGTATCGATTTGGTGGCCATCAGTCCCGGTTTGTCGCCGCTTGGTGCCGACCTGGCTGCACTGATCGGCGCGGCCCGCGAGCGCGGCATTGACGTGTGGGGCGAGCTTGAGTTCTTTGCGCAGGCGTTGCGCGCACTGGCCACTGACGGCTACCAGCCCAAGGTGCTAGCGGTCACGGGCACGAACGGTAAGACGACGACCACGGCGCTAACCGGGCTGCTGTGCGAACGGGCCGGTAGACGCGTCGCGGTGGCCGGCAACATCAGTCCGGCTATGCTGGACAAGCTGGCCGAGGCCATCGACGCGGCGAAGCTGCCTGACGTCTGGGTGTTGGAGCTGTCCAGCTTCCAACTCGAGACATCGCACACGTTCGAACCCGATGCGGCCGTCATCCTCAACATCACGCAGGACCATCTGGACTGGCATGGCGGACTGGACGCCTATGCTGCGGCAAAGGAGCGGATCTTCGGGCTGCGTACGCTGCGCGTATTGAACCGCGATGATGCGCGCGTGATGGCGTGCGTGCCGGCCGGCGATGCCATTGCGCCGTATTGGACCTTTGGACGCAACGTGCCGCAGAACGATGGCGACTATGGTATCCAACGCGATGGAGGCATCGCATGGCTCGTCCAGGCCCATGATCGCAACGACGCCTCTAAACAACGCGCGACGAATCGCCGTCGCAAGAGCGGCGAGCCCGTGCCCGATATCGCGATCAAGCGGCTCATGCCTGTCGATGCCCTGCGCATCCGCGGCTTGCATAACGCAACCAATGCGATGGCTGCACTTGCGCTGACACAGTCGATCGGCCTGCCGCTCGCCGCGTTGCTGCACGGCTTGCGCGAGTACCGTGGCGAGCCGCATCGCGTCGAGTGGATTGGCTCGATCGATGGCGTTGACTACATCGATGACAGCAAGGGTACCAACGTCGGCGCGACCGTGGCCGCGCTCGACGGCCTCGCGCAGCGGATCGTATTGATCGCGGGCGGGGACGGCAAGGGCCAGGATTTTGCGCCGCTCGCGGCGCCGGTGGCGCGCTGGTGCCGGGCTGTGATGCTGATCGGCCGCGATGCGCCTGCGCTGCGTGCGGCACTGGCCGATACTGACGTCGAACTGGCTCTGCATCCAAGCCTGCAGGCGGCGACGCGTGCCGCGGCAGCCGTCGCCCAGCCCGGGGATGCGGTGCTGTTGTCTCCCGCGTGCGCGAGCCTAGACATGTTTTCCGGCTATGCGCAGCGCGCGCAGGTGTTCCGCAGCGAGGTCGAGGACATCGCTGCCGATAAGGGAGGGATGCTATGAGCCGGATGCAGCGGATCGCAGCAAGGCTCGCTGGGCGCCGCTACGCAGTGCCCAGCGACGGAGTCGTCGGCGCCACTCCGGCACGCGGCGTGGGGTTGGCTAGTGCGGTCAGCGGCATTCGCCCGTTGCGCTCGCGCATGCGTGACTATGACCACTCGCTGCTCTGGGTGACGATCGCGCTGTTGTCGCTCGGACTCGTGATGGTGTATTCGGCGTCGATCGCGCTGCCCGACTCGCCCAAGTACTCGGCCTATACGCCCTACCATTTCCTCGTGCGGCACGTTGTGTCGCTCATGACCGGTGTGCTCTGCGCGCTGGTGGCGTTTCGCATTCCGGTCAAGACCTGGGACAAGTACGCGCCGCGCTTCTTCCTGATCGCGTTGCTGTTGCTGGTGGTCGTGCTGATACCTCATCTGGGCAAGGGCGTGAACGGCGCGCGTCGGTGGATCCCACTCGGCATCACGAACATGCAGCCGTCGGAAATCATGAAGCTGGCGGTGACGATCTACGCGGCCAACTATACGGTGCGCAAGCAGGAGTACATGCACCAGTTCACAAAGGGCTTCCTGCCGATGGCGCTCGCAGTCGGCGTGGTCGGCGCGCTGCTGCTGCTGGAGCCGGACATGGGCGCGTTCATGGTGATCGCGGCGATCGCGATGGGCGTGTTGTTCTTGGGCGGCGTGAGCGGGCGGCTGTTCGGCGGCCTGGCGCTGACCGCCATTGGCACGTTCGCCATGCTCGTCTGGGCCTCGCCGTGGCGTCGCGAACGCATCTTTGCGTACCTGAATCCGTGGGACGACCGCTATGCGCAAGGCAAGGCGTACCAGCTTACCCATTCGTTGATCGCATTCGGACGCGGCGAGTGGTTCGGGGTTGGCCTGGGCGGCAGCGTCGAGAAGCTCAACTATTTGCCTGAGGCACACACCGACTTCATTCTCGCGGTGATCGGAGAGGAGCTTGGCTTTGTCGGCGTAGTCTTCGTGATTCTGCTGTTTTATTGGATTGTACGGCGCGCGTTCGAGATCGGCCGCCAGGCGCTCGCATTGGACCGCACGTTCGCCGGGTTGGTCGCGAAAGGCATCGGCTTGTGGCTCGGCGCGCAGACGTTCATCAACATGGGGGTGAACCTCGGCCTGCTGCCGACCAAAGGGTTGACGCTGCCGCTAGTCAGCTATGGCGGCTCTGGGATCTTGCTCAACTGCGTGGCGCTGTCGCTGCTGATGCGCGTCGATTATGAGAACCGGGTGCTGATGCGCGGAGGTAAGGTATGAGCGCGCGCACGCTGCTCGTGATGGCGGGTGGCACCGGCGGTCATGTGTTTCCCGGGCTGGCGGTCGCACAGCGGATGCAGGCGCAGGGCTGGCGGGTCGTATGGCTTGGCAATCCAAACGGAATGGAAGCGACATGGGTGCCTAAGTACGGCATTGCGGTCGAGTTCGTGCGTTTTGGCGGCGTGCGCGGCAAAGGCATTGCCACGAAGCTGTGCTTGCCGCTGAACCTGCTGCGCGCGTGCCTGCAAAGTCGCGCGGTGCTCGGCCGCGTGCGGCCTGACGTCGTGCTCGGCATGGGCGGCTACATCTCGTTTCCGGCCGGCGTGATGGCCGTGCTTGCGCGCATTCCATTGGTGCTGCACGAACAAAATTCGATTGCGGGCCTGGCCAACAAGCTGTTGGCCAGGCTCGCGCGCCGCGTGCTGGTCGCCTTTCCCGATGCGCTACCCGGCGCGCACTGGACTGGTAACCCGATCCGCGCGGAGCTGGCCGCAGTGGCCCCACCCGAAGTGCGGTACGCGGCGCGCACCGGCCCGTTGCGCGTGCTGGTGGTCGGCGGCAGCCTCGGTGCCGCGGCGCTCAATAAAACGGTGCCGTGCGCGTTGGCGTTACTCGATCCGGCGCAGCGCCCACACGTGGTGCACCAGGCCGGTGCCAAGCATATCGAAGCGTTGCGCGTGCATTACGCGGACGCGGGACTGGTGCAGGGCGACGGCATCGAGCTGGTTCCGTTCATCGACGACATGGCGCGCGCCTATGCCGAGGCCGACCTTGTGATTTGTCGCGCCGGCGCGATGACGGTATCGGAAATCGCCGCTGTGGGCGTGGCGGCGCTGTTCGTGCCGTTCCCGTTTGCCGTGGACGACCATCAGACGACCAACGCGGCGTTTCTCGTCGCGCATCACGCGGCGAGCGTCATGCAACAAAATGAATTGTCCGCGAAGAAACTCGCGGACTGGATTGGCAGTCAGACGCGCGCGTCGCTCGCACGCGTTGCGGCTCGCGCGCGCGAACTGGCTAAGCCCGATGCCGCCGAGCGCGTCGCACAGGTGTGCGCGTCGCTCGTCACGCGCGATGTGGCAGACGCATCGCACACGTCGCGGCACGGTGCGCAAGGAAAGCAATGAAACACATCGTCAAGCATATTCACTTTGTCGGGATCGGCGGTGCCGGGATGAGCGGCATCGCCGAAGTACTCGTCAACCTGGGCTACCAGGTCAGCGGTTCGGATCTGAACCGTTCGGCTGTCACTGATCGGTTGAGCGGGCTCGGCGCCCACGTCACGTTCGGTCACGACGCGCGGCATATCGACGGCGCGGATGCGGTTGTCATCTCCACGGCGGTGCGCACTGACAACCCCGAGGTGCGCGAGGCACGGCGCAGGCATATTCCGATCGTGCCACGCGCCCTCATGCTCGCGGAACTGATGCGACTCAAGCAGGGCATCGCGATTGCCGGCACGCACGGCAAGACTACGACGACCAGTCTCGTGGCCAGCGTGCTGGCGGCCGGCGGACTGGATCCGACTTTTGTCATCGGCGGGCGGCTAATCAGCGCGGGCGCGAACGCACGGCTCGGCACGGGCGATTTCATCGTTGCCGAGGCTGACGAGTCGGATGCATCGTTCCTCAACCTGTTCCCGGTGATCGAAGTCATCACGAACATCGATGCCGACCACATGGATACGTATGGTCATAACTTCGCCCGGCTCAAGCAGGCGTTCATCGAGTTCACGCATCGGCTGCCGTTCTACGGCATCGCGGTGCTGTGCGTGGACGACCCGAACGTGCGAGAGATTCTGCCGTTCGTCTCTAAGCCAGTCATCCGCTATGGGTTCGCGCAGGAAGCCGATGTGCGTGCCACCGATGTCTGCGCTAGGGACGGACGGATGCATTTCACCGTCCATCGCACCGACGCGGCGCCGTTGGACATCGTGCTGAACTTGCCCGGCACGCACAACGTGCAGAATGCGCTTGCGGCCATCGCGATCGCCACTGAGCTGGAGGTGGCCGATGCCGATATCCAGTCGGCGCTCGCGGAATTCAACGGCGTAGGCCGGCGGTTCCAGCGTTATGGCGAAGTGCCGCTCACGCGCGGCGGCGCGTACTTGCTGATTGACGACTATGGCCACCATCCGGTCGAGATGGCCGCGACGATCGCCGCGGCGCGCGGTGCATTTCCGGACCGGCGGCTGGTTCTCGTGTTCCAGCCGCACCGCTACACGCGCACGCGCGATTGTTTCGAGGACTTTGTCAAGGTGCTCTCGACGGTGGACGCGCTGGTGCTGACCGAGGTCTACGCGGCCGGTGAGGCGCCGATCGTGGCCGCGGACGGTCGCGCGCTGGCGCGGGCCATCCGCGTGGCTGGCAGGGTCGAACCGGTGTTTGTCGAGACCATCGACGAGATTGCGCCCGCGCTGGCGGCGGTGGTCGCCGACGGCGACGTCGTGATGACGATGGGGGCGGGCTCGATCGGTGGCGTGCCGGCGCGACTCACGCAGGAGCAAAGGACGTGAAGATGCGTGCGATCGATCCAAAGGCATTCGGCAAAGTGGCGGTGCTCTATGGCGGTGAGTCGTCCGAGCGCGATGTGTCGCTCGTGTCCGGCCGGCTGGTCTGCCAGGGACTGCGCGACGCCGGCGTGGACGCGCACTTGTTCGATCCGAAGGAGCGGCCCTTGTCGGCGCTCGGGGACGAAGGGTTTGCGCGCGCGTTCATTGCGTTGCACGGCGGATATGGCGAAAACGGCCAGATCCAGGGCGCACTCGACTTCTACGGGATCCGCTACACCGGCCCGGGCGTGCTCGGCTCGGCACTGGGCATGGACAAGTTCCGCACGAAACTGATTTGGCAGCAGCTCGGGATCCCGACGCCGCCGTTCGACACGGTACGGCGCGGCGAGGACTACGAGACACGGACGCAGCAAATTGTCGCGAAACTTGGGTTGCCACTGTTCGTCAAGCCAGCGACCGAAGGCTCGAGCGTCGCGGTGATCAAGGTCAAGGCGGCCGACAATCTGCCGCATGCACTGGCGCAGGCTGCGCAGCATGATCCGGTCGTGCTGGTGGAGAAGAGCATTGACGGTGGGGGGGAATACACTGCGTGCATTGCCGGCCCGCTGCAGTTGCCGCTGATTCGGATCGTGCCGGCTGGCGAGTTCTACGATTACCACGCGAAATACGTCGCCGACGATACCCAGTACCGGATTCCGTGCGGATTGAGCGATGCTGACGAGCAGCGGCTGACGGCGCTCGCGCGCCGCGCATTCGAGGTCCTCGCGTGCACCGACTGGGGGCGCGCCGACTTCATGCTCGACAGCGATGGCAACCCGTATTTCCTGGAGATTAACACCTCGCCCGGCATGACCGATCACTCATTGCCGCCGAAGGCGGCGCGCGCGGTCGGCATCTCGTACAGCGAACTAGTCGTGAACGTGCTTGCGCTCACGCTGAAGGATTGACGCCCGACTACCGACATGTGGAACAATCCGCGCCAGCTCAACATGATCACCAGCGCGCTGCATGCTGCGCTGCTGGCGATCGTGCTCGCCGGTGCCGGCCTGTGGCTGCTGCAGCGGCCGGCCTTTGCGCTGCGCACGCTGCTGATCGACGGCGATATCGAGCACATCAACCGGCCGACGGTGCGCGCGAATGTGCTGGACAAGCTGCACGGCAATTTCTTCACGGTAGATCTGGACAGCGCGCGTGCCGCGTTCGAGCAGATCCCGTGGGTGCGACACGCGAGCGTGCGCCGCGTGTGGCCGAATGCGCTAGCGGTCACGCTCGAGGAGTACAAGCCCCTGGGGACGTGGGGCAGCGACCAGTTTGTCAGCGTCGATGGCGAGGTCTTCACGGCCAACCAGGCCGAGGCCGATGCCGAATTGCCGGTGTTCGCCGGCCCAATGGGCTCGGAGCGCGATGTCGTGGCCCGATACCGCGATTTTCAGAAATGGTTCGAGCCGTTGGGTGTGAAGCCGGAGGAGGTCACGTTGTCGCCGCGCTATGCCTGGACCGTCAAGCTGACCAATGGCATGCAGGTGGAGCTGGGGCGCGAGCGCAACAAGGATATGCTGGCCAGCCGTGCGCGGCGGCTCGTGGTTGCCTGGCCAACGGTCACGCAGCGCTGGGGCAACGACATCGAATATGTGGATTTGCGCTACCCGAATGGGTTCGCGATCCGGGCTGCAGGGATGCGCTTCATTCCCGACGACCCGAAGGCGAAGAAGCTGCGTCCATGACGCAATGAACGGACAACACTCGCAATTGAGCACGCTATGAGCAAAGACTACAAGGACCTGCTGGTTGCCCTCGACATCGGGACGTCGAAGGTGGTGGCCGTTGTCGCCGAGTTAAAGGGCGAGGGCCACTATGAAGTGATTGGGCTCGGGCAAAGCGACTCGAAGGGTCTGAAGAAGGGGGTGGTCGTCAATATCGAGGCGACGGTTCAGTCGATCCAACGCGCGCTCGAGGAAGCCGAACTGATGGCCGACTGTAAGATTACCAACGTGTTCACTGGCATCGCCGGCAGCCACATCCGTAGCTTCAATTCAAGCGGCATGGTGGCGATCAAGGACAAGGAGGTCACGCAGGCGGACGTCGCGCGTGTGATTGAGACCGCGAAGGCAATCAATATTCCGACCGACCAGCAGGTGCTGCACATCCTGACGCAGGAATTCATCATCGACGGCCAGGAAGACGTGCGTGAGCCGATTGGCATGAGCGGCATCCGGCTGGAGGTGAAGGTGCACATCGTGACGGGCGCCGTCTCAGCCGCGCAGAACATCGTCAAATGCGTGCGCCGCTGCGGACTGGAGGTCAACGATTTGATCCTGCAGCCGCTCGCGTCGAGCCTGGCCGTGCTGACCGAGGACGAGAAGGAGTTGGGTGTCGTGCTGGTCGACATCGGCGGTGGGACCACCGATATCGCGATCTTCAGCGAGGGTGCGATCCGCCATACTGCAGTGATCCCGATCGCGGGTGATCAGATCACCAGCGACATCGCGATGGCGCTGCGCACGCCGACGCCGGACGCGGAGGATATCAAGGTGACCTACGGGATTGCCAAGCAGGCGCTTGCCGATCCGGACGAGATGATCGAGGTCCCGGGGCTGGGTGAGCGCGGTCCGCGGGTGCTGTCTCGCCAGGCGCTGGCGGCGGTGATTGAGCCGCGCGTGGAGGAGCTGTTTTCTTTAGTCCAGCAAGTCGTGCGCGAGTCCGGCTACGAGGAGCTGCTGAGTTCCGGCGTGGTGTTGACCGGTGGCGCGGCGATGATGGCCGGCATGGTTGAATTGGGCGAGGACATCTTTCTCAAACCGGTGCGTATCGGCGTGCCGCAATATGCCGGCGGCCTGGCGGACGTGGTGCGCAATCCGCGGTATTCGACCGCGATGGGGTTGCTGGTGGAGGGACGTTCACAGCGTATGCGTGGACGCAAGGTCGCCACGCAGTCCGGTTCCGCCACGCAGGTGTGGTCCCGGATGAAGGACTGGTTCTTAGGTAATTTTTGAAGTCGTTTCGCAACGCGCTGGCGGCGGCGGCCAGTGCACGGTGACGGAATTGCCCGATTTCGCCACTGCGTAACGCCGAGCGAAGTCGCTTAATACTTGACGGAGGCACTAATGGAATTCGAAATGCTGGAAACCGAAACCAACGGCACGATCATCAAGGTCGTCGGGATCGGTGGCGCTGGCGGCAATGCCGTCCAGCACATGATCAACCGCGGCGTGCAGGGCGTCGATTTCATCGTAATGAATACCGATGCTCAAGCGCTGAACCGGTCCAAGGCACCGTCCGTGATCCAACTGGGTAAGACCGGCCTGGGCGCCGGGGCGAAACCCGACATGGGGCACGCCGCCGCTGAGGAGGCTCGCGAACGGATTGCCGATGCGCTGCGTGGTGCGCACATGGTGTTCATCACGGCGGGCATGGGCGGCGGCACCGGTACCGGTGCCGCGCCTGTGGTCGCGCAAATTGCCAAGGAGATGGGCATTCTGACGGTAGGTGTCGTGAGCAAGCCATTCGAGTTTGAGGGCGGCAAGCGCATGCGGGTGGCCGAAGCGGGCTCGCAGGAACTCGAATCGCATGTTGACTCGCTGATCGTCGTGCTCAACGACAAGCTGTTCGACGTGATGGGCGACGACGCTGAGATGGATAAGTGCTTTCAGTGCGCGGACGACGTGTTGCATAACGCGGTGGCCGGCATTGCTGAGATCATCAACGTCGATGGCCTTGTGAACGTGGACTTCGAGGACGTCAAAACCGTGATGGGCGAGCAGGGCAAGGCGATGATGGGCACCGCGACGGTGGCCGGCGTAGACCGCGCGCGGCTGGCGGCCGAACAAGCTGTGGCCAGCCCGCTGCTCGAGGGCGTGGACCTGTCTGGCGCGCGAGGTGTGCTGGTCAACATCACGTCGAGCCGCTCGCTGCGCCTGTCGGAAACTCGTGAGGTGATGAACACAATCAAGAGCTACGCGGCCGACGATGCGACGGTGATTTTCGGTGCGGTGTACGACGACGCGATGGGCGATGCGATGCGGGTAACCGTAGTGGCGACGGGTCTTGGTCGCGCCGTCAAGAAGCAGCAGGCGGCGCCGATGACGCTGCTGCGTACCGGCACAGATAATCATCCGATCGCCGCGCAGCCGGTTAGCTATGCCGCCGCGCCGGGCGCGACCGACTATGGCGCGCTGGATACGCCGGCGGTGTGGCGCAGCTCGCGGGAAACCGCCGCATCGCACGTGCAGGCGTTGCAAGAAAAGGGCGTGGACACGTACGACATCCCGGCGTTCCTGCGCAAGCAAGCCGATTGATCCGAGCGCCCGACGCGGGCGTCACAGCGACGCGGACCGCGCTGGCTGGACGCGCAAGGTCGGCATCGCGCCGGATGCCTGGCCCCGCTGGCTGCCCGCTGAGAAAACAGCGGATGCGGCGTTGCGCTCCGGCGGCATGACGGACGCGGGTCGCGACCGTCGGCGCTTGGCCGACGAAGATGGGCAAGCGTAGCAGCGATAGCACGCCCCGGGCAGGGCGTGTGGTTCACGACGGCGCAGATCCGGCCTGTTAATCGCAGCTGTTGCGTGCCGGCAACGCGCGCGCGAGTGTTTTGCGCACTGCTGTCACACGGCCCGGTGCCTGGGAACCGCCTCCTTCCAGGTATCGGGCCGCTTTGTCATCCGCTCAATAGGGAAACCGTAACAACGGGAAACAGTTTCATACAGGTTGATAAAAGCGGGAGTTTCGCAAGTCGAGTATACTAATAACTATGGGTTTAAAACCCGTGATTAGAATAACCTATTAAGAGTCAAGACGATGTTGAAGCAGCGGACCATCAAATCGATCGTGAAGACGGTTGGCATCGGCCTGCACTCCGGGCGCAAGGTCGAGTTGACGCTGCGTCCGGCTGCTGCCAATACCGGAATTGTGTTTTGTCGCACCGACTTGGCCGTGCCGGTCGATATCCCGGCCAGCGCGATGTCGATTGGTGACACGCGCCTTGCGTCGGTGCTGGAAAAGGACGGCGCGAGGGTGTCGACCGTCGAGCACCTGATGTCAGCCTGCGCGGGGCTCGGGATTGATAACCTGTATGTTGACGTGACGGCCGAGGAAATCCCGATTATGGATGGCAGCGCGGCGTCGTTCGTGTTCTTGATCCAGTCGGCCGGGATCGACGAGCAGGCTGCCGCCAAGCAGTTCATCAAGGTCACGCGGCCGGTCGAAGTGCGTGATGCGGACAAGTTTGCTCGGCTGGAGCCGTACTTCGGTTTTAAGCTGAAGTTTACGATCGACTTCCGTCACCCGGCGGTGGACAAGACCGGCCAGGAACTGGAAGTCGATTTTGCCGACACGTCCTATGTGCGAGAGATCGCGCGGGCTCGCACATTCGGCTTCGCGCACGAAGTCGAAATGATGCGCGAGTTGGGCCTAGCGCGAGGCGGCAGCATGGACAACGCGATCGTGCTAGACGAGTATCGCGTGCTGAATAACGATGGCCTGCGCTATGGCGACGAGTTTGTGAAACATAAGATGCTAGACGCGATCGGCGACCTGTACGTGGTCGGCCATCCATTGCTGGCATCGTACACCGCGTACAAGTCCGGTCACGGCTTGAACAATGCGTTACTGCGCGAATTGCTCGCCCACGAGGACGCGTACGAGATCGTCACGTTTGCCGACCAGAAAGCGGCGCCGCGGGGCTTTGCCTACGATCCGCAGGCAGTGTACGCGTGACATCGCGCTAGGGGCGGCGGCGGCCTGCATGCCGCTGCGCCATGCGCGCGACGGCTTCCTGCAACGGCGAAGGCTCCAATGCGTCGGCCAACTCGCAAAGACAATCGGCGCCGGCTGCGGAAACCTGGGCTTGCTTGATCTGCGCAGCAGCGGCTGGCGCTTGCGGGCGCACGCGGATCTTGATCGCGCGCAGTGCGAAACCGCGCTGCTGCAACTCGGTCAGCACAGTGGGCTCCAGATGGCGTAACCGGGCGGCCAACGCATTGTGGGCTGCAAAAAGGGTCAGTGCCTGATCCTTAATCGGACCGGCATGCACATGGCTGGCCAGATAACCGGGCAGCACGGCTTGCAGCGCCGCTTCCAGCGCCGCCACCTGTCGCACGCCGGCTTGCAGCGCGGCCAACTCGGCGCTGGACGACATCAACTCGGTGAGCGGTCGGGGTGTGAACGGCTTGCGCGGCAACGGATAGGGCGAATAGCGGCTCATGGCACTCGTGCAGGGGACTGGCGGCTTGCGGCCGTCGGGGAATCGACGTATCCATGCCATTGTAGCCGCTGGTGGCCGGCTCGACGAAATCGCGCTGCTAGCCGGCCGCACGGGTTGACAACCGCGCGCAAGCGCGCCCTGACGCGGGCAGTACACAGTCAGCGTGATAAAATTGCGCCTTTGAATCTAACTGGACACAGCCGTCGAACCGCCGTTCGCCAACGGGTCGTGCGAGAGTCGCGCCGATCCGGCGTCGCGTGCCGACTCGAGATCCCGATCCGATGACCACCGGTTTTCTGCAAAAGATTTTTGGCAGTCGCAATCAGCGGCTGATCAAACAGTATCAAAAGACTGTCGCGACGATCAATGCGCTGGAGGCGCAGATCGAAAAGCTGACGGACGAGCAATTGCGCGCGAAAACCGACGAGTTCAGGCAGCGCGTGGCGGCCGGGGAGTCGCTCGACAAGCTGCTGCCGGAGGCATTCGCAGTGTGCCGGGAAGCAAGTCGCCGCGTGCTGAAGATGCGACACTTCGACGTACAGTTGATTGGCGGCATGGCGCTGCACTACGGCAAGATCGCCGAAATGCGCACCGGCGAGGGCAAGACGCTGGTGGCCACGCTGGCGGCGTACCTGAACGCGCTGTCTGGGCGCGGCGTGCATGTGGTGACGGTCAACGACTATCTCGCGCAGCGCGATGCGGAATGGATGGGCCGGCTCTACAATTTCCTCGGCCTGTCCGTCGGCATCAACCTGTCGCAGATGGAGCACGGCCAGAAGCAGCAAGCTTACGCGTCGGACATCACGTATGGCACGAACAATGAATTCGGCTTTGACTACCTGCGCGATAATATGGTCTACGAGACCGATGCGCGCGTGCAGCGCGGGCTGAATTTCGCGATCGTCGATGAGGTCGACTCGATTCTGATCGACGAGGCGCGCACGCCGCTGATTATTTCGGGGCAGGCTGAGGACCACACCGAGCTGTATGTGCGGATGAATGCGCTACCGCCGTTGCTGGAGCGCCAGATTGGCGAGGAAAAGGCCGATGGTAGCGGCGTCGAGAAGCCGGGCGACTACACGCTGGACGAGAAGGCACGCTCGGTATTCCTGACGGAATCGGGTCACGAAAAGGCCGAGCGGCTGCTGGCCGAATGGGGCCTCATTGGCGATGGCGAGAGTCTTTATGCACCGCAGAACATCACGCTGATGCATCACGTGTATGCGGCGCTGCGCGCACATACGCTGTTCTTCCGCGATCAGCACTATGTCGTGCAGAACGGCGAGGTGATCATCGTCGATGAGTTCACCGGACGCCTGATGCCGGGCCGGCGTTGGTCGGACGGCCTGCACCAGGCTGTCGAGGCGAAGGAGCAGGTGAAGATCCAGGCGGAGAACCAGACGCTGGCGTCGATTACGTTCCAGAATTACTTCCGGATGTACGCCAAGCTGGCGGGGATGACCGGCACGGCGGACACCGAGGCGTACGAGTTCAACGAGATCTATGGACTCGAGACGGTCGTGGTTCCGACCAACCGGCCGTCTAAGCGCACGGATCGCCAGGACCAGATCTACAAGACCGCAAAGGAGCGCTATGACGCGGTGATCCGCGATATCCGCGACTGCTACGAGCGGGGACAGCCGGTGATGGTCGGCACCACGTCGATCGAGAATTCTGAGCTGCTGTCGCACCTGCTCAAGCAGGCTGGGCTGCCACATGAGGTGCTCAACGCGAAGCAGCACGCGCGTGAGGCGGCGATCGTCGCCGAGGCTGGCCGTCCGAAGCGCATCACGATTGCGACCAACATGGCGGGCCGTGGCACCGACATCGTGCTCGGCGGCAACCCGGACAAGCAGGCGTCGCTGATCGAAGCCGATGCGTCGATCAGCGACGACGAGAAGCGACGTCGGATCCAGCAGATCCACGACGAATGGCAAACGCTGCACGAGCAGGTCAAGGCGGCCGGCGGACTGCACATCATTGGCACCGAGCGGCACGAGTCCCGCCGGATCGACAACCAGTTGCGCGGGCGGGCGGGCCGCCAGGGCGATCCCGGTTCATCGCGCTTCTACCTGTCGCTCGAGGACCCGTTGCTGCGCATCTTCGCCGGTGACCGCGTGCGCGCGATCATGGACCGGCTGAAGATGCCGGAAGGCGAGGCGATCGAGGCCGGCATCGTGACGCGCTCGATCGAATCGGCGCAACGCAAGGTCGAGGCCCGTAACTTCGATATCCGCAAGCAATTGCTCGAGTATGACGACGTCTCCAATGACCAGCGTAAGGTGATCTATCAGCAGCGCAACGAGTTGTTGGAGGCACAGGACATCCACGAGACGATCGGTGCGATGCGGCATGGCGTGCTGACTGAGGTGGTGCGCACCTATGTGCCAGCCGGCAGCATTGAAGAGCAGTGGGATGTGCCGGCGCTCGAGCAAGCGTTATGCAACGAGTGGCAGCTTGATCTCGCGTTACAGGAGATGGTGAACGAGGCGGACACGATCGAGGCCGACGAGGTACGCGATGCGGTGATCGCTGCGGGTGACGAAGCGTACGAGGCCAAGGTTGCGCAGGTCGGCCGCGATGCGTTCAGCAGCTTCGAGCGCTCGGCGATGCTGCAGACGCTGGACTCGCGTTGGCGCGAGCACCTGGCCGCGCTCGAGCATCTGCGCCAGGGCATCCACCTACGCGGCTATGCGCAGAAGAACCCGAAGCAGGAATACAAGCGCGAGGCATTCGAGTTATTTGCCGCGATGCTGGACGCGGTCAAGCACGAAGTCACGCGCATTGTGATGAACGTGCAGATCCAGACACCGGAGCAGCTTGAAGCGGCGGCCGAGCAATACGAAGAGCAGGCGGGCCATTTGGCGAACGTTGAGTTTCGGCACGCCGACTTTGCACAGGCTGCCGGTGGCGGTGTTGACGCCGCGCTCGCCGATGCGCCGTCGCGCGTGTCGCCGGTGGCGCTCGCGACCCATGCGAGCGCCGAGCTGTCACCGGACTTTGCCGCCGACCAGTCGTTAGTGGCTGCGCGCGACAACCCGTATCCGAAAGTCGGGCGCAACGATCCGTGCCCGTGCGGCAGCGGCAAAAAGTACAAGCAGTGCCACGGTCGGCTTGCGTGATGTGCGCTGCCGGCGGGGTGGCCCCGTTCCTGTCCGATGCCGCCCGCCGCGCCCGCGGACGGCTTTTTCCCTGACCAGCGTTTGCAATCATGGCCGTCAATTTTCCCTCGATTGATCCCGCGTCGCTTCATCCCGTGCCCGGCGTCACGCTTGGCTGGGCCGAAGCCAATCTGCGCAAACCGAATCGCAAGGATGTCCTGGTGATCGCTGTCGATGATGGCGCAACGGTGTCCGGCGTGTTCACCACGAACCGCTTTTGCGCCGCGCCGGTCACTGTGTGTCGTGAACATCTTGCCTCGGCGCGTGGCGGCGCTGCGCCGATTCGGGCACTGCTCGTCAATACCGGCAATGCGAATGCCGGGACCGGCGAGCCGGGCTTGGCGCATGCCCGTGATAGTTGTGCGGAACTGGCGCGGCTGTTGCGCATCGACGCGCGGCAGGTACTGCCGTTCTCCACTGGCGTGATCCTTGAGCCGCTACCGATCGAGCGGCTCAAGGCGGGATTGCCGCAAGCCGTTGCGCAACTCGCACCGGCGCACTGGTACGAAGCCGCGCAGGCGATCATGACGACCGATACGCTGCCCAAGGCCGCCTCGCGGCAGCTCGATATCGACGGCCATACGGTCACGCTGACTGGGATCAGCAAGGGTGCCGGGATGATCAAGCCGAACATGGCCACGATGCTAGGGTTTGTCGCGACCGACGCGGCGATCGCCCAGCCCGTGCTGGACGCATTGGTCAAGGACGTGGCCGACCAATCGTTCAACTGCATCACCGTTGATGGCGATACGTCGACGAATGACTCGTTCATCGTCGTGGCGTCCGCTCGCTCGACGCTGCCGGTGATCACGTCCACGCAAAGTGCCGCCTACCGCGCGCTGCGCGACGCGTTGGCGCAGCTCGCGCAGACCCTTGCGCAATTGATCGTGCGCGACGGCGAGGGGGCGACGAAATTCATGACGGTGCGCGTTGAGGCGGGCCGCAGTGTTGACGAGTGTAGGCAGGTGGCCTATGCGATCGGCCACTCGCCCCTGGTCAAGACCGCTTTCTATGCGTGCGACCCCAACCTGGGCCGGCTCCTGGCGGCGATCGGCTACGCGGGCATTGCTGACCTGGATGTGAGCCGTATCGAGCTGTACCTGGACGACGTGCTGGTGGCCAAGGACGGCGGCCGCCATCCCGATTATCGTGAGGAGGACGGCCAGCGCGTGATGAAGCAAAGCGAAATCATGATTCGCGTGCGCTTGGCGCGCGGCGATGCCCAGGCGACCCTGTGGACCTGCGACCTGTCGCACGACTACGTGTCCATCAACGCCGATTACCGCTCCTGACCCACACCGCGGGAGATGACCGTACCGCTGGAGATCCATTGCGATGGATAAGCTTGAACAATTCCTGACGCGCGCCGAGGCGCTGCTCGAACGCCTGGAGGCCGTGTTGCCGCCGGCCGTGCCGGCCACCGACTGGGACGTGGCCATCGCGTTCCGATGGCGCTCGCGGCAGGGGCGGGGCTTTTTGCAGCCGGTCGCCCATCTGCCGGCGATCCAGCTGTCCGACTTGCAGAACATTGACCGGCAAAAGGCGCTAGTCGAGCAGAACACCCGTCAGTTTGTGCGGCGCCTGCCGGCGAACAACGTGCTACTGACGGGCGCGCGCGGCACCGGCAAGTCGTCGCTGATCAAGGCCTGTCTGAACCAGTTTGCGCCCGAAGGCCTGCGTTTGATCGAAGTCGACAAGGACGACCTGCACGCTTTGGGCGACATCGTCGAGCAGATCGCGTCGCGCCCGGAGCGGTTTGTCGTGTTTTGCGATGACCTGTCGTTCGAGGAAGGCGAGTCCGGCTACAAGGCGCTAAAGGTGGCCTTGGACGGCTCGATTGCGGCCCAGTCCGACAACGTGCTGATCTACGCGACGTCGAACCGTCGTCATTTGCTGCCCGAGTACATGCGTGACAACGATACCTATCGGCACACGGCGGATGGCGAGATCCATCCGGGCGAAGTGGTCGAGGAGAAGATTTCGCTGTCTGAGCGCTTCGGGTTGTGGGTGAGCTTCTATCCGTTCAAGCAGGACGACTATCTGGCGATCGTCGCGCATTGGCTCAGGCATTTGGGATGCAGTGACGCGCAGATCGATGCCGCGCGGGGCGACGCGCTGGTCTGGGCGCTGGAGCGCGGCTCGCGTTCGGGCCGGGTTGCGTGGCAGTTTGCCCGGGACTGGTCCGGCCGGCGGCAGAAGACCCAATGACCGCGGCGCGACCGACCATGACGCCGGATACGGCCGCGCGGCACGATGTGTCGCAGGCACATGCCGCCACGCATACCGCTGATGGGCGCCGGATCACCGAAGTGGCCGTCGGCGTGATGCTGCACGAGGATGGGCGTTTTCTGCTCGCGCAGCGGCCCGCCGGCAAGCCATACGAGGGCTACTGGGAATTTCCGGGCGGCAAGCTGGAGCCGGGCGAGAGCGTCGAGGACGCATTGGCGCGCGAATTGCATGAGGAGCTCGGCGTGACGATTGCCGACTGCGTGCGCTGGCGGGTCCTCGAGCATAACTACCCGCACGCTTACGTGCGGCTGTTCTTCTGCAAGGTGACCCGGTGGAGCGGTGAGCCAAGCGGTCGAGAAGGGCAGGCGTTGATCTGGCAGATTCCCCCCGTCCAGGTTGCGCCGCTGCTGCCGGCGGCGTTGCCGGTGATCGACTGGCTCGACGCTGAACGGGGTTGAACCTCAGTTCAATTCGCCCGGCTTCTGCGGGTCGCCATGCGACTCGTCGGCCGGGCGGTCATCGCCGCCGATCGTGTATTTCCCGGTTGCCCACGCACCGAGATCGATTTGCTTGCAGCGCGCGGAACAAAAAGGACGGAACCGACTTTCGGGCTTCCATTCGACCTTTTTGCCGCAAGTCGGGCAGTTGACGACGGTCGTCATATCGGCAAGGGTTGGATGATTTGGCTTACAGGTTGCACAGCGTCAGTTGAAATGGCACGTCGATGTCGACAGCGCGCGGCCGCATGTGGCCATCCTGCGCGGTGAAGCGCACCCACAGCATGTACTTGTTGGCGCTGGCCTCAGGAATGACCCGCAGGTCTGGCGCCACACGCACTTGCATCAATTGATAGGTCCGCCCCGACAACATTTGCTGATAGCTGCCCTGCATCGCCATGACCTTCGCGGCTTGCCCCGATTCGCGAGCAAGACGCAATACGATCACTGCCGCATCGCGTAGCGGCAACAATGGCATTGCCCATTTCATGATATCCGCGCGGCGCTGCTCCACAGCGCTGTGCTGCCATGCGTAATACGATGGCAGATCGAAGCGGCAAGTTCCGCCGGGAATGATGGCCCGGCTGCGGATGCTGGCTAGCCATTCATTGTCGGCCAGATGTTGACCCGTTTTTCCTTGCATCTGCGCTAGGCTGGCCAGCGTTTGCTCGATGTCGGCGAGAACGGTCTCGAGCGCGCCCTGTTCGATCCCGGGATTGCCGCGAAACGGTACCAAGGCCTGGCGCTGGCGCTCAAGCTCCTTCATCAGATCCGACTTCAAGTCGCTGCGGCTCGTCACTTCCGCGATCTCGAACAGTGTGGTCAGTGCGACGTGGTGTTCTCTCGGGTCTGCTTGGGTGAGGAAGAACGTAAAGCGCTCAAACAAATCTTCGAGGCGCAACAGCGTTCGAATGCGCTCATTGAACGGATACTCGTAGAGAATCAAGCGTAAATGCCTTTCACTTTGAAAATGCCGGACAGGGGCGGCAATTTGCGCCCATTCTAATGCGCGCGAATGCCCCTAGCAATCGCCACGACATTCACCACGAAAGTCGTGCTGCGTCGCATGCCACCGGCACACGCCAATTTACGATGGTGCACTATCGCGCGCCAATGACAAATAGTGCTGATGCAGCAACGCGATTTCTGGCAGCAGCGGCTCGATGGTGTCGGCCTCATTGACGATGATATCGTCTGCGGCCGCGAGCCGCGTCTGCCGCGTGGCCTGACGTGCAATGATGGCTTGCACCTGTTCGCGCGTGAAGCCATTGCGCCGCATGACGCGCGCGACCTGCGTCTGCACCGCACAATCCACTACCAGCACGCGATTAACACGTTCGCGCCAATTGCCTGCCTCAACCAGCAACGGCACGACACAGATTACGTAGGGGCCGCTCGCCGCTTGCAGTTCGCGTTCCGTCTCGATGCGGATCAGTGGGTGCACGATTGCTTCGAGCCGTTGCTTCGCTTGTGGGTTGCTGAACACCAACTCGCGCATCCGCGCGCGGTCCAGTGCGCCTTGCGCCGTGATGAAGTTGGCACTGAACTGTGTTCGGATGCCGGGTATCGCCGCGCCGCCTGGCGCGGTGACGCGATGCGCGATCAGATCCGTGTCCACGATCGGCACGCCATAGGCAGCGAAAGCATTGGCGACCGTTGTCTTGCCACTGCCGATCCCGCCTGTGAGTCCCACCTTGAACATCGTCAACCTCCGAGCAGCCGATAGAGCGGCGTGCCGCCGAACAGCGTGAGCACCGCTGCCCCCGCCAGAAACGGACCGAACGGCAACGGCTCCTCCAGGCGCATCCGCTTGGTGAGCGTGGCGCCAAGGCCGACGATCGCGCCACACACTGAGGCAACCAGTATCACTTGCAACAGCGGGCTCCAGCCGAACCATGCGCCAATGGCGGCAAACAACTTGAAGTCGCCGTAGCCAATACCCTCGGCGCCGCGCACGAGCTTGAACAGCCAGTAGACGGTCCACAGCGACAAATACCCGGCCGCCGCACCGATCACGGCCGCGTCCAGAGGCGCGAATACGGCATGTAGATTGATCAGCAGCCCCGCCCAGAGCAGCGGCAACGTCAGCGAATCGGGCAGCAGCTTGGTCTCCAGGTCGATGGCACTCATCGCGAGCAGCGCGGCGCAGAATGCAAAGGCGATAAGCGCCGTAGGCGTGGGGCCGAACACCGCGAGCGAGAGCGCCGCGAACAGTACACAGGCGGATTCGATCAACGGATAGCGCCAACGAATCCGCATGCTGCATGCCGAGCATCGGCCGCGCAATGCGATAAAGCTGAGCAACGGGATGTTCTCGTGCAAGCGCAGCGTATGTCCGCACGCAGGACACGCCGAGCGTGGCACCCACAGGTTATAGCGACGGGGTAAATCGGTCTGCGACAACGGAGCGGGCCTTCGCTCGGGCGCCGGATTGGGTACGGCATCGTGCCCATCACTTTCTGCGCTCAACGCGTGCTGGGCATTTTGCGGCACGTAGGCGGCCAGTTCTTGCTGCCATGCGTGTTCAAGCATCTGCGGCACGCGGTGTACGACGACGGTCAGGAAACTGCCGATGACCAATCCGAGCACGCATGCGAAAGCGTACTGCCAAGCAACCGGCAGCATCGAGAAGGCGTCGGCGAAGCCGGCGATCCAGTGGCCGGGGCCATGTGGGGCGATGACAGAAAACGAATACATGTCGGTGGCCAGCGAGGAACGGTACGCGATGCTACCTGATTGAAATCACATGACGTTGCCCATCTCGATAATGGGCAAATACATGGCGACCACGAGCGCGGCAATCAGCGCACCGGGCCCGACAATGATAAGCGGTTCGGCCAGTTGTGCGAGCAGGCCGATTCGTTCCGCCACGAGCCGGTCATTCCAAGCGCCGATATCGGCCAACGTCGTGCCGAGCGTGCCGGCTTGTTCGGCAAGCGCGATCGTGGCCACGACGTCGGGCGGAAAGCAGGTGCTGGCACGCATGGCTTCGGCCAGGCTTGCGCCGACGCGCACGCGTGCCGCGATGTCGCGTGTCGCTGCGTCCATCGCGGCATTGCCGCTAATGCCGTCCACCGCGTCGAACCCGTCGGCCAGGGCGATGCCGGCATCGAGAACCTGGCCCAGCGCATGGCTCCAGCGCGCAATGGCCACGCGCTGCACGATGGGGCCTACGAGCGGCGCACGCAACAGCAGTGCATGCAGGCGCAGGCGAAACCGTGGCGAGCGCTGCCAGGCAAGCATGCCACACGCGATCCCGAGGCCCGCCGCCGCGACCATCGCCGGCCCGTGTGCCAGCATCTGCCGGGACAGCGCGACCACGATCTGCGTGGGCCTTGGCAACGGCGAGCCGAATCCGGCGAACACCCGTTCGAATGTCGGCACGACCCAGCCCAGCAGTAGCGCGCACAGGCCCAGTGCCAGCGCGAGGATCAGCGTTGGATACCATAGCGCGTTGCGCAGTCGCGCACGTTGTGCGGCCACACGATCCCGGGTGTCCGCCAGTTGAGCGAGAATCGTATCGAGCGAGCCGGTGTGTTCCGCAAGCTCGACGAGCCGCCAGTATGCGGCGGGAAACACACGGCCGTGGCGTTGCAGCGCCCTGGACAGCGTACTGCCTTCTGTGATGTCTCGCAGCACGGTTTCGAATAGGGGTTTGAGCGGCGTGCCCGCGTGCTGCGCCACCAGCGCCAACGCGGGTTGCAGCGACAGTCCACTGCGTAGCAGCATGGCCAGGTGCCGCGTGGCGCGCGTCAGATCGGCGTGGCGTATGCGCGGGCTCCACCGTGCGCGGACCTCGATAAGCTCGACCGCGACGATCCTGTCGCGCCGAATACGCTCGAGTGCCGAACGTGCGTCGAGCGCCACGAGCGTGCCGCGGCGGCGGCGGCCGTCGGCGCCGATGCCTCGCCAATGGAAGCGGGACATCGTCGGCCGCCGGGGCGAAGCGGCTTGGATGGGGGGCTGCATCGCGCGCCAGTCCATCACGCATCGTCCGTCACCGCAAGGGCTTCATGCAGCGATGTCGTTCCATCGCGCACGCGCGCGAGCGCGGATTGCCGCAATGTCTGCAGGCCGGCTGCGCGCATCGCGTCTGCCAACGCATGGGTTGGCGTGCGCGCTGCGATGCGCTGTTGCAGTGCGGCGGTCACGGGTACCACCTGATGGATTGCGCAGCGACCCGCAAAGCCGGTGCCGCGGCATGCCGTGCAGCCGACCGGTCGATAGGATTGCCAGCAACCCGCCAGCGCTTGGTCAACATGTGCGGCCGTCATGCCGGCCGCCCGCAGCGCGACGGGGTCGGGCGTATCGGCGAGTCGGCACGCGCTGCATAACCGCCGCACCAGCCGTTGCGCCGTGATCAGCTTGACCGCTGCCGCCACATTGTACGGTTCCACGCCCAGATCCGTGAGCCGCGCGAGCGTCGCCGGCGCATCATTGGTGTGCAGCGTGGCAAGCAGCAAATGCCCGGTCTGTGCGGCGTTGATGGCGACTGAGGCGGTTTCCGTATCGCGGATCTCGCCGACCATGATCACGTCCGGGTCTTGTCGCAGCAACGCGCGCAGCACCGCTGCGAAACCTAGGCCTGCTCGGTCGTTGACCGACACCTGGTTGATGCCGGCAAGCTCGATCTCGGACGGGTCCTCGATCGTACAAAGATTGAACGCATCGCGATCGAGTTCGCGCATGAAGGTATAGAGCGTCAGCGTCTTGCCACTGCCCGTGGGCCCGGTGACCAGCACCATGCCCTGTCGGGCGCGCAACGCATGCTGTACGGCGGACAACTGGGGGGCATCAAAGCCCAATCCTGTTAGATCCAGCCCATCGGGCAGCGCATCAAGGCGGCGTAGCACCACTTTTTCGCCGAATACCGTGGGCAGCGTCGACACGCGGAATTCATCGAATCCGGCGCCAGGCACCGCGATGCGCAACCGGCCGTCCTGGGGCGCGCGCCGCTGTGCGATGTCCAGCCGTGACAGTACTTTGATCCGTGTGATGACTGCGTCCCGCAGGTGCGCGGGCGGATTGTCGAGGCGATGTAGGCGGCCGTCGATCCGCAGCCGAATGTGCCATTGGTGTGGGCCCGGCTCGATATGGATATCCGATGCACGGCACGCACCGGCTCGTGCGAATAGATCGTCCAGCAGGCGTACCGCTGGTGCGTCGGTGTCGTCTGACGGCTGCGCGTGAGCGTTGGCGCGGGCACGTTGCGCGATACGCGGCGTCAGCCCGGTGGCGCCGGACGCCGCGGCGCAGCGCACCGGCTCCGTGAAACGGGAAGGTGCGTGCGCATCGGGTTCGCGCGGCACGGTCTGGGCAGCCGAGGACGGCAGGGGAGTGAGATCGGCGCCGTGTGCCGGCGTGGATGGCGGCGTGGCCGGGAACAATGGGTGATGGGGCATGCTGGCGATGCGCGGGCCGCGCAATACAATGGATACCTGCGTATCGTCGCGCGGTTGTGGTGCCCGCGCCATTCAGCCGAACGGCGAATCGCGTTGGCGTACTGCCGGGTCAGCGTACCGTTTGTTGCCGATAGGCTAGTGGGCATGCTGCCGCGCCGCTGCAGCGTGCGCGGCGTCCAACCGCGCGGGCCGGAATAGCTTCACCGTGCGGATGGCTTGGTTGTCGATCTGCATGACCTCCATGCGCGTGTCGCTGACCACTAGGCTCACGTCGCCTTCCGGGATGGCTTCCAATCGTTCCAGAATCAGCCCATTCAACGTCTTGGGACCATCAAGCGGCAACCGCAGGCCAAGCCGACGGTTCAGCTCTCGTAACGGAATGCTGCCCGCAACGATGCATTCCCCTTGCGTGTCCCAGCCGCCTGCCGCGCCGCTTGCCGTGCGTGGCAATGTTGTCGTGAACTCGCCGATCAACTCCTCGATGATGTCCTCCGGCGTCACGAGTCCTTGGACTTCGCCATATTCATTGACGACCAGCGCCATCCTGTGCCGGTTCTCCTGGAAGTACTGCAACTGTTGGAAAACCGGTGTGCCGCTGGGCACGAAATAGGGCTGCGTGAGCAACTCGCGCAGCTTTTCGCGCTCGAATTCCTGGTTGTGCAGCGCGGCCAGGGTTTTGCGCACATGAAGCATACCGAGCACGCGGTCAATGTCGCCCTGATAGACGACCAACTTGTTGTGGTAGCAGGTTTCCAACTGCTGGATCAACTGGTCGAACGGCGCATCGAAGTCCAGCGCCTCGATGCGCCGGCGCGGGATCATGACGTCATCGACCGAGATGCTCTCCAGGTCGAACAGGTTCAGCAGGATGCTGCGGTGCTTACTTGGCATGAAGCTGCTTGATTCCAGGACGACGCTGCGCAATTCGTCGTTGGACATGCGCAGGTCTTCCCGTGCGCCTTTCGTATTGATGTGCAGCACGAACAAGATACCGTTGGCCAGTGTATTGACGAACCAGACCAGCGGGCGGGCGAGGGTGATCAGCGGCTTGATCACGAGGCTGGCCGGCAACGCGATCTTTTCGGGATAAGTTGCGCCGACGATCTTCGGCGTGATCTCAGCGAACACGATGATCAAAAATGCGACGATCCCGGTGGTGATCGACAGCACCGCGCGGTGATTGCCGAACGCGTGCAGCGCGATCGATGTCGTGAGCACCGGGATGATGACGTTCATCAAATTGTTGCCGATCAGGATCACGGACAGCAACTGGTCGGTGTGCGCGAGCAAGCCCTGCGTTGTCTTCGCGCCCATCACGCCTTTGCCTGCCAAGTGCTTGAGCCGATGGCGGTTTAACGCCATCATCGCGGTTTCCGAGATCGAAAAAAAGCCCGATATGAGCAGCAGCACGACTACGGCGCTAATTTGCGCCCAAAGAGGGAGAGTTTCCACGCGAAAAAGCCGGATGCCGGCTAATGGACGATGAAGTCAACTATATCAGAGCGCCGGGGGCATCCGTGCAGTAGCCCGGCGGGCGACGTACGGGCGCCGGCGTCCTGCCGGTTCATTGCATCCCGTTGCCGCTTGCGTTGAAGCCAGCACGCCACGCTTCGGGATCGATCTGCACGCCGATGGTCATCGTATCCCCTTCGAGTGCGGGAGCGGCGCCGGCGTTTGCCGCTGCTAGGGAGTCTGCTGCACTTTTGCGGGACGGTCCACGCGAGCACTGAGCAGTCGGGGTGCAGGTTCCCGGTTGGCATCGATCGACGCGAGAACCTCGCGCTCGTACCAACACAGCCGCGGCTATGAGGCACCAGGCAAGGGATCGGGTGGCGCTACTTCGCGTTTGTCGTGCGAGTACGAAGGATGGTCGGTCGCTCGACGCGCCAGCGTTATCGCGACAACGCAGAATGCATTGCGGCAACGCAGAACGTTAGCCGCGAATCCAGCGTTGCTGGCCATGAAGCTTGCAGCCATGCATGCTGACGCGAGGGAAGAGAGTAAAAAAGAAAATGTCCCGTCAGCTTGACGGGACATTCTTGGGGTACCCAATGTAGGTTTGACTTTACCTCGACATGCGCATCGAGTTAGAAAAGGACCGATAAGTCATTGATCCTTTGGAGATATTCTGGTCGGGGTGAGAGGATTCGAACCTCCGGCCTCTACGTCCCGAACGTAGCGCTCTACCAGGCTAAGCTACACCCCGATTGGATCACTTCAGCATTTCCGTCTTTTTCAAGACTGGCGCGACGCCGAATAAGAGCATAATTCTAGCAGCGATTCTTTGAATTGGGAATCCGGAAATGAAAAAATGGCGCGCGCCGCAGCCTGTGCCTCCGCTTCGGCGCAACGCAGCGTATGCTCGAGCGCGCCCGACTCGGTGATGGCGGTGAAAATCGTGTCGAATCGGTCGGTGCCACCATGCTCGATGGCGTCCCGGGCCAACTGCGCCTGCTCGGCGGTGCCGTGCTCGATCAGGTAGATCAGCGGTAGCGTCGGTTTGCCTTCGCGTAAGTCGTCGCCGGCATTTTTCCCCATTGACTCGGGCGTGCCCGTGTAATCGAGCCAGTCGTCCATGATTTGGAAGGCGGTGCCGATCGTGCGGCCAAACTCAGCCGCGGCGGCCTCCATCGCGGGTGGCGCGCCGGCGATGACCGCGCCCAACTGGGCCGCCGCCTCGAACAGCTTAGCGGTCTTGTAGCGGATCACCTGCATGTAGCGCGCTTGGTCCACGTCCGGATCATGCATGTTCAGCAATTGCAACACTTCACCTTCCGCGATCACGTTGGTGGCGTCCGACAGAATCTGCATCACGCGCAGGTTGTCGCACGCGACCATCATCTGGAACGCTCGCGAATACAGGAAATCGCCGACCAGCACGCTGGCTGCGTTGCCAAACAGCGCATTGGCGGTTTGCTTGCCGCGCCGCAACTGTGATTCATCGACCACGTCGTCATGGAGCAGCGTCGCCGTGTGGATGAACTCGACGACCGCCGCGAGCGCGTGCCGGTGACCGCTGCGGTCTCCCAGTGCGTTCGCCACCAGCAACAGCAGGGCGGGGCGCAGGCGTTTGCCGCCCGCACCGATGATGTATTCGGCGATTTGGTTGATCAGGACGACGTCCGATGCGAGCCGCGTGCGGATCACGCGATTGACTTGTTGCATGTCGTCGGCGATCGGCGCAAGCGTGGCGGCCGCGGACGGGGTGGTAGTGACTGTCAACGACGTAAACCGGAAAAAGGGTGGGCGGAGCAAAACAGGCGAATTATAAGGCACTGGGGCGGCCGACCGGGCTTTGCCGCCAGATTGTAGACATGATCAGACGGCGCGCTCGTCCGTATGCGCCGCGATTCGCGTCAGGTTTTGACTCGCGTTAAAAACCTCTATATAATCAAGTGTTTCTGTGCGTGGTGCGCAGGAAATGCACGAAGCACGCAAGGACGCGTGTTCGAAACAAATGAAGGGGTCCGGATCCGGGCCGCTTTTCAAGTGAGGTTCAACAATGTACGCGGTCATAAAAACCGGTGGCAAGCAGTATAAGGTCGCTGCCGGCGAAAAATTGAAAGTAGAACAGATACCGGCAGACATTGGCGCTGAAATCACGCTCGACCAGGTGCTCGCAGTCGGCGAGGGCGAATCGATCAAGTTCGGTACGCCGCTGGTGGGTGGGGCTTCCGTCAAGGCTACCGTGGTATCGCACGGACGGCATGCGAAAGTGACGATCTTCAAGATGCGTCGCCGGAAGCACTACCAGAAGCATGGCGGTCATCGCCAGAATTACACCGAATTGCGCATCGACGCGATCAACGCGTAACGCGCAGGGAGTCCACAGATGGCACACAAAAAGGCAGGCGGCTCGTCCCGGAACGGCCGCGATTCCGAAAGCAAGCGCCTCGGCGTCAAGGTGTTCGGCGGCCAGGCAATCAATGCTGGTGGCATTATCGTGCGTCAACGCGGCACGCGGATGCATGCTGGCGACAACGTTGGGATTGGCAAGGACCATACGCTGTTCGCGCTGACCGATGGTCATGTTCGCTTTGCGGTCAAGGGCGCGGCGAAGAAGCACTTCGTCAGCGTGGTTCCGGCTGCCTGATACCCGGTGGTCACCACGCAAACCGGCTGACCCGATTCGACAGTCCGCCGGGTTCGCGTCGGTGACGTCGCCCCGGGCTGCCGATGCAGGCAGGCGTGACGAAGCAAAAGGCCTCGCAATCTGCGGGGCCTTTTTGTTGGTGCTGGCAAAATAAGGGGCGTGCTGGCAACGCATTGTGTGAGCGCTAACAAAATCGTGGTGACGTCGGCACGCTCGGCGGACCGGCGGCAGCAGGCAAACGGCGCAAGCCGAACGGAGCAATTGGAATGAAGTTCATTGACGAAGCGAGGATCGAGGTCATCGCCGGTGACGGAGGGGATGGCAGCGCATCGATGCGCCGTGAGAAGTTCGTTCCGTTCGGCGGGCCGGATGGGGGGGACGGTGGGCGAGGAGGCAGCGTTTACGCTATCGCGGATCGCAACATCAATACGCTGATCGACTATCGGTACGCGAAGAAGCACCAAGCGCGCAATGGCGAGAACGGACGCGGCTCGGACTGCTACGGCAAGGCAGGCGAAGACATCACGTTGCGGATGCCGGTCGGCACGATGATCACAGATAGGGATACCGGTGAGCTGATCGCCGACCTGACTGAGCACGATCAGCGCGTGCTGCTCGCTAAGGGCGGTACCGGGGGGCTCGGCAACCTGCACTTCAAGTCGAGCACGAACCGAGCACCACGGCAAAAAACCGAAGGCAAGCCGGGCGAGCGCCGGATGCTCAGTCTTGAGTTGAAGGTGCTGGCCGATGTCGGCCTGTTGGGCATGCCCAACGCGGGCAAGTCAACCTTTATCGCATCGGTGTCGAACGCGAAACCGAAAATTGCCGACTATCCGTTCACGACGCTTGCGCCGAATCTTGGCGTGGTGCGGGTCGGACCGGCGAAGAGCTTCGTGATCGCTGATATCCCGGGCCTCATCGAGGGTGCCGCCGAAGGCGCCGGGCTGGGGCACCAGTTCCTACGGCATCTGCAACGCACCGGGATATTGCTGCATCTGGTCGATCTTGCACCGTTCGACGACAGCGTCGATCCGGTTGCGGAGGCGGGCGCGATCGTCAATGAGTTGCGTAAGTACGACGAAGCGCTTTACCGCAAGCCGAGGTGGCTGGTCTTGAACAAGGTCGATATGATTGCAGAGCATGAGCGCGAGGCACGCGTGGCCGATTTCGTCGAGCGCTTCGGCTGGCAGGGACCAGTATTCCAGATCTCGGCGCTCACCGGCCTGGGCTGTGAGCATCTATGTTATGCGGTCTACGACTACTTGAGCGAGACCGGGCTGGCGGCGCGCGTGCAGCATGCCGAGGACCTGGCGGCCGACGTGCGGTTCCGGGACGATGCACAGATGTCCAACGACGCACGGGTGTCCGACGACGCACAGGCGTCCGACGACGCGACACAACCCGGCGCCGATACACAGTGATTGTCGCCGCCGCGCAACACGATGCCAAACGGGAACATAGGAAACGGGAACACAGGGACGGCGCAACGATGCGTTCGATCATTGCTGAGGCAAAGCGGCTGGTTGTGAAAGTGGGCTCAAGCCTGGTCACCAATGACGGGCGTGGGCTGGATCATGACGCGATCGGGCGATGGGCCGCGCAAATCGCCGCATTGCGCCAGCAGGGCAAGGACGTGGTGCTGGTCAGTTCCGGCGCGATCGCCGAGGGTATGCAGCGATTGGGCTGGAGCCGGCGTCCACGCGAGATCGCCGAACTGCAGGCCGCGGCCGCGGTCGGCCAAATGGGGCTGGCGCAGGTCTATGAAAGCCGCTTTGCCGAGTATTCGATCCGCACGGCGCAGATCCTGCTCACGCACGCGGATCTTGCCGATCGCGAGCGATACCGGAATGCACGCTCGACGCTGCTCACGTTGCTCAGGCTCGGCGTGGTGCCGATCATCAATGAGAATGACACGGTCGTCACGGATGAGATCAAGTTCGGCGACAACGACACATTGGGCGCGTTGGTGGCGAACTTGATCGAAGGGGACGCGCTGGTGATTCTGACCGATCAGCGTGGCTTGTACACGGCTGATCCGCGCAAGGATCCTGCCGCGACGCTGGTGCAACAGGCCGACGCGGGCGACCCCGCGTTGGAGGCAATGGCCGGTGGTGCCGGCACAAGCATTGGTCGGGGCGGGATGCTGACCAAGATCCTGGCCGCCAAGCGCGCCGCGCACAGTGGCGCGGATACGGTGATCGCAAGCGGTCGTGAGCCGGACGTGTTAGTCCGGCTGGCGGCGGCGGAGCCGATCGGCACGCAACTCATTGCGCGGACCGCCCGCATGGCCGAGCGCAAGCAATGGATGGCAGACCATCTGCAAGTGCGCGGCCATGTCGTGATCGACGCGGGAGCGGTCGAGAAGCTGACTTCCGACGGCAAGAGCCTATTGCCGATTGGCATCATCGATGTGCAAGGCATTTTTGCCCGCGGCGAGGTCATTGCGTGCCTGGACGAAGCGGGCCGCGAGGTGGCGCGTGGGTTGACGAACTATAGTAGCGCCGAGGCGCGGCTGATTCGCCGCCATCCAAGTGCGCAGATCGAGTCGATTCTCGGTTACATGCTCGAGCCAGAATTGATCCATCGGGACAACCTGGTGATGCTGTAGCGCCGGTGAGGTGCACGCATCGCGTACGGACCCGCGATGCGCGAAGCCGGTTGGGCTTGCTTTGGGCGTGCTCGCTATTGATAGCGCGATGCGGCGATCCGTTTATAACGGATAGTCTGCACGATCGACGAGGCATTGCCCTGCGGGATCTTGTTCGCGCACAGGTAATCCTGGTATAACGCGGCCTGATACGCGTTCAACTGGCTATTCTCGATGTGCCGCCAGCCGTTTGCCGCGCCCCGGTCCCATTGTTCGCCGCTGTCGTCGGCTGCCGCATAACGGCGCCATTCATAGGTTTCGCAGCGCAAGCCCTCGTAATAGACATTGCGTGCGCCCTGCGGGCTCGTGATCACGATCGTATAGCGTACGACGCCGTCGGCGCCCACCGACACGGACGCCGCGTCGACGGCAAACTGCAGGCTCGTCGTCGCGGAGACCTCGAATGGCAGCAGGTCCGTGGCGCGTGGCATCGGCGGCAGCTTATCGACCTGGGTCTCGACCCAGTTCTCGGTGCGGTCTAGCAAATAGATAAAGTCCTGGCCGGGCTTGGGTCCCTGGTCCGGCGACGGGGACGAGCACGCGCCGAGCAGCGCGGCGGCGGTGATCGTGCCGATCAGAGCGGTGATGCGGCGCGAACTTGGGCGCGATGGACGGGCAGGCGGGCAGACGCGTTTCAAGAGACGGGCTCCTGGCACAAGAGGGGGTGTATTAAAGCACAAGGGCCGGGATCCGGATGCGAATCTCCGGCGCGCGGCCCTCGGCGGTCTGCCAACGCGGCGATGCGCCGCCAGGCAACCGATGCGGCAGTCATGGTCGTGGCTTGGCGCTGACCGGCTCGACAACCAGCGTCGCGGCGGCTACGTCCAGCACGGCGGTCGCCGCGCGGCCTGAGTCAGGCTTGACGCCGGGCTCGATGTTCGAGCATACCGTCTCGATCGATACCGTTACCACTTTTGCATTCATCTTTGAAGGGCGGGCACCATGGTGCGACACAGAACGTTCATGGCGTCCGGGCTGCCGTCGCACGAAGCGGGACAGCTCGGTCAGCGCCATCTGGTATACATCTCTCTTGAACTCGATCACAGCGTCCAGCGGCACCCAGTAGCTGTTCCAGCGCCACGCGTCGAACTCCGGATGATCGGTCGCGCGCAGGCAGATATCGCAGTCACGTCCGATCATGCGCAACAGAAACCAGATCTGTTTTTGTCCTCGATAGTGACCGCGGACCTCGCGCTTGATGTACTTGTCGGGCACCTCGTAACGCAACCAGTCGCGCGTGCGACCGATGACCTTGACGTGCTCGGGTCTCAAACCGGTTTCTTCGCGCAGCTCCCGAAACATCGCTTGCAAGGGCGTCTCACCGTACTTGATGCCGCCTTGCGGAAACTGCCAGGAATGCTCACGCAGCCGTTTGCCCCAAAACACCTCGTTGCGCGCGTTCAAGAGGATGATGCCGACGTTCGGGCGAAAGCCTTCACGATCCAGCATACAACCACCTTCGAATCCTTTAAAATTGCTTTGATTATAAACAGTTAATGGGCGCCGTGCGACCCGGCTGGAGTCGGGTCGCACGGCGCCCTCGTTTTGGAATCCCTCAAGAATGAAAGCATCGCGTTTTTTCATCGGCACGCTGAAGGAAGCGCCGGCCGATGCCGAGATCGTCAGTCACCAGTTGATGGTCAGGGCGGGGATGATTCGCCGCGTCGCCGGCGGTATCTACAACTATATGCCAATCGGGTTGCGCTCGATCCGCAAGGTGGAGGCGATTGTGCGCGAGGAGATGAACCGCGCGGGCGCCGTCGAGCTGTTGATGCCGGCGGTGCAGCCGGCCGAGCTATGGCAGGAATCGGGCCGCTGGGAGCAGTATGGCCCCGAATTGCTGCGGGTGAAGGATCGCCACGACCGCGACTTCGTCGTCGGGCCGACCCATGAGGAGGTGATCACCGATATCGCGCGCAAGGAGATTAAGAGCTACCGCCAGATGCCGGTGAATTTCTACCAGGTGCAGACCAAGTTCCGCGATGAAATCCGCCCCAGGTTCGGCGTGATGCGGGGGCGCGAGTTCATCATGAAGGACGCGTATTCGTTCGATCGCGACCGTGCCGGGCTGCAGCTATCGTATCAGAAGATGTATGACGCGTACGTGAGGATCTTCACGCGTCTGGGGCTCGAGTTCCGTGCGGTGGCGGCCGACAACGGCTCGATCGGTGGCACCGGGTCGCACGAATTCCATGTGATCGCCGCGACTGGCGAGGATGCAATCGCGTATTGCCCAGGCTCGGACTATGCGGCCAATATCGAGGCCGCCGAAGCCGTGTCGTTGATCGCGTCGCGTGCGGCGCCGAGCGAGCCGCTGACGAAGAAGGCCACGCCGGGTAAGGCGAAATGCGAGCAGGTGGCCGATTATCTGGGTATTGCGTTAGAGCGCACGATCAAGTCGATCGTGCTGGCCGTGGATAACGAGGGTACAGACCCGACGATTTGGCTGTTGCTGCTGCGCGGCGACCATGAACTGAACGAAATCAAGGCTGGCAAGGTGTCGGGGCTGGCCGGCTATCGGTTCGCCACCGAACAGGAGATTGTCGATTGGTTCGGCGCGCCGCCCGGCTATTTGGGGCCGCTGAACACGCGCAAGCCGGTGAAAGTGGTCGCGGACCGTACCGTGGCAAACATGAGTGACTTCGTCGTTGGCTCAAACGAGATGGACTATCACACGACGGGGGTCAATTGGGGCCGCGACCTGCCGGAGCCGGACGTGGCGGACCTGCGTAACGTGCGCAAGGGCGACCCATCGCCGGACGGCCGCGGTGAATTGGATCTATGCCGTGGCATTGAGGTCGGGCATGTATTCCAGCTTGGCACGAAGTACTCGGAAGCCATGGGTGCGACGTTCCTGGACGAGAGCGGCAAGCCGGCACCAATGATGATGGGGTGCTACGGGATCGGCATCACACGAATCCTCGGCGCGGCGATCGAGCAGAACTTCGACGAGCGCGGCATCATCTGGCCGGAGGCCATCGCGCCATTTCATTTGGTGCTGTGCCCAATGGGCTACGAGCGCAGCGACGCGGTGCGCGAGCAGGCGCACAAGCTCTATGACAAGCTGCTCGACGCGGGGATCGACGTGATCCTGGACGATCGGGGCGAGCGTCCCGGCGTGATGTTTGCGGATTGGGAGCTGATCGGCGTGCCACACCGGCTCGTGATCGGCGAGCGCGGCCTCAAGGACGGCAAGATCGAGTATCAGGGCCGCCGCGATGTGGAGCCGACGCTGTTGCCGCTTGAAGAGGCGGCCGTGTGGGTGGTTGAGCGGGTGCGCGCGGCACTGGCGCGCTAACGGACTACGACTGTGCAATATACATTCCTATCTGCGACGATCCTACTGATCCTGATTACGGATCCGCTGGGCAATATTCCATTATTCATCAACGCGTTGCGCAACGTCGCGCGGGAGCGGCGCCCGAAGGTGATCCTGCGCGAAGTGGCGATCGCGTTCGTCATCCTAATGATATTCATGATCGCTGGCGACGCGTTCCTGCGCATGATGCACCTGACAGATCTGTCATTGCGGCTGGCGGGCGGAATCGTGCTGTTTCTGATCGCGCTTCGAATGATCTTCCCGCACGCGGAAGGTCCGTCCAACGGCGAGCCACTCAGCGAGCCGCTGATTGTGCCGCTTGCGATTCCGGCGCTGGCGGGACCGTCAGCCATCGCGACCGTCATGCTGCTGACGTCGCACGCGCCGGGCAAGATGCTCGAATGGATCGGCGCGCTCACGGTGACGATGGCCGTGTGCGCGATCGTGCTGCTGCTGGCTGAGAGGATCCAGCGATGGATTGGCGCGCGCACCGTTGCGGCATTCGAGCGGTTGATGGGGCTCGTGTTGGTCGCGATTTCGGTGGAGATGATCCTCGAGGGTATCCGGATCTTTGCGCGACAGCTTTAAGGGCCGCGGTCCGGCGCGAAACAGGCGCGCCGGCGCGGTAGCCGGCACTGGGCTTAGGCGTCGCCTGTCAGCGCGCGGATTGCGGACAGGTTGCGCCAATACCCGTTGACGTCCATCCCGCAGCCGAACACATAGCGGTCCGGCACTTGAACACCACAGAAATCGGGGTGCAGCGGCTTGGGCTTCGCAATGAGCTTTTCGCACAGCACCGCGCTGGCGAAGCGACGCGCGCCCTTCTCGATGATCCGGTCTCGGATCGCCGCCATCGTTTCGCCTTCGTCCAGGATGTCGTCAAGCACCAGCACGACGCGGTCCTTGACTGATTCGGCCGGTGCCACGCGCCACTGCATGTCATGGCCGCGCGTTGTGTTGCGATAGCGGGTCAGATGGATGTAGTCGAACTCGAGCGGAAAGTCCAAATGCGGCAGCAGCATGCCGGTGAACACCGCGGCACCGCCCATCACGGACAGTACAAGCGGGAACTCGTCACTCATCGCGTCGCGGATTGCAACGGCCATCCGCTGGATCGACGCCGCCACGTCGGCGGACGATACGATCTCCTCAGAGTGGCGGAAAATGTCCAGGGCTTCTTCGCGGTTCATCGGGATCTTGGCGAGGGGCCTAATAAAGAGAGGGTGAATCGAAAAACGGCGCGGGCTCCACAGAGAAAGCCCGCGATGGCAGCCGCGGTGGCGGCTCGGCTCAGTGCAGCCCGGGCAGCATGCCCTTCATGCCGCGCATCATCTTTTGCAAGTTGCCGCCCTTGAGCTTTTTCATCATGCCGCGCATCTGTTCGAACTGATTCAGCATCCGGTTGACCTCCTGCACCTGCACGCCGGCGCCGGTCGCGATGCGCCGCTTGCGGCTTGCTTTGATCAGTTCCGGCTTGGCGCGCTCGGTCGGCGTCATCGAATGGATGATGCCTTCCATGCGGCGCATCTGCTTTTCGGCCTGAGACATGTCGGCGTTGCCCGCGGCCTGCTGGAATTGCGCCGGCAGCTTATCCATCAGCGTCGATAAGCCGCCCATTTTCTTCATTTGCGACAGTTGGGCGCGAAAGTCATTCAGGTCAAAAGCGCCGCCTTTCTTCACCTTTTCGGCGAGCTTCTGCGCGGCCTGCACGTCCACGCCGCGCTGCGCTTCCTCGACCAGCGCCAGGATGTCTCCCATGCCCAGGATCCGATTGGCCATCCGTTCCGGATAGAACGTCTCTAGGCCATCGAGCTTCTCGCCGACGCCAACGAACTTGATCGGCCGGCCCGTCACGTGACGCACCGACAACGCTGCGCCGCCGCGCGAGTCGCCATCGAGCTTGGTCAGCACAACGCCGGTGAGCGGCAGCGCGTCATTAAAGGCCTTCGCGGTATTGACCGCGTCCTGGCCGAGCATCGCATCGACGACGAACAGCGTCTCGGCCGGCTTGAGTTGCGCATGCAACGCGGCGATTTCCTGCATCATCGCCTCATCGATGCCGAGCCGGCCCGCCGTGTCCACGATCAATACGTCATGATAGTGCCGCTTGGCCCAGTCCAATGCGTCCCGCGCGATATCCTGCGGTTTTTGGTCGGGTTGGGACGGGAAGCAATCCGCGCCGACCTGCTCGGTGACGGTTTTCAGCTGCGCGATCGCCGCGGGCCGGTAGACGTCGCACGATACAGTGAGGACTTTTTTCTTCTGCTTCTCGCGCAGCAGCTTAGCCAGCTTGCCGACCGTCGTGGTCTTGCCGGCACCCTGTAGGCCCGCCATCAAGATCACCGCTGGCGGTGTGACCGCCAGGTTCAGCTCGGCCGCCTTGCCCTCGTAGTCGCCGCCGATCACCGCGGTCAGCTCGCGTTGCACGACACCGACCAGTGCCTGGCCGGGGGTCAAGCTGCTGATCACTTCCTCACCGAGCGCCTTTTCCCGGACCTTCGCGATAAACTCGCGCACGACCGGCAGCGCGACGTCTGCCTCGAGCAGTGCCAGGCGCACCTCGCGCAGCATCTCTTGCGTGTTGGCCTCGGTAAGCCGGGCTTCGCCGCGAAGCGTCTTCACGACGCGCGCCATACGTTGTGTGAGATTGTCGAGCATGGGAGTGACGTGCGGTTTGCCGCGCCTCGACGTGAGCCCGGGCAGGTGGCGCGGTCCGGGTGCATCAAGACGCACGGGGGCAGCGGGATCCGGGCCGGCGGCGGGGCGCTAGTGTAAACTGAATAACTATGCACATTGTACTGTATGCCCTCACCGCGCTCTTGTATGGCAGCCTTGGCGTCGCCGCCTGGCGGTCGCATCGGCATGCGCGCGATTCGCACGGCACGCTGCTGGCCACGGCGCCGACAGCCGCGTTGGCGATAGCGCCCGGCCGCGCCACCGGCGCTGGCACGTCACCGGTGGCGCGCGCGGTGCTGTTTGCCGCGCTGGTGCTGCACGGGGTGCTGCTGCATATGACGATCTTCCCAGCTAACGCGATGGTGTTCGGCTTCGCATTCGCGCTGTCGGCGATGTTGTGGCTCGGCGCGAGCATCTACTGGATTGAGAGTTTCTTTTTCCGGCTCGATGGGCTGCGACTGCTGCTGATGCCGATTGCCTGCGTGGCGACGCTGCTGCCGCTGCTGTTCGGCGGCGTACACGTGCTGGCCTATGCGGCAGACCCGCTGTTCAAGGTCCACTTCGTGTTGGCGAATGTCGCGTATGGGTTGCTGGCGATCGCCGCGTTGCATGCGATTCTGATGCTGCTGGTCGAGCGCCGGCTGCACGCGCTGCGCGGCGTGGCCGGACGGCGCACGCCGGGGCCGCCCGCGCGTGACTGGTTATCGAGTTGGTTCGATACGCTGCCACCGTTGTTGACGCTGGAAAAGCTGCTGTTCCGCCTGATCGCCGCTGGTTTCGTGCTGCTGACACTGGCGCTGATCAGCGGCGTGTGGTTCAGCGAGCAACTGATCGCCCAAGCCGTCAAGCTGGATCACAAGACCGTGTTCGCGTTCGTGTCGTGGATCATGTTCGGCGCGCTACTAGTGGGCCGCCAGCGGCGCGGCTGGCGCGGTCGCACCGCGTTGCGTTGGGTGCTGGCGTCGTTCGCGGCGCTGCTGCTCGCGTATGTCGGCAGCCGCTTCGTGCTGGAAGTGCTGTTGCATCGCGCGGTGGTCTGATTGACGCAGTCGGCTCGCGTCGACATTTGAATCGTTTCCTGTGTGCTTATTCGTTCGTCATGGCCCGCATCCTCTTTTGGCTTTTTGTGATTCTCGCCATCCAGTGGCTGTGGCGCCAGCTCGCGCGTCGTGATCGGGCGCCCGTCAGCCACGGATCCGAGGCGGGACGGGAATCCATGCACCCGCAGGCCGACCGTGGTCGCACCGAAGGCGCGGCCAGCACGCGGTGCACAGGCTCCGCCGGAGGCGGCGCACTGCCGGAGGCCATCGTGCGTTGCGCACAGTGCGGGGTACATGTACCGGTAAGCGAAACGGTGTGGGTAAAGGGCCAGCTCTTTTGCTCCAACGAGCATGCGGTCCGCTACGCGGCCCGGCCGGCCGGGCGCGATAATGCGCGGTGAGCGGGCGATGTGCGCGGCGCAGCGGTTCGTGAACGACGACGCTGCGGCGGCGCGCATCGTGGTCGATGTGCCAGGGTGGGCTTGGCCGGCTCAGCACACGCCATGCGCGAATTTCGATGCGCGTCCCGCAGGCGTTGAGCCGACGCTCGTGGTGGTGCACAACATCAGTCTGCCGCCGGGACAGTTCGGCGGTGACGCGGTGGCGGCGCTGTTCCTCAACCAACTCGATTGCGACGCGCACCCCTACTACACGCGACTGCGTGGGCTGCGCGTATCGGCGCATTTTTTTGTGCGGCGGGACGGCACATTGCTGCAGTTCGTCTCGTGCAATGCGCGCGCGTGGCATGCTGGCGCGTCGTGTTTCGCCGGCCGAGCGCGCTGCAATGATTTTTCGATCGGCATTGAACTGGAAGGCTCGGACGAGCACGTGTTCGAGGCGTCGCAGTACGACACGCTGACGCGATTGTGCATCGCACTGTGTGAGCGCTATCCCATCACTGCGCTGGCCGGCCATGCGGACATCGCGCCGGGTCGCAAGACCGATCCGGGGCCGCATTTCGACTGGCATCGGTTGCGCGCTCAGCTTGCGCTGCCGGCGACGTTTTTTCCCTATCTGCGTTGAACATGTTGCGCGCGGCTGGACGCCGCGACGGCAGAGCATGCGGCGCATCCACGCTTGCATGGCGGCGAGCCCGCAATCGGCGGCGCATGCCAAAAAGTCAAGTCTTCGGGCGCAAATTTATTCGTGGAATCTGGGGCAAATTTCCACTATAGTTGGTATATGGCGACGGCGCCGCTACTAGATATTGTGGTTTTCGGCGGCGCCTCGTTTCCAGCGATGGCGCCGCATCGCCTTCTCAGACACCGTTTTCAGGGCGCTGTGGCACTGCGCCAATACGCCGTGCCATGCCCCACTCGTTCCAAGAACGCGGATTCACCGCACGACACAAGATCAGGAGTTTTGCCCATGCAAACCACCGAGAACGTCACGTCCCAACAGTCCAGTGCCGCAGCCGGCCTGCCGCATGGCGGTGGCGCTGCGCATGGTGCGCGCGCATTGGTGCCGCAGGCGACGTTTGCCGACTACAAGGTCATTCGCCGCAACGGGAGTGTGGTGTCATTCGAGCCGTCCAAGATCGCGATCGCGGTGACCAAGGCTTTCCTCGCCGTCAATGGCGGTCAGGGTGCCGCGTCGGCACGCGTGCGCGAATTGGTCGAGACGCTGACGCAGGCGGTCGTGCGCGCGCTCGTGCGCAGCCGGCCGAACGGCGGCACATTCCATATCGAAGACATTCAAGACCAGGTCGAACTCGCGTTGATGCGGGCCGGCGAGCACAATGTCGCTCGCGCCTATGTGCTGTATCGTGAGAAACGCGCCGCGGAGCGCGCACACGAGGTGGCGCAACAGCCGGCGCAAGGCGGGTTGAACGTGAACGACAACGGCCTCGTGCGCCCGCTGGATCTTGCTGCGTTGCGCAACGTGATCACGGCCGCCTGCGACGGGCTCGGCGAGGCGGTCAGCGCAGAGCCGATCGTCGCCGAAACGGTCAAAAATCTCTACGACGGCGTGCCGTTGTCGCAGGTCTACGACTCGGCGATCCTCGCCGCGCGCACAATGATCGAGAAGGACCCGGCCTACAGCCAGGTCACCGCGCGACTGCTGCTGCATACGATTCGCCGCGAGATTCTTGGCGAAGAGGTGTTGCAGTCCGAGATGGGTGCGCGGTATGCGGAGTACTTCCCGCAGTTCTTGAAGCGAGGTGTCGAAGCTGAATTGCTGGACGAGAAGCTGCTGCAGTTTGACTTGAAAAAGCTGGGCGACGCGCTGGATGCGTCGCGCGATCTGAAATTTGGCTATCTCGGTCTGCAGACGTTGTACGACCGTTACTTCCTGCACGTGGACGGGCAGCGCATTGAAATGCCGCAGGCCTTCTTCATGCGGGTGGCGATGGGGCTGGCGTTGAATGAAATTGACCGCGAGGCGCGGGCGATCGAGTTCTACACTGTGCTGTCAACGTTCGACTTCATGAGCTCGACGCCGACGCTGTTCAATTCCGGCACGCGCCGCTCGCAACTGTCGTCGTGCTACCTGACGACTGTCGCGGACGACCTGGACGGCATCTATGAAGCACTAAAGGAAAACGCGCTATTGTCCAAGTTTGCCGGCGGACTGGGCAACGACTGGTCCCGCGTGCGCGCGCTCGGCTCGCACATCAAGGGCACCAACGGCAAGTCGCAGGGCGTGGTGCCGTTCCTCAAGGTCGTCAACGACACGGCGGTCGCGGTCAACCAGGGGGGCAAGCGCAAGGGTGCAGTATGTGCGTATCTCGAAACCTGGCATTTGGACATCGAAGAGTTTCTTGAGTTGCGCAAGAACACCGGCGACGATCGTCGTCGCACGCACGACATGAATACCGCGAACTGGATCCCAGATCTGTTCATGAAGCGGGTAATCGAGGGGGGCGACTGGACGTTGTTTTCACCGTCGACCTGTCCGGACCTGCATGACAAATTTGGTGCCGAGTTCGAACAAGCTTATGTCGCGTACGAAGAGAAGGCCGCGCGCGGCGAACTGAAGCTGTTCAAGAAGGTTCCGGCCGCGCAACTGTGGCGCAAGATGCTCGGGATGCTGTTCGAGACCGGTCATCCGTGGATCACGTTCAAGGACCCCTGCAACGTGCGCTCGCCGCAGCAGCACGTGGGTGTTGTGCATTCGTCGAACCTGTGCACTGAAATCACGTTGAACACGAGCGACAACGAAATCGCGGTTTGCAACCTGGGCTCGGTCAACCTGGTCGCGCATATGAAGCAGGACGCGGACGGTGGCTATGTGCTGGACCACGATAAGCTCAAGCGCACGATCAGCGTCGCGATGCGCATGCTCGACAATGTGATCGATATCAATTACTACGCGGTTGCCAAGGCGCGTAACTCGAATCTGAAGCACCGTCCGGTCGGCATGGGCATCATGGGCTTCCAGGACTGCCTGCACTTGCTGCGCACGCCGTATGCATCGCAGCAGGCGGTGGAGTTCGCGGACCGCTCGATGGAAGCGGTCTGCTACTACGCGTACTGGGCCTCCACCGAACTGGCAAGTGAGCGCGGCCGGTACTCGTCGTACGGTGGCTCGCTGTGGGATCGCGGAATTTTGCCGCAAGACTCGCTGAAGCTGCTCGCTGACTCACGCGGTGGGTATGTCGAGGTCGACTCGTCCGAAACGATGGACTGGGCCGCGCTGCGCGAGCGCATCGCCACGCATGGCATGCGCAACTCGAACTGCGTTGCGATCGCGCCGACCGCAACGATCTCGAACATCATTGGTGTGTCCGCGTGCATCGAGCCGACGTTCCAGAATCTGTATGTGAAATCAAATTTGTCGGGCGAATTCACGGTCGTCAATGAATATCTGGTGCGTGACCTGAAGGCGCACGGGCTCTGGGACGAAGTGATGGTAGCCGATTTGAAGTACTTCGACGGATCGCTGGCGCGCATCGATCGGATTCCCGCCGATCTGCGCGCGACGTATGCAACCGCGTTCGAAGTGGATCCGAAGTGGCTCGTGGAGGCGGCGGCGCGTCGGCAGAAGTGGATCGATCAGGCGCAGTCGTTGAACATCTACATGGCCGGGGCGTCGGGTAAGAAGCTGGACGAAATCTACAAGCTCGCCTGGCTGCGCGGCCTGAAGACGACGTACTACTTGCGCACGATCGCCGCAACGCATGTCGAGAAGTCGACGGTTGCGCATGGCGCGCTCAATGCGGTGCCATCTAGCGACGGTGGCGGGGGGGCGATGCATGGCGTGGGGAGTGACGTGTCGGGCAGCGCGGCGACGCGCAACGCCGGTGTGCACGCCGCTGCCGATGCGGGAGCGCAGGATGAGATCGCGGGACCGGTTTGCATGCTGCGTCCTGGCGATGCAGGCTTCGAGGAGTGTGAGGCATGCCAATGATGCATTAGCGCGTGAGCGTGCTCGACCGTGTTGTCTAATACCGCCCGCGGTCATACTGCATGCGGTACACGATAAGGCACGGGACGCGTGCTGCTTGGTATGTATCGCGTGTGCATCGTGCGACACGCGATACGCGCGATGAGCGGTGGCCACGTGCATGGTAGGTGCGGCGAGTGCAATGAAACGGATGGCCCACGCGTCGCGCCGATCGATATCAAGCAATGGTCGATCTGGGTCGTGATGCAACCGATATGAAGTCCTGGACGATCCTATCGATCAAAGTGTTGTATGAAGGTCTCAATGCGAGATCAAAAGAGCGTTTTTCATCAGCGGACTCTTTTATCGTTGGTGAAAAGATGGTACAAACCGATCTAAATTGATGGTGACATTTATGCTCAACTGGGATGACGAGATTACTGCCGTAATTCCCCCGAGCGTTCCGCAACCGACGGTGCGAGAAACGACGGCGACTGGAGCCGTGGCATCGTCCGCCGGGTACGCAGCGCAAGCTGCGGATACGCCCGCTTCATTGGCACAGGATAGCTTCACGCGCGATGTCGCTGTCGCGCCGGGCCAGCAACCGAACGCGTCGCCGGCGCCCGCCCCCGAGGCCCGCGTGAACGTGGCCGACAAGCGGATCATTAACGGCAAGACCGACGTCAATCAACTCGTGCCGTTCAAGTACAAGTGGGCGTGGGAGAAGTACCTCGCCGGCTGTGCGAACCACTGGATGCCGCAGGAAATCAACATGTCCCGCGACATCGCGCTCTGGAAGGATCCGAACGGGCTGACTGACGACGAGCGCCGCATCGTCAAGCGCAATTTGGGTTTCTTTGTCACGGCTGATTCGTTGGCGGCGAACAATATCGTGCTCGGCACGTATCGCCACATCACTGCACCCGAATGTCGCCAGTTCCTGCTGCGTCAAGCATTCGAGGAAGCGATTCATACGCACGCGTACCAGTACATCGTCGAGTCGCTCGGCCTGGACGAGGGCGAGATCTTCAATGCGTATCATGAAGTGTCATCGATCCGTGCGAAGGATGAATTTCTGATCCCGTTCATCCATACGTTGACCGATCCGTCGTTCAAGACTGGCACGCTCGAGGCGGACCAGAAGCTGCTGAAGTCGTTAATCGTCTTCGCGTGCGTGATGGAGGGACTGTTCTTCTACGTCGGGTTCACGCAAATACTGGCGTTGGGTCGGCAGAACAAGATGACCGGTGCTGCTGAGCAGTACCAGTACATCCTGCGCGACGAGTCGATGCACTGCAACTTTGGCATCGACCTGATCAATCAGATCAAGCTTGAGAATCCGCATTTGTGGACGCCGGCATTTCGCGAGGAGATTGGCGGCTTATTCAAGCATGCGGTCGAACTCGAGTACCGGTATGCGGAGGATACGATGCCGCGTGGTGTGCTGGGCTTGAACGCTGGTATGTTCAAAAGCTATTTGCGATTCATCTGCAATCGGCGCTGCCAGCAGATCGGCCTGGAGCCGTTGTTCCCGAACGAGGAAAATCCGTTTCCGTGGATGAGCGAGATGATCGACTTGAAGAAGGAGCGCAACTTCTTCGAGACGCGAGTGATTGAATATCAAACCGGTGGCGCGCTGAGCTGGGAATGACGCGCACCAATGAATAGGTAGGGGTGTGCAGTACGCGATGGCGGCGATGACGCCGCCGCGTGTGCCGCACAAGTTTAGGAGAAGTGCCGCCTGATGCAATGTGTGCCTGACCGCCTGGATAGCCGACTGACGACGAACGGCACTGTGCGAACCCTTCAGTGGGATGGGCAAACTACCCCCGGAAAAGCCTCCGGCCGCGGTGTTGTGTGCCGGACTGCTTCAAATCATTCGCCGGCAGCGATGCCGGTCGTGTTGGGGCGCACGGAGCCGCTGGGTCGGTCTCGTGCGCCTTGCCGCATTCATTAGCGTAAGCAGGATGCAGGTGCGTACGCCGATGAATAATCCGCTTCGCAGCAGCCGCGTTGAAAAAACGCGTTGGCGGGAAGCGGGTTTTGACGAAGGGTGTTTGTAACTCTCATCTGAACCTGAAGGAGAAAAAGATGGTCACTGCAAAGAAAAAGCCGGCTGCGAAGAAAGCAGCAGCAAAACCCGCTGTGAAGAAGGTCGCAGCGAAGAAGGCAGCACCGGCCAAGAAAGCGACGCTGGCGAAGAAGGCGGTGCCGGCTAAGAAGGTTGCCGCCAAGAAGGCCGCCGTGAAGAAGGTGGCGGCGAAGAAGGTCGTGGCGAAGAAGGCGGCACCGGTCAAAAAGGTTGCGGCCAAGAAGGTTGCAGCGAAGAAGGCAGTACCGGCCAAAAAGGTCGCGGCTAAGAAAGTCGCCGTGAAGAAGGTGGCCGCGAAGAAGGCGGCACCGGCGAAAAAGGCGGCACCGGCCAAGAAGGCGGCGGTCAGAAAGGTCGCCGCGAAAAAGGCACCGGCGAAGAAGGCGGCGGCAGCCAAGAAGGCGCCGGCGAAGAAAGCTGCGGCCAAGAAGCCGGCTGCGAAGAAGGCGGCGGCGAAGAAAGCTGCCACTGCCCCCGCCGCCCCTGCGACGCCGACGCCGGCTGTGCAGGCCAACGCGGTGAAGACCGCGCTGAACCCGGCTGCGGCATGGCCGTTCCCGACTGGCAGCCGTCCATAATCGACACGTCGAATGGGGCCGGTGCGTGACGACGCGCCGGCGCGCCACAAGTCGTCGAGTGACATGACATCCCACACCAGGCACGTGCCCGGTGCGGGATGTTTTTCAATGCGTCACGCGCGTGATGCCGCCTGCGGACAGCAACCGGACGCGATCGCCGGCACGGAATACCTCGCCGGTGGCTGCCTGCGTGATCGAGCGCAGGTCGCCGTTATCGAGCCGTACCGTGATTTCCAGCCCGTTGGAGGTGCCGGCCCGTTGGGCAACAGTATTGCCTGCCACCGCGCCCGCAATGCCGCCGACGATGCCGGTCAGGATCGAGCCGCGGCCGCCTCCGATTGAACTACCCGCCACTGCGCCAAGCGCACCCCCGCCGAGCGTCCCAAGCGCGCCGCCGCCTTCGTTATCCGAAACGATGTGTACTGCCCGTACGCTTTCCACGGTTCCCATGCGCACGGTCTGTTCGCGCTGCGCCTGCGATGTGGTGTAGACGTCGGCTGAGCCAGCGGGCGTAAAGCACGCGGCCAGCGAGAGGCTGGCGGACAGCATCACGACAAGCGTAACGTGTCTCTTGGTCATCATCGTTGTTCTCCCATAGATAGCTCAAGGCAAGCGGTAGCCGAATGCGGTTTCGAAACGGGCGCCGATTTCGGTTCGATCCAATGTGTAGGTTTGTGGTCCTTGATGCGCGATCTTGATTGAGCCCATCAGGCTCGCGAGGCGTCCGGTGGTGGCCCAGTCCAGGCCTTTTTCAATGCCGTAGAGCAGGCCACTGCGGAAGGCATCGCCACAACCGGTAGGCTCGACGATCCGCTCTGCCGGCACGACCGGAATGGCTTCGACGCCATTGCGGTGATGAATCGTCGCACCCTGCGCGCCGAGCGTGATGATCAGCGCGTCGACGCGACTCGCGATGTCCGTCACGGACCACCCGGTTTTGTCGCTCAAGAGTTTCGCTTCGTAATCATTGACTGCCACATAGGTCGCAAGTTCAATCATCCGGCGCAGCTGGGCACCATCAAGGATCGGCAGCCCTTGGCCCGGATCAAACATGAACGGGATGTTCGCTTGCGCGAATTGCTCCGCATGCTCGCACATGCCTTGTGCACCGTCCGGCGCGACGATGCCGAGCGTGACATCCTGTGCGTCGCTGACGCGGTTCAGGTGACTCATTAGCATGGCGCCAGGATGAAACGCGGTGATCTGGTTGTTTTCTTGGTCGGTCGTGATCATTGCCTGCGCCGTGTGCGTGTCTGGCAGCACGCGCACGCAATCACGGCGTATGTCCAGCGAGTCGAGTCGCTCTAGATAGCGTTGAGCGTCGATTGCGCCGAGCGTTGCCATGATCAGTGGCTCGCCCCCCAGTAACTTCAGCCCGTATGCGATATTCCCGGCGCAGCCGCCAAATTCACGGCGCATGGACGGAACGAGGAAGCTGACGTTCAGAATATGGACCTGGTCGGGCAAGATGTGCTCGCGAAAGTGCCCTTCGAACATCATGATGTTGTCGTACGCGAGCGAGCCGCAGATTAGCGTGGCCACAGTGGTGATTCCTTATGATAGGTTGAGTGCCGGATCGCCCCCGCGCGCGCATCGCCGGCGTGCGGGGGCGTGCTTGCGCCGGCCGCCGGACGATATACTCGGGGCGGTAAGGCCGGTATCGAGCCTGTCGCCCGCGCTGGGCGGCGACAGGCAGGGAGTTATTTCAGTGCAGCAAGGGCTGCGTCGTAATTGGGTTCATTTTTAATTTCCGACACGCGTTCCACGTGTAGCACTTTGTCGTCCCCATCGAGCACGATGACGGCGCGCGCGGTCAAGCCGGCCAGTGGCCCGGTCTTGATGTCCACCCCGTATTGGCCGGCGAACTCCCGGTTACGGAACGTCGAGGCCGTGATCACGTTCTCGATGCCTTCGGTCGTGCAGAACCGCGTCGCCGCAAACGGTAAGTCAGCCGAAATCACGATAACGACGGTGTTCTCCAGCTTGCTTGCCGCTTCGTTGAACTTGCGCGTTGAGGTTGCGCAGGTGGGCGTATCCAGGCTCGGCACAATGTTCAGGACCTTGCGCTTGCCAGTGAAGTCGTTGAGCTTCACGTCCGCCAGGCCCTTGCCGACCAGTGAGAATGGCGCGGCCTTCTGGCCGACGGCTGGCAGTGTACCGGCGACTTCGATGGGGTTGCCTCCGAGAGTAACTTGGCTCATGGTTTCTCCTGCGATGGTGGCGTTGGACGCTCGGGCCGAGCGCTTGCCGCCGGGTTAATGATGGGGTGGCGCACATGCCGCGCGTCACGGATAATAAATTTGCATCCCGCGTCACGCAGAGCGGCGCACTGACGCTGTACGGGTGGAACGTGGGCGCCAAGGGGCCGCTATTGATCAGCTTGCACGCGGTCCGCTCGGGTGACGGCGTGGCGGGATGGACGGGATTATCACGTGGCGGGGTGATCAAACCCGGGCCCTCATCGCCACGAGGGGCCGTGTCGCGTCGTGCCGCGATGGTGTGGTCGTCGTCACGCGCCGCTGGCGGCGCTTCATTGCATGCAGCATCGGTATGCTGTGGCCCCCGAACGGGATGGGCAATGTCCCATGGGGCCCGACGGGCGGTTGCGCCCGGCCGGGGACATGCGAAGGTTCATCGGCATCGCCGGTCAGCAACAAGGGCGCGACTTGCCGGCCCGCACCGTCGAAGATCGGTTGGCAATGGCCACCGCGCACCAAGTCGTGGTGCAGTTTCAATTGATCGGCGACGAACCGGTAGACGGTACCGCAGCGGGGACAGCGGGTGGCGAGCGTCATGTCAACGGGTTTCCCTGAACCGGCGCACGGCGCGCCGCTCAATCGGTTGAAGTGCCGGTATTCTAATTAACTATCCCGGCGTTGCCCGGCCAGGCACACCCATCCGTCCTGTTCACGCCAAACGGCAAGCTCGATGTGGCGCGCGTAGACCGCCGCGACTTCGTCCGCTTGGCGCGCCAGCACCCCGGATAGCGCAAGTCTTCCGCCCAGTTTTACTCTGGAGGCCAACATCGAAGCCATCAGCTTGAGCGGATTGGACAGGATGTTGGCGACGACTACATCGAACTCGTTTGCGGGGCACTCGTGAGGCAGCCCATACATGACGTCGACGCGATTGCGCTCGCTGTTGTGCTGAGCCGAGTCGATCGCCTGCGGGTCGATATCGATGCCTACGACCGGCGTGGCACCGCACTTGCGCGCGAGTATCGCTAGGATGCCAGAGCCACATCCGTAGTCGAGCAGCGAATCGCCGGCACGCACGTGCTGTTCGATCCATTCCATGCACAGGCGTGTGGTCGGATGGCTGCCGGTGCCAAAGGCGAGCCCCGGGTCGAGTTCCAGCACCACGGCGTCGTGCTGCGGTGCCTCGTGCCATGAGGGCACGACCCAGATCCGCTGGCCGACATGGATTGGTTCGAACTGGGATTGCGTGAGCCGCACCCAGTCCTGCTCCTGGACGTCGCGCGCGGTAAAGGCCGGTAGCGCGGGCAGGCCGACCGCATTCACGGCGGCCGCCAGCAGCACGGCGGGGTCCTGTTCCGCGGCAAGCATGGCAATCACCCGCGAGTGCGTCCACGCGGCGCGCTCCGGCACGAGGCCGGGCTCACCGAACAGCGCTTGTTCGTGCGGCGTGTCTGCGTCGGCGTCCTCGACGCAGACCGACAACACACCAAGCTCAAGCAACGCGTCTGACAAAGGCTCGGCGCGTTCGCGATCAATTTCGACGACGACTTCGCGATAGTTCATGCCCGTTACGCTTCCTTAGGGGCGACCTGCTGCTTGGCAGCCAGCTTGTCTTCGAGGTAATGGATGCTAGTGCCGCCCTGGACGAACTTGGCGTCTAGCATCAATTCCCGGTGCAACGGGATATTCGTCTGAATACCCTCGACCACCATCTCGGACAATGCAATACGCATCCGGTTGATCGCCTGTTCGCGGGTCGCGCCGTACGCGATGAGCTTGCCGATCATCGAATCGTAGTTGGGCGGCACGAAGTAGCCATTGTACGCGTGCGAATCGACGCGGATGCCCGGGCCACCGGGCGCGTGCCATGACGTAATCCGTCCCGGCGACGGCGTGAATTTGAATGGATCTTCTGCGTTGATCCGGCATTCGATCGCGTGACCGCGGAATGCGATGTCGCGTTGCCGCACCGACAGTTTCTCGCCTGCCGCGATGCGGATCTGCTCTTGAACGATATCCACGCCCGTGATCAGCTCGGTCACCGGGTGCTCAACCTGGACCCGGGTGTTCATTTCGATGAAGTAGAATTCGCCGTTCTCGTACAGGAACTCGAACGTGCCGGCACCCAGGTAGCCCATTTTCTTGCACGCTTCGGCGCAGCGATCGCCGATCCGCTCGATCAACCGGCGTGCGATGTGAGGCGCCGGCGCCTCTTCGATCACTTTTTGATGGCGCCGCTGCATCGAGCAGTCACGCTCGCCAAGCCAGACCGCGCTCTTGAACGAATCAGCCAGTACCTGGATCTCGATGTGCCGCGGATTCTCCAGGAACTTTTCCATGTAGACCTGCGGGTTGCCAAACGCGCGGCCGGCTTCTTCACGCGTCATGTTGACCGCGTTGACGAGTGCCGCTTCCGTGTGCACGACCCGCATACCGCGCCCACCACCGCCACCGGCGGCCTTGATAATCACCGGATAGCCGACCGAGCGCGCGATCTTGACGATCTCCTTTGGATCGTCCGGCAACGCGCCGTCCGAGCCCGGGACGCACGGCACGCCTGTCTTGATCATCGTTTGCTTGGCGCTGACCTTGTCGCCCATCAGCCGGATGGTCTCCGGACGCGGGCCGATGAACGTGAAGCCGGACTGCTCGACCCGCTCCGCAAAGTCGGCGTTCTCAGACAGGAAGCCGTAGCCCGGATGGATCGCTTCGGCGTCGGTGACTTCTGCCGCGCTGATGAGCGCCGGCATGTTCAGGTAGCTCAGGTTCGACGGCGCCGGCCCGATGCAGACTGCTTCGTCGGCAAGGCGCACGTACTTCGCTTCCTTGTCGGCTTCCGAATAGATGACAACCGTCTTGACGCCGAGCTCGCGGCACGCGCGCTGGATGCGCAGTGCAATTTCGCCGCGATTGGCAATGAGTATTTTCTCGAACATAGGCACAGTGACTCTTTAGCCGATCACGAACAGTGGTTGGCCGTATTCGACAGCCTGGCCGTTTTCGACGAGGATTTCCTTGACCACGCCCGTCTTGTCGGCTTCGATCTCGTTCAGCAGCTTCATCGCCTCGATAATGCAGATTGTCTGGCCTTCTTTGACCGAGTCGCCAACTTGCACGAACGGATCGGCTCCCGGCGACGGCGCGCGGTAGAACGTGCCGACCATTGGCGAGGTGACCACATGGCCTTGCGGCGTGGCAGCGGCAGGGGTGGCGGGTGCGTCGGACTCAGTCGACGTGGCAGCCGGTGCGCCGGGCGCACCGGTGACCTGCGGCGCCGGGGCATATTGTGCCTGGGACGGCAGATAGACAGGTGCCGCGTTCTTGACGATCCGGACTTTGCCTTCGCCTTCGGTGACTTCGAGTTCCGAGATGCCGGACTCGGATACCAGGTCGATCAGGGTTTTGAGTTTGCGTAGATCCATCGGTGGTCCCCAATTTGATGTGGCGCCCGGGCCAAGCCCGGAATAGCGAAAGTGTGGTGTTGCCAGGAAAAGACGTCAATGCGACCGGCCCAGGTGCTCCAGCGCAAAGTCCAACGCGTATAAGTAGCCCCGCCAGCCGAGCCCGCAGATCACGCCCTCCGCCAAGTCGGAAAGATACGACACATGGCGGAAAGCTTCGCGTCGATGCACGTTCGACAAGTGGATCTCGACAAACGGGATCCCGGTTGCCGCAATCGCGTCGCGGATCGCGACGCTGGTGTGCGTGAGGGCCGCAGGGTTGATCAGCACAAAGCCGATTTGCTCGTCGCGCGCCTGGTGCAGGCGCTCGATGATGTCCCCTTCGTGATTGCTCTGGAAGCAAATGAGCGCCGCCCCCGCGGCGTTGGCCTTCTGCGCCAGCGCCTGCTCGATTTGGGCGAGCGTCGTACTGCCGTACGTCTGCGGCTCGCGTGTACCGAGCAGATTCAGGTTGGGGCCGTTGACGACCAGGATGCGAAGACTCATAAGCGCTCGTTTTCTGCGAATTTGCGCGCACTTTACCGCTGATTCAAAAAAATTGTCCAGTTTTCGGCGCGCTCGCCCTCAAAAGAACGGACGTTCGGCAAAGCGTGGCGGCTGTAATTTCAGCCAATCTAGCGGCAAATGGTAGACAACAGCAGCAAACGTCTACAATTTATCGATAAATTACCGTGTAATTTGTGATTGGCACATGCTGCTGATGACTGACACGCGAGTGCCGAGCTGGCGTGCCGCACGGCACTGACTGTTCCGCCTATGTCATAGCGCGTCCAGTGCCATGCTCAGCCGCGCCGCGTCGATTTCACCCAGCTTCGAGTAGCGAACGTGTCCCGCTTTGTCGATGACTACGGTAAACGGTAACCCGCCGGCCTCGTTGCCGAACTGGCGAGCCAAGTTTGCACCGCCGAAGCCGGCTACGTAGACCGGGTAGCCGATCGTCACTTTGGATAGAAATTGCGATATGTTCCGGGCCGAATCGACGCCAATGCCGACGAAGCGCACGCCTTTGTCCGCATAGCGGCGTTGCAACCCGGACAGCGCCGGCATTTCTTTCACGCATGGCGCACACCACGACGCCCAGAAATTCACCACGGTGACTTTGCCGCGATACTGGGCCAACGGCTGAAGCTGGCCTGCCGGATCGGGCAGCGAACTAGCAAACAGCGCGCGCACCGCGTCGTCGTGGGCCGCGTAGGGCGGCGCGGCAGCGTATGCCGATTGCGCGGTGTCCACTGGCTGCGCTGCACAGACAGGCAGCGGCGCGCACAGCAAGCAGGCTACAGCGCGCCACGCGGCACGGGCGCGGCGTGCCGACGCTGGTGCGGGGGAAGCAGTTGAGAAATCGGGATATAACGTCGAGTTCATTGCATTTAACGTCGGGTTCATTGCACTTCCATTAAGCAAGGGCGAACTGCTACAACTCGCGCCGGTTCCAGTGGCGATGCGATGCAAGGCGCGTGCGTGCGGGCGTGTGGGCGGGTGGCAACTGCCGCTGCCATTCAACCCACATCGAGCAGCGCCCGGACCGACGCCGCGTTTGCGCGCGCCTGTCGTCCGCGCGCATCGGCACGGACCGCGCCACGCAAATCATTCGTGTCGTATAGCGCCACATGGAGGCCGACCGCGTTGCCGTCGCCGTCGCGGACGATGAAGCTCAATGTCTCAACTGCTCCCCGGCCGGCGAAATGGCGCGTCTCGGATACGTCGTACTGTATGCCGGCGTTCAGTAGGTGGATGGCCACCTCTTTGGGATTGTCGCAAAACACTTGCAGGTGGATGTCCGAATGGACACCGGCTGTGCCGTTGAGCACGGCGCCGGTCAAGTAGGGGTTGAATTGCGTGAGTTGCCCCATCCAGTCCAGCGCGGTTTCGCGCAGTCGCCGCAGAATGCCGGGCTGTGTGTCGCCATGGAACAGCGCCAGATATTCCCGTATTTCTTCCTCAATT
>NZ_JADBGL010000018.1:0-51806 GCF_037389205.1 Mycetohabitans sp. B46
ACGATACGCAAGCGCGTTCTGGATGCGCCGCTTGAAGAACGCGTGGTCGATCGGCTCGGTTTCGTCGAAGCTCCACATCCGCAGGCGAATCGCCGAGTGCGGGCTGTAGGCGGCACGCGCGAGAAACCGCCCGTCGGCCGCACGCACCACGACCGTTGCGCCGGATGCGGGCCGGCCGTCAACGCGCTCGATCGCGTTCGCATAGATCCAAGGGTGGCGGCGCAGCAGCAGTTTTTCCTTGCCAGGTTTCAGCGTGACAGTGTTCATTGCAATGGTCAGTATAGGGGTGGGCGCGTCTGGGCAGCACGGCGATTCGCTAATACCGGCGTGCCGGACGGCTATTGCCGTCCTGGATCGCGCTTTTTCGCGCGCGGATGCGCCTGATCGTAGATGTGCGCAAGATGCTGGAAGTCCAATGAGGTATAGACCTGCGTAGCAGCGACGCTCGCGTGGCCGAGCAATTCCTGGACTGCGCGCAAGTCGCCGCTCGATTGCAGCAGATGCGTCGCGAACGAATGCCGAAGCACGTGTGGATGCACGTGGGATGGAACGCCCGCTGCGAGCGCGGCCCGCCTGACCCGCTCGCGCACGACGCCGGCGGACATGCGCATGCCGCGCGCCGACAAGAACAGCGGATGCGGATCGTGCTTGAGCAGTTGATCGCGCACGGCAAGCCAGCGATGCAACGCGTCGAGCGCCTTGCTGCCGATCGGCACCGTGCGCCGCTTGCCCCCTTTGCCGAGCACGGTGACGTCGGCTGTGCCCAGGTCGATCCAGCCCGCCGAGCGATATTGCGCGGTGTTGATAAAGGCGATGTCCAAGCCGATCAACTCGGCCAAGCGCAGCCCGCACGAGTAAAACAGCTCCAGCATCGCCCGGTCGCGCAACGCGTCAGGTGTCTCAATGCACGGCGCTTCCATCAGCGTGACAGCGTCGTCAACCGACAGCGCCTTGGGCAGCGTTTTTGCCCGCTTCGGCGCGCGCACGCCAGCAACCGGATTCATGGTCAAAGGTTGATGCAGCGCGAGCCAGCGATAGAAGCTGCGCCACACCGACAAACGATGTGCGATCGAGCGGGGCGAGAGTCCACCCGAATGAGCCCGTGACACTGCGCCTCGCACGTCGACGGGCGTCAATTGCGTCAGCTCGCGGGTGCCAGCCAGCTGGCGCAGCATGTCTAACTCGTGCGCATAGCCGCGCAGCGTGTGCGCCGAGAGTCGGCGCTCGTGGGCGAGGCTGGCTAGGTAGCGCGCGATCGGGTCAGTGCAGGGCGACATCGGACAGGCTGCGGTGACAACTTGCGCGCTAGTGCGCGCGCAGCCGGCTCAGCGCGGCGCTGGCGAGCGCACCGATCTGCGATAGGAAGTCGGTGGCCATGCCGTCGTGGAAGCGGCGCGGGTCTGGCGAGCCCAGCACCAGCAAGCCGAATACGTTTTCCGCATCGGTTTGCTGCGCGTCGCGCAGCGGGACCAGCGCAATCGACGCGGTCTGCTGCGATCCTCTAGTGTCGTTCCCGGCCGCGCTGCTTGACTGCGCATCAGCACACGGCGCGGCCGTGGCACCGCTCGTCTTATCCGGCGCCGTGATGGCGAGCGACAGGCCCGTTGCTGCTTCCCCTTGCGGGGAGGGGGCGTCGCTGAGCCACTGTGCGGCTTCGAATCCGGCGTTCGCGCCGCAGTAAGGCGCGACGAGACTGCTGGCAAAAATGCGGACTTCCTCGCCAACGCTGCGGGCAAACTGCGCTTGCGCATAGGCGGTCGTGACATCCCAGACGCGCAGTGCTGCCTGCGGCACGTCGAAGATCTCGCGCAGGCCCGAGGTGATCGTGGCGGGTATCGCATGCGGATCGCGTTCGGCGATCACGCGCAGTGTCCAGCGCTGGAGCTTCGCGGTCAGGCTGTCATTCTCCTGGCCATGGCGCAGCAGTTCCGCCAGCCTGCGCTCAAGCTGCTTGTACTTGTCGCGCAGCAACTCCATTTGTCGCTCCTGCAGCGACACCGCCGCTTTGCCGTGCGGATTGGACAGCCGCACTGAAGCAAGTAGCTCGGCGTGGCGGTCGAAGAACTGCGGGTTGGCCAGTAAGTAATCGGCGACTTCGCGATCATTCATGATTGTTTTCAGCTTCAGCTCAAGAGGGCGGTGCGTGTCGGACAGGCCAGTCGGGAGGGCCGGCACCGCGGATACCACACAGTAAAGGCTGCGCCGCATCGGGGTCAATCGGCTGGACGGCCTAGGGCGGCGATTGTGCTCAGGCGGGCAAGTCGTCGGGCACGTCGATTTCGCCTTCAAACACGGTGGTTGCCGGACCGGCCATCATGACCGGGGCGCCGCTGTCGCGCCGGCCGTCCCACGAAATGGTCAGCGTGCCACCGCGCGTGCGCACGCGCACTGGCGAATCCAGTACCCCCCGGCGGATGCCGGCCACGACCGCTGCGCAAGCGCCGGAGCCGCACGCGAGCGTCTCGCCGGCGCCGCGCTCATAGACACGTAGCTTGATGTCGTGCCGCGAGACGATTTGCATGAATCCCGCGTTCACGCGATTGGGGAAGCGCGCGTGCGACTCGATGACCGGCCCGTCCTTGCGCACCGGCGCGGCGTCGGCGTCATCGACGATCTGCACCGCGTGGGGATTGCCCATCGAGATCACCGAGATCCATTGCGTCGAGCTATGCACGTCCAGCGGCCATAGCAGGTCGTCACCATCGCGCGCGGGTGTCAGTCCCGACGCGTCGAACGGCACGTGTGGCGCGGCCAGCACCGGCGCACCCATGTCAACGAGCACTTCGCCGTTGTCCTGCACGCTCAGCGTGATCACGCCGTGCTGCACCTGCACGCGAATCGTGCGCGCCTGGCTCAGGCCGGTGTCGCGCACGAATTTCACGAAGCAGCGCGCGCCATTGCCGCAGTGCTCGACTTCTTTGCCGTCGCAGTTGAAGATCCGGTATTTGAAATCGACGCCATCGAGCGTGGGCCGCTCGACCAGCAGCAACTGGTCCGCGCCGACGCCGAAGTGGCGGTCGGCGAGGTAGCGCACCAGCGCGGGCGTGGGCGAAATCATGTTGCGCACGCCATCCAGGACCACGAAGTCATTGCCGGCGCCCTGCATCTTGGTAAATTTGAGCTTCATGGCACTGTATTGTAGTCGAGCGTCAGTAAAAGCCCGCTTCGCCCGGTGGGCGCGTTTTGAAGCGCTTGTGCACCCAGTAGTATTGCTCCGGGACGCGCGGAATCTCCTGCTCCAGCCACGCATTCATGCGGCGCGCGTCCGCCATGTCGTCGCCGCTCGGATAGTCGTGCCACGGCGCGAAGATCTTGAGTCGATAACCCTTGTAATTGGGCAGTACCTCGCAGATGAACGGCGCCAACTGGGCACGTCCTGCCTTCGCGAGCCGGCCCACCGCGGTCAGTGTGCACGCCGGCACGCCGAAGAACGGCACGAACGCCGAGTTACGCATGCCGTAGTCCATGTCCGCGCCGAGCATCACCGGCTTGCGCTCGCGCAGCCAGCGCAACACGATACGCGCACTGTCGGCACGACTGGCCATGTCCGCGCCGAAGCGCGCACGCGCGGCGACTGCGACCTTGTCCAGCAGCGGATTGGATATCGGCTGGTACAGCGCGCCGCATTGCCGGCGCAACTGGTAGTTTAGAAAAATCGAGCCGGCCTCAATGCCGACAAAATGCGCGCCAAGGAACAGTGTCGGCGGCAGGTTCGGGTCGCGCAGGTCGATCGCGCTGTCGAGCTGGATCAGCTTCTCTAATTTGCGTGCCGAGCCGAACCACTGCACGCTGCGCTCGACGTAGCTGCGAATGGCATGGCGGAAGTGCTGCTCGGCGACCTGCTCGCGCCGCGCCTCGCACCACTGCGGGAAGCAGAGCCTCAAGTTGGTGTGGACCACGCGACGGCGACTGTTCGGAATCCGATACAGCAACCAGCCCATCGCATCGCCGAAGCGGGCAATCCAACCATAGGGCAATCGCGCGAGCAGCTTGAGCAGCAGGATGGCGAGGCGGGTTCCGGCTCGGCCTAGCATCGTGGATCTCGCGATGTTCGCCGCGGCTGGCGGGATGAAGCAAACGGCAATTTAGCCTCTACTCTATGAAATATGACAGAAGTCGTTATAATACGGGCATCGCCGAGTTAATGGGACAACTTGCGGGGCGATGGCGGGCGCGGCATCTAGCGAAGCAGCGCCCGGACAAGGTAATCCGCTAAAGCGTCGCCGCTTCGATCCGAAGCCGGCAACGTGAAAACGCGACCGTCTTCACTCACTGGAGCTAACGAAGTGGCGAATAACTATCTCTTTACTTCCGAATCTGTCTCTGAAGGCCATCCGGACAAGGTGGCTGACCAAATCTCCGACGCGATCCTCGATGCAATCCTGACGCAGGATCGGCATTCGCGCGTGGCGGCCGAGACGTTATGCAACACCGGCCTGGTGGTGCTGGCTGGCGAAATCACGACGCATGCCAACGTCGACTATATCCAAATCGCGCGCGACACGATCCGGCGTATTGGCTACGACAACTCCGATTTTGGTATTGACTACCGCGGCTGTGCGGTGCTGGTCGCTTACGACAAGCAGTCGCCGGATATCGCGCAGGGCGTCAACAATGCGCACGACGACAACCTGGATCAGGGCGCGGGTGACCAGGGCTTGATGTTTGGTTATGCGTGCGATGAAACGCCCGAGTTGATGCCGCTACCGATCTATTTGTCGCACCGACTCGTCGAGCGGCAAGCCGACCTGCGGCGCGACGGTCGTCTTCCGTGGCTGCGTCCGGATGCAAAGTCGCAAGTGACGGTGCGCTATGTTGACGGTCGTCCTGATTCGATCGACACGATCGTGCTCTCCACGCAGCATGCGCCGGATATCGATCTGTCCGTGTTGCGCGAGGCGGTGATTGAGGAGGTCATCAAGCCGGTGCTGCCGAACGAGCTGATCAAGGGCGACCTCAAGTTCCTCGTCAATCCGACCGGGCGGTTCGTGATCGGCGGTCCTCAGGGCGACTGTGGGCTGACCGGCCGCAAAATCATTGTCGACACGTACGGTGGGGCCGCGCCGCACGGCGGCGGGGCGTTCTCGGGCAAGGATCCGTCCAAGGTGGACCGTTCCGCCGCGTATGCCGGTCGCTACGTCGCGAAGAACATCGTCGCCGCGGGACTTGCGTCGCGCTGCTTGATCCAGGTTTCGTACGCAATCGGGGTCGCGCGCCCGACGTCGGTGATGGTCAACACTTTCGGGACCGGCCGGGTGCACGACTCAGTGATTACGGATCTCGTCCAGCAGCACTTCGACCTGCGCCCGAAGGGCATCATTCAGATGCTGGACCTGCTGCGGCCGATTTACGAAAAGACCGCCGCATATGGCCACTTTGGTCGCGAGGAGCCGGAATTCTCGTGGGAAGCAACCGACAAGGCGATGGTGTTGGCCGAGGCGGCCGGCGTCGAGCCGATTGCCGCCGTCGCCTGACGCACAGGCATGGCTCCGCCACGTGCCGGAGCCACAGCACACCACAAAAACCCCCGGCCTAGCTGGGGGTTTTTTGTGGTTGGAGACTGGGCTCATCCCCGCTTGATGTGGGGCGCAGGCAGCGCTCAGCGCGTGATGAACACGTTCCGATAGCCGACGTAGATTGACAGGAATATTAAAGGTATGACGACCAGCCAGCCGAGCAGGAACGGGAGTGCACCGACCACTAGCATCACGAGCAGCAACAGTGCATAGACAAGGCCAGCCAACCAGTTTCGCATCACGCCGTTGAAGCTTGCCCGCATCGCGCGAATGGGCGCTACGTTATGCAGTATCACCAGCGCGGGCGCGAACCATGCAGCGGCTACAGCTACCGCAGCGATCGCGATATAGATCAGCAGCCCGACGAGGCTCGATGCTCCCAATTCGGGTGGATTGCCTGGCTGGTACGAGACCAGCTGAGCCAATGTGCCGAAGCCGATGATCGACGCGAGCACCACGATACCGATGATCACGATCGCGAGCGTGAGCGCGCCGACCAACGCCAGCGGGCCCAGCTTGCGCGTGAACCCGGCGAACAGGCCGCCGATGCGCACGTTGCCGTCGGCACGGAACTGCTCGCACGTGAACATCAACCCACCCAGCAGTATTGGCGTGACCAACATCGACAGCAGGTTGAACACCGGCGCGAATGACAGTGCGCACTCGATCACCATGTACAACAGGGCCAGGCCGATCCACTGCAGCGGGCGGCGCTTGAACAGCGTCCATGCGTCTGTGATCCAATGTAAGCCTTCTGCCGCTGTGACCGTGCGTCCGTCTAGATTTAACGTCTCGACGGCTGGCGCCGAGCCGCCTGGGGCGAGCGGATGGTTCAGCGTGTCGTCGTCCATGGGGCCCTCCTCGCGAAATCCTGTAGGGCATCCGTCGCAGGCGGCCTGCGCGCCGCCGTATCGCCGGATGCGGTCGGCATCATAACCGGATGCCTGGCTGGCGCACACGAAACAGGGTGCATGCAGGCCTAATCCGGTCTGCCGCGAGCGCTATCCGTGCTCGGGATTCAATGCGAGCTTCGCATACCGCCGTGAATAACCGAAGTACACGGCCAGTCCCAGTGCCAGCCATGCCACGAATGCGACCCACGTCATCGCCTGCAAGTGGGCCATCAGGAACACGCAGGATGCGACCGCGAGCATCGGCACGAGCGGCACGCCTGGGCAGCGGAATGCGCGCGGCAGCGTCGGGTGCGTGCGGCGTAGAATCAGCACGGCGATAGAGACCATCGAAAAGGCGGCGAGCGTGCCAATATTAATTAATTCCGCCAATACGTCCAGCGGCACCAGCGCGCCGATCAATCCGAAAAAGATGCCGACCAGCCAGGTGGTGATCAGTGGCGTCTGGAAGCGCGGATGGATGCGCGAGAGCGCGGCGGGTAGCAAGCCGTCCCGGGACATTGCAAAGATGATGCGTGTCTGACCGTACATCATCACCAGGATCACCGTCAGCATGCCGAGCACCGCGCCCAGATCGACGAAGCCCGCGACCCAGTCCGCGCCGATCTTCTGCAGCACGTAGGATACCGGATGCGACACGTTCGCGAACTCACCGTACGGCACGATGCTGGTGACCACGGCGGCGACCGTCACATAGAGCGCCGCGCAGACGGCGAGCGACGCAATGATGCCGATCGGCAAGTCGCGTTTCGGGTTCTTGACCTCTTCCGCCGCGGATGACACTGAGTCGAATCCGATGAAGGCAAAAAACATCACCGCGGCGGCCCCGAACACGCCGGACCAGCCCATCGGCATGAACGGGTGCCAGTTCGCGGGCCGGACATGGAACGCGCCGACTGCAATCACCAGCAGCACGACGGCTACCTTAATCGCGACCATTACATTGTTGATCCGAGTGGATTCGCGCACGCCGATCGATAACAGGAATGTGATGGCCATCATCACGAGGAACGCTGGTAGGTTGAACCACGTCGTGTGGCCGGGCACGGTGCCGGGCGCCGCAGTCAGTACTTGTGGCAGCGTGATGCCGAAGCCGGACAGTAACGATTGCAGGTAACCGGACCACCCAACCGACACCGCTGACGTCGCGAGCCCGTATTCGAGCATCAGATCCCAGCCGATGATCCAAGCGGCAAGCTCGCCGAGCGTCGCATACGAATAAGTGTAGATCGAGCCGGCGACCGGAATGGTCGATGAGAATTCGGCGTAGGCGAGCGCCGCGAAGCAGCACGCGATCGCCGCAATGACGAAAGACAACGTCAGGGCGGGGCCGGCGATCACCGCGCCGGTTCCTGTCAGCACGAAGATGCCGGTACCGATGATCGCTCCGATGCCCAGAAGCGTGAGATCCAGTGGGCCCAGTGCCCTGTGCAAGCTGTCGTCGGCATGGCGGCGGGCCAGCATATTACCAATATCTTTCTTTCGAAACAATGACATAAGGCAGTATTCGGCAGCCGGGGAGCGGCGCAACCGAGTTCGGTAAAATCGGCTATTCTAGCTGACTAATGAAATCGATCGGGCCAGGATTGCGCTGATGGGTCGCATGTTGCGTGGCGCGATGAGGCAGCCGGGGCGTGCCAGCGGGCAGCGCGCCCCGGCGCGTCAAATTCGGCACAATGGCAGCAGGCGCCGGTGGGACCAGGGACGATGGCGGGTCGCCGCGACGCGTATCGTCGCATACATATGGCGGATCAGTCGCAATTGAACTGTTCTATGCCTTCATTTCGGGCTGGGTAGGACGCACATTGCCGACATAATGCCTGTCGGACGGGCGAATATCAGAAGGGGAAAATGATGAAGGTGGGTTCAATTGTGCGCTCCAGCCATATTGCGGTGCCGCACGATGCGCGCGGCATCGTATTGCGCATCCTGGGCGACATGGCGATGGTGACGTGGTTCGAGGGTGAGCCGGGGCAATCCAAGCCGCTTAACACCGAGCCGTTCTTCTTGGCGGATTTGATTGAAACCGGCGAGGTGGTGCGTCCGGCGGGCGCGCCGCTGCACTAATGTGACCTTGATGCGCTGTCGCGGGCGTTGGCACGGAGCAGGCGGTGATCTGCCGCGGGCGTTGACAACGGGGACGCTGGCGAAGGGTCCGCCTCGCGCGCTGGCACGGGTGCTGGCAAAGGGCTGCTGCGGATACTGTCACGGGCAGGACTGCATCTTGTCCCCGTGCGCGTGCGGCGATGCTCGGGCCGCGCACCGCTCAGGCACAATGGCAGGATGGAACCCAATGATCACAACTTCAACCATCCGCCGCGCGCCGATGCCGGTGCCCTGGCTCCCTACACGGACCTAACGCCCGAGCGCGTGCTTGATGCCCTCGATGCTGTGCTGGCGCGCGGCGGCCGTCGCACCGACGGACGGTTGCTTGCGCTGAACAGTTACGAAAACCGCGTCTATCAAGTCGGCATCGAAGACACCGCGCCGTTGGTGGCGAAGTTCTACCGGCCCGGGCGTTGGAGCGATGAGGCGATCCTGGAGGAGCACGCGTTCGTCGCACAGCTGGCCGAGCATGAGATCCCGGCCGTGCCGGCGATCATGCTCGACGGCCATACGCTGCATGAGATCGACGGTTTTCGCTTCGCATTGTTCGAGCGGCGTGGCGGCCGGGCACCGGAATTGGAGGACAGCGCTACGCTGCAGTGGCTGGGGCGCTTCATCGGCCGCATCCACGCGATCGGCCGACAGCGCGACTACGTCGTCCGCGGGCCGCTGGATATCGACACGTTCGGCCGTGAGCCGCTTGCGTACCTGCTCGCCAGCGGCTTCGTGCCGGTCGAGTTGCGACAGGCCTACGAGACGATCAGCCAACTGGCGCTGGACGCGGTGCAAGCCTCGTTCGAGCGCGCCGGCGATGTACGAGCGTTGCGTGTGCACGGCGACTGCCATCAAGGCAACGTGCTGTGGACCGATGCTGGCCCCCATTTCGTCGACTTCGATGACAGTCGGATGGCACCGGCGATCCAAGACCTCTGGTTGCTGCTGCCGGGCGAGCGTGCGCAGGCGAGCCGTGCGCTGGGTCACATGTTGGCGGGCTACGAGGACTTTTGCGAGTTCGATTCACGCGAGCTTCACTTAATCGAAGCGTTCCGTACGTTGCGCTTGATCCACTATGCGGCATGGCTTGCGCGTCGGTGGGACGATCCGGCGTTTCCTGCCGCCTTTCCGTGGTTCAACACGCACCGGTACTGGGAGGACCGTATCCTAGAATTGCGCGAGCAGGTCGGTGCGTTACAGGAGCCGCCGCTATGGCCTGTGTGAGGTGGGCTGCCGATATCGAGTGTCCGCCATCCATCAGTTGAAAAAAGACGCGATGCATGTAATGATAACGATTCGCATTCCAGCGTGATGCGGGATACGCGAACACGAGCCGCCAGCTAACCGCGCTCCCTGTGCCGTGACAACGGTAAGGGGGCGGCGTGAGCCAGCCGACAATCAAGACATGCCGCAGGGCGTTTTGCCGTGCGGGCGACGCCATGCGAGCGCGAGGGCGCGAGCGTCGCCTTTCCGCAGGACATACCGACAATGACGAAGATGACGCCGCTCGCCACGGCGCTGGTGGCTGCTTTTACCGTGCCGATGCCGGCACTTGCGCAGTCCGCGCCGCCCGATTCCCATTCACAAGACGCGCGACTAGGTATCGGCACACCAACCGAGATCACCCTGTCGGCGCTGATCCAGCACAACTGCGACATGCCGGACTATGGCGTGCCGGCGGTCAATGGACGCCCCGCGCCGGTGGGCCGCGAGCGCTTTTATGGCTACACCGGCGATCGCACGGTGCAGGACGTGCAGACGTTGTCGGCGCGCATCGAACACCGGTTCAGTGATGGACTGAAGCTGCGCAACCAGACTTCTGCGCATGTGGGGTGAGACGTGACACATTGCCCGTTGAACGACGTGGTCGCGTCTGCCGACGCCGCTACGCAGCCGGCGGTGCGGGTGCGCGTGGGCTTGCCGGCGACGGCGAACGGCGGATCCGCGTCGCGCGCGGCGTCAGCCAAGTCTCGCTCGCGCCGCTCGACGCTCCTCAAATGGCTGCGCAACGTGCATGGCTGGATCGGCCTGTGGGGAGCGGTGCTAGGATTGATGTTCGGCGTGACCGGCTTCCTACTGAATCACCGCGGCGGGCCGATGAAAATCTCGCCGGGTGAGCCGCAAGTGTCGCAAATGCGGCTGCCGTTGCCCGATCCCGCTCCGGATTCGCCGCCAGCCCTTGCCGCGTGGGTCGGCCGTGAACTGCGCTTTGATGGCCGTATCGGACGCACGCAGCGCGAGCCGGCACACAAGGTCGCGTGGGGCGATCGCAGCGTGATGCAGCCGGAGCACTGGAGCGTGATGCTGACCGGTCCGAGGACGTCGATCATGATCGAATACTGGGCCGGCAATTCAACGGTGTCGGTCAAGCGCACCGAGGGGACGTTGCTCGCCATGTTGAACAACATGCACCGTGGTGGCGGCATGGGTATCGGTTGGATCTTGCTCGTCGATACAATCGCCGGCAGCCTGGTGCTGCTGTCGTTGACCGGCGTATTGCTGTGGACCGAGCTAAACCGGCGCAAGACGATCGGCGTCGCGATCTTCGCCGTGTCGCTGGTCGCGATGGTGGTATGCGGTAGGGTATGACCACGGCGGCGCAGACCGTGCGTTGCATCACGGCGTCGGCGACCGCGTTGCGATGCTCGAACAGCATCGTGCGCAACACGCAGCAGTGTCGCGCTGCCGATCACGCAATCGAGCCGTGTCAGGTTGGCTATTTCGATGCGGCTTAATGCGGCAAAGCGTCAGATGTCGGCCGGTGGCCCGGTGAAATCGGCGCCGTCCTGGTTGGGCAGTAGCTCTCGCGCAACGGCGAGCCACGCGCGCGCCGCATGCGACAGGTAGCCCTTGCGACGCCAACTCAGCGCCATGTCCCAAGGGATCTCTGGTTCAACGGGCACCCGCGCGAAGCGCGCCGGATCCAGCCGCTCGCAGTACGGGCGGGGCAGCAGTGCAACGCCCACGCCAGCGGCCACCAGTGCGGTGATGAAGTCCCAGTGCCCGCTACGCCCTGCGATAGCGGGCGAAAACCCGGCCCTGCGGCACGCCTCCAGCACGATATTGTTCAGCGCCAGGCTTTCGCCGTAGAGCACGAAGGGCTCATGGGACAGCTCGGTTAGTTCGACCCGCGCGGCGTCGCGCCAGCGCGACGATTGCGGGGCAATCAACCATAGCGGGTGGCGGCTGACCGGCAGTACGTCGAACACATCGGTGTTCACCGGCTGCAGCAACGCACCCAATTCCAGCTCCCCAGCCAGCAGCGCGGTCTCGATCGCGCGCGAGCCCTGTTCGAACAACTTTAGGTCGATGCCCGGGTAGCGCTGCCGGAACACGGCGATTACGCGGGTAAACAACGCGCCGCCCATTGGCGGGATGCCCAGCGTGAGTTGGCCACGGCCCAGCGTGCCCAAATCGTCCAACTCGGCTTGCAATTGCGCGTGCGCGCTCAGCACATCCTGGCCGCGCTGGTACACGATCCGGCCGGCGTCGGTGAGCACCATTTGACGGCCGTCGCGTAGCAGCAGCGGTGAGCCGATCTCGTCCTCGAGCGCCTTGACCATTTTGCTGATCGTGGGCTGCGTGACGCACATCCGCTCCGCCGCCGCCGTGAAGCTCTGTTGTCGGACGACCTCAACAAAGTACTTCAGCGCGCGCAATTCCATGGGTTGTTATTCCGTTTGGGAATCGAAATTATGATAGTAATTCATTATATTTATGGTTCAGCGCAACCTATACTGATTTTTCATGAATGGTAGGCCGTTGCCGTCGCGCGACGGGCGGCCCCCTCGAATCCACGGAGTGCATGATGAACGTCCATTGCTCATACGCCAAACCTGTCGTACCGCCGGCGGGCCGGGTGGCGGGTGCACTCAAAAGAGGCGCAATCGTAGCGGCACAAAGCACGCTGCTGGCGCTACTGTGGTTAGCGGCCGATGCGTTGGCACAGAGGATGCGCTTGCCGGTGAACGGCGGCGTGCTGGGGCTTGGCCTGTTGCTCGTCCTACTGTTCTCCGGCCGCGTGGCACCACGCTGGGTCAAGGCCGGCGCGCACTGGCTGCTGTCCGAGATGCTGTTGTTCTTCATTCCGGCCGCGGTTGCCGCCGTCCAGTACGGTGACGTACTTAAGGCGCAAGGTTGGCGCCTCGCGCTGGTGGTCGTGGGTGGCACGCTCTTGGCGATGGTGGCGGTTGCGGTCGCAGTCGAGCAGACCGCGAAGTTCGAGCGGCGTCTTGCGTTGCGACGCGCACGCGTGCATGCCGTGTAGTGGGGAGCATCATGTCATCGTTGCCCGCGCTGATTGCATCGGAGCGTGCCGCGTCGTGGATCGCGGCGGCGTGCTTCGCGCTGACCATTGTGCTCTACATCGGCTCGAAGGCGCTTTATGCCCGTTTTCGTTGGCCTTGGCTGACGCCGTTACTTGTCGTGCCGGTTGCGCTCGGTGCGATTGTGTGGCTCGCGCGCATTCCGTACCCGGTTTATTTCCGCGATACTCGCTGGCTGATGTGGCTGCTAGGCCCGGCCACGGATCTATGAATACCGACAGTTGATCCGGCGCCATTGGCTGTCGTTGTCGGTCGGTGTGGCCGTGGGCGTGCTGTCCGGTGCCGCCGGCTCGCTCGCGTTGGCGCGGTGGTTGGATTTGTCCGCCGACCTGCAGCACAGCCTGCTCACGCGCTCGGTGTCCACGCCGTTCGCGTTGGCGGTGTCCGACCGGCTGCATGCGCCGCGCGATCTGACCGCGTTGTTCGTGATCGCGACGGGCGTGGTCGGCATGCTGGTCGGCGAACTGGTGCTGGCAATCCTGCCGCTCAGAAGCCGGTTGGCGCGCGGCGCGCTGCTCGGCGCAGCGGCGCATGGGGCTGGAGCCGCCAAGGCGCGCGAGCTGGGCAGCCAGGAGGGTGTCGTCGCTAGCCTGACGATGATGATCTGTGGTGTAGTGATGGTGCTGCTGGCCCCGCTGCTTGCCGTCTGGCTCAATTGAGCGATATCCATCGTTTTGCTACAATCACGGTTCGTTTCGAGGAGCGTTGCGACGGCTGACGGCCGCCAGGCTCGAAACGCTTCGATCGGCGGTTCCGTCTTGCGCGTTCAACGCATGCGGTCGCTGCTACAACGGCGCTCACGTCTTTTATTTCTTTTGACAGAAAAGGAGGCGTGATGAACGCCGTAGTCTACGAAAAAAGCCTATCCCAGGATTGTGTTATCGCCGACCCGTCGCTCGCCGCGTGGGGCCGTAAGGAACTGAACATTGCCGAGACCGAAATGCCGGGCTTGGTGCAGATGCGCGATGAGTATCGGGCCGAGCAGCCGCTCAAGGGTGCTCGCATCGCCGGCTCGCTGCACATGACGATCCAGACCGGCGTGCTGATTGAGACGTTGAAAGCGTTGGGCGCCGACGTGCGCTGGGCCTCGTGCAACGTCTTCTCGACGCAGGACCACGCAGCGGCGGCGATCGCCGAAACCGGCACGCCGGTGTTCGCGTACAAGGGCGAATCGCTCGACGAATACTGGGCGTTCGCGCACCGGATCTTCGAATGGCCGAACGGCCAGTTCGCCAACATGATCCTCGATGACGGCGGCGACGCTACGCTGCTGCTGATCCTCGGCGCGAAGGCCGAGCAGGACCGCTCGGTGATCTCCAAGCCGCTCAACGAGGAAGAGGTTGCGTTGTACAACGCGATTGCCCGCCGCCTTGATGTGGACCCGAGCTGGTACTCGACGCGCCTCGCGCACATTCGCGGTGTGACCGAGGAAACTACGACCGGCGTGCATCGGTTGTACCAGATGGAGCGTGAGGGCCGACTGCCGTTTCCGGCCATCAACGTGAACGATTCGGTGACCAAGTCCAAGTTCGACAACCTGTACGGTTGCCGCGAATCGCTGGTGGACGGCATCAAGCGCGCCACGGACGTGATGATCGCCGGCAAGATTGCCGTGGTGGCCGGCTACGGTGATGTCGGCAAGGGTTGCGCACAATCGCTGCGCGGGCTCGGCGCGACCGTGTGGGTGACCGAGATCGATCCAATCTGCGCGTTGCAGGCGGCCATGGAAGGCTATCGCGTCGTCACAATGGAGTACGCGGCGGACAAGGCCGACATCTTCGTGACGGCTACCGGCAACTATCATGTGATCAACCACGACCACATGAAGGCAATGCGCCACAACGCGATCGTCTGCAATATCGGCCACTTCGATTCCGAAATTGACGTGGCGTCCACGCGCCAGTACCAGTGGGAGAACATCAAGCCGCAAGTGGACCACATCATCTTCCCGGATGGTAAGCGGGTGATTCTGCTGGCCGAGGGGCGGCTCGTGAACCTGGGGTGCGCGACCGGCCACCCATCGTTTGTGATGTCCAATTCGTTTACGAACCAGACGCTCGCGCAGATCGAGTTGTTTTCGCGTGGCGACCAGTATCAGAACAAGGTCTACGTGCTGCCTAAGCACCTAGATGAAAAGGTCGCGCGGCTGCATCTGGCGCGCATCGGCGCAACACTGACCGAGCTAAGCGACGCGCAGGCACGGTATATTGGCGTGGACAAGTACGGTCCGTTCAAGCCGGACCATTACCGTTACTAACCGCGGCTGCACGCGCGCCGGGGCACGATCGACAACGTGCCCCGGCGCGCACCGGCCGCATCACAGGGAGCCCGCGATGACTGTATTGCTGACCTGGTTGATCAATGCGCTTGCGCTGCTGATCATCACGTATATTGTGCCGTCGATTCAAATCAAGAGCTTCGGCACCGCGTTGATCGTCGCGCTCGTGCTCGGGTTAATCAACGCGATTATCCGGCCGGTCCTGATCCTATTCACGCTGCCGCTGACGGTGCTCACGCTGGGATTGTTCATCCTGGTGGTCAATGCGCTGTGCTTCTGGTTGGGTGCGACGCTGCTCAAGGGGTTCGAGGTCTCCGGCTTTTGGTCGGCGTTTTTTGGCTCGATCCTGTACAGCATCGTGTCGTATCTGCTGAGCGCGCTGATCCTTGGCCATCGCTTTACCGTCGAGCGCTGGTACTGACGCACGCCGGTGGCGGCACGTCTCTCTTTCCAATACTTCTATGTCCCTGCCCGAAATCTCGTTTGAGTTTTTTCCGCCGAAGACGGCGGAAGGGATCGACAAATTGCGCGCAACGCGTGCGCAGCTGGCGCCATTCAAGCCAAAGTTCATGTCGGTGACGTTTGGCGCCGGCGGCTCGACGCAGCAGGGCACGCTCGATACCGTGCTCGAAATGGCGGGTGAGGGCTTCGAGGCCGCGCCGCACCTGTCGTGCATCGGTGCGTCGAAGGAGAGCTTACGCGGCATTCTGGCACTGTACCGCGCGCACGGCATCCGGCACATCGTCGCGTTGCGTGGCGACCTACCCTCCGGCATGGGAGAGGTCGGCGAGTTGCGCTATGCGTGCGACCTGGTTGCGTTCGTGCGCGCTGAGCACGGCGACTGGTTTCATATCGAAGTGGCCGCGTATCCCGAATACCATCCGCAGGCAAGGTCGCCGCGCGCGGATCTGGAAAATTTTGCACGCAAGGTGAAGGCGGGCGCAAACTCGGCGATTACCCAGTACTTCTATAATGCGGACGCCTATTTCCGCTTCGTCGACGACGTGCGCAAGCTCGGTGTCGACGTGCCGATCGTGCCCGGCATCATGCCGATCACAAACTATGCGCAACTGATGCGGTTTTCCGAAATGTGCGGCGCAGAGGTCCCGAAGTGGATTGCGTGGCGACTGGAGAGCTTTGGTGACGACCGTGAGGCCATTCGGGCATTTGGGCTGGATGTCGTGACCGCGATGTGCGAGCGGCTGGTCGTGAACGGCGCGCCGGGATTGCATTTCTACACGCTGAACGGCGCGGCGGCCAGCAAGGCAATTTGCGAGCGTCTACGCGCCTGAGCGTCATCGCAATGACGGCGTGGCGCGCGTCGGCCGTTGGGAATGTGTCGAACGTACGTTTTTTTTCCATCTTGCCGGTTTGGCGAAATCCAGTACACTCGCGCCTACACCGGAGATCCCGGGACGACAATTCGGAGCAAGCATGCCACATAACCGTCCGTTATCCGAAACCTGCCGCGCGGCCTACAATGCCGTGCTCGCCGTGGTGACCGCGCTGGCACTGGGCGGCGCCGGACTCGCGCAAGCCGCGTCGCTGCCCAACAAGACATTAGTCTATTGCTCCGAGGGCAGCCCCGCGGGCTTCGATCCGGCGCAGTACACCACCGGCACCGACTTCACCGCCAACACGTTTACCGTCTTCAATCGTCTGGTCGAGTTCGAGCGGGGTGGCACGAGAATCGAGCCTGGCCTGGCCGAAAAGTGGGAGGTGTCGCCGGATGGTCTGCGATACACCTTCCATTTGCGTCGTGGCGTAAAGTTTCACTCGAATGACATCTTCAAGCCGACGCGTGATTTCAATGCCGATGACGTGCTGTTCACGTTCCATCGGATGCTCGACCCGACTCTGCCGTTCAACAAAGCGTACAGGGTCCAGTTCCCATACTTCACTGACCTGGGGCTGGACAAGCTAATCGCAAAGCTCGAAAAGATCGATCCGTACACCGTGCGGTTCACGCTGAAGGAGGTCAACGCGCCGTTTCTGCAGAATCTGGCGATGGAGTTTGCATCAATCCAGTCGGCTGAATACGCGGATGCGTTGCTCAAGGCCAATCGCGCGCCGGACTTGAACCAGAAGCCGATTGGCACCGGACCGTTTATTTTCAAGCGCTACACGAAGGATGCGACGATCCGCTTCGACGGCAATCCCGATTATTGGAAGCCGGGCGCGGTGAAGGTCGGCAAGCTGATCTTTTCGATCACCGTCGATCCGGGTGTGCGGATTCAGAAGCTTAAGCGCGGCGAATGCCAGATCACGGTCTATCCGCGGCCGGCCGACATCGACTCGCTCAAGCGTGACCCGAACGTGCAATTGCCGTCCAAGCCGGGCTTCAACCTCGGCTATCTGGCGTACAACGTCGAGCACAAGCCGTTTGACAACGCGCAAGTGCGCCGCGCGCTGGACATGGCGATCAACAAGCAAGCCATCATCGAGTCGGTGTACCAGGGCGCGGGCCAGCTCGCGACCAACCCGATGCCGCCGACGCAATGGTCGTACGACGCATCGATCCAGGCGTTGCCGTATGATCCGCAGCAAGCCAAGGCGTTGTTGCGCAAGGCGGGCGTCAGGGAAGGCACTGAGGTTACGTTGTGGGCCATGCCGGTGCAACGCTCGTACAACCCGAATGGCAAGCTGATGGCCGAGATGATTCAGGCCGACTGGGCCAAGGTGGGCGTGAAGGCGAAGATTGTCACGTATGAATGGGGCGAGTACATCAAGCGCGCCCATGCGGGCGAGCACGACGCGATGCTGATTGGCTGGACCGGCGACAATGGCGATCCCGACAACTGGCTCGGCACGCTGCTCGGCTGTGACGCGGTCAATGGCAACAACTTTGACAGATGGTGCTACAAGCCCTTCGATGATCGGGTCGTCAAGGGCCGCGAGACCACCGAGCAGGCGCAGCGCACGAAGCTGTACATCGAGGCGCAGAAGATCTTCGCCAAAGAGCTGCCGTTCTCGCCACTCGCGCATTCGACGACGTACCAGCCGATTGCGAAGAGCGTCGTCGATTTCAAGATCGACCCGCTGGGTTACACCCGCTTTGACGGTGTGAGCCTGAAGTAAGCGTTTCGACATCGTCCTGCGTTACGCTGGCGGCCCTACGCCGCTTAAGCGTTGAGCACGGACTGCGGCGGCCCGGGCGTGAGCCCGCGCCGCCGCTCACGCACTGGCACCCACAAACGGGAGTGTTCATGATCCGTTTTGTCTTGCGCCGCCTGGGCATGGTCATACCGACGTTCATCGGCATCACCATTCTCGCGTTCGCGCTGATTCATTTGATACCCGGCGATCCCATCGAAGTGATGATGGGCGAGCGTGGCGTCGATCCGCAGATGCATGCTGAGGCGCTGCATCGCCTGGGGCTCGATGAGCCGCTGCCGTGGCAGTATCTGCACTATGTGGGCCGCGCGCTGCATGGCGATCTTGGCACATCGTTGATCACCAATACCAGCGTGATGGACGAGTTCCTCGCGCGCTTTCCGGCGACGCTGGAGCTGTCGGTCTGCGCGATGGCGTTCGCGCTGCTGCTCGGCCTGCCGGCGGGCGTCGCCGCGGCGCTCAAGCGCGGTTCGTGGCTGGATCACACGGTGATGGGGACCGCGCTGACCGGCTATTCGATGCCGATTTTTTGGTGGGGGCTGCTGCTGATCATGCTGTTCTCGGTCACGCTCGGTTGGACGCCGGTGTCCGGGCGCATCGCGGTGGAATACGACATCCCCTATACGACCGGCTTCATGCTGATTGATTCGCTGTTGTCCACTGATGAGGGCGCGTTCCAGTCCGCCGTAACGCATCTGATCCTGCCGGCGGTGGTGCTGGGCACGATTCCGCTGGCAGTGGTGGCGCGGATGACGCGCTCGTCGATGCTCGAGGTGCTGCGCGAGGACTATATCCGCACTGCACGTGCCAAGGGCTTATCGCCGGCGCGGGTCGTCCTCGTGCACGCGCTGCGCAATGCGCTGATTCCCGTTGTCACGGTGATCGGGCTACAGGTCGGCACGTTGCTTGCAGGCGCGGTGTTAACCGAAACCCTGTTTTCGTGGCCTGGAATCGGTAAGTGGCTGATCGACGCAATCTCGCGCCGCGACTATCCGGTCGTGCAAGGCGGCATCCTGATGATCGCGACGCTGGTCATCCTGGTCAACCTGCTCGTCGATTTGCTGTACGGCGTGCTTAATCCGCGCATTCGCCACACGAGGTAACGATGGCAGACTTGCCAACCCAACCCCTGTCATCGCAGCAGGCGGTGACGCCGCCGCCGTCCGGACGCGTGCTGGCGGCGCGCGAATTCTGGACCCAGTTCTCGCGCAACCGTGGCGCTGTCGGCGCGCTCGGGGTGGTCGCGATATTGGTTGTGGTCGCGCTGTTCGCGCCGCTGCTGGCGCCGCATAGCCCGATCGAGCAGTACCGGGAGTTCGTCAAGTTGCCGCCGGCGTGGCTCGCCGGCGGCGACTGGCAGTTCGTGCTGGGCACTGACGAAGCTGGGCGCGACATCCTGTCACGGCTGATGTACGGCGCGCGGCTGTCGTTCTTCATCGGCCTGGTGTCGGTCGTCTTGGCGCTGTTACCGGGCATCGTACTGGGCCTGGCCGCCGCCTTCTTCCCGCGCTGGGGCGACGCGCCGATCATGCGGCTGATGGATATGCTGCTCGCGCTGCCGTCGTTGTTGCTTGCGGTGGCGGTCGTGGCCGTGATCGGTCCCGGACTGACCAACACGATGCTGGCCATTGCAATCGTCTCGCTGCCCGCCTATGTGCGGCTCACGCGCGCGTCTGCGCTCGGTGAGCTGCACAGGGAGTATGTGACCGCCTCGCGCGTGGCGGGCGCTAGCACGCTGCGCCTGATGTTCTCTCAGGTGCTGCCCAACTGTACCGCGCCGTTGATCGTGCAGGCCACGCTGGGCTTCTCGACCGCGATCCTCGATGCCGCCGCGCTTGGCTTTCTTGGGCTGGGCGTGCAGCCGCCGTCAGCCGAATGGGGTGCGATGCTGGCTTCCGCACGTGACTACATCGACAATGCGTGGTGGATCGTCACGATGCCGGGCTTGTCGATTTTGGTCACCGTGCTGGCCATCAACCTGCTCGGTGACGGGTTGCGCGATGCACTCGATCCAAAATTGAAGAGGCTGTCATGAGATCGAATTCGAATGCACCGTGCGATGCAGGCACGCCGTTGCTGACGATCCGCAACCTGCATGTCGACTTCGACGGACTAGTCGCGGTCGATCGCGTGAATCTGTCGGTGGCCGCCGGTGAGGTGCTTGGCATTGTCGGCGAATCCGGTTCGGGTAAGAGCGTCACGTCGATGGCCTTGATGGGGCTGATCGACCCGCCGGGGCGTGTCCGCGCCGATGAGTTGTGCTTTGACGGCGTTGACCTGTTGCGCGCGTCGCCGGCCAAGCGCCGGCGCATCATCGGCAAGGACATCGCGATGGTGTTCCAGGACGCGCTCACGAGTCTAAATCCCAGCTATACGGTCGGCTACCAGATCAAGGAAGTATTGCGGTTGCACGAAGGGTTGCGCGGCGCGGCCCTGGAGCGCCGCGCGCTGGACTTGCTCGAGCAGGTTGGCATCCCGGACGCGCGCAGCCGCATCAACGCATTTCCCCACCAGATGTCGGGTGGGATGAACCAGCGCGTGATGATTGCGATGGCCGTGGCGTGCAACCCGAAGCTGCTGATCGCCGACGAGCCGACTACCGCGCTGGACGTGACGATCCAGGCGCAGATCATGGATCTGTTGGTACGGTTGCAGAAGGAGCGAGGTATGGCGCTCGTGCTGATCTCGCACGACTTGGCCGTAGTATCCGAGGTCGCGCAGCGGGTCGCGGTGATGTATGCGGGTGAGATCATCGAAATGAACCGCGTGCCGGACATTTTCTCGGCGCCGCACCATCCGTACACGGAGGCGCTGCTGGCGGCCATCCCGGAGCATAACCGAGGCGCGCGGCGACTCACGGCGCTCTCCGGCATGGTACCAGGCCGCGGCGACCGCCCCAGTGGCTGCCTGTTCGCGCCGCGCTGCAAGTATGTGGTCGACGATTGTGGGAAGGGGCGGCCCGCGCTCGCGCAACTTGATGCGCAGGACGACGCGATGCGCGCCCGATGCATCCGGGTGCTGAATGTGGACAAGGTCGCGGTGCCGATATTCGATGCGGGGCGCATCGCGCTGGCCGGCGCGACGCCGGGGGACGACGCAGGCGAGGGCGTCGTGGCGCCGATCGTGCCGCCCGCCGGCGGCGTGGCCGACCGGCATGATCCGCATGGGCGCGGCGCGCACGAGAACGGAGGTGAACGATGAGCGCGGTGGCGCATGCCCCCGACACGGCGGCGGCCGAGGATGCCGTGCTAGTTGCGGACCGACTGACCAAGCACTACGAGGTGCGCCGCGGCATGTTCGGCACGGCCACCGTGAAGGCGCTCAACGGTGTGTCGTTTGCGCTCGCCCGTGGCCGCACGCTGGCGGTCGTCGGCGAGTCGGGATGTGGTAAGTCAACGCTCGCGCGGCAATTGACGATGGTCGAGAGCCCGACGTCCGGCCGCCTGTTGATCGATGGTGCCGATGTGGCGACCGCCACGCATGAACAGCTAGCCGTGTTGCGCAAACGCACCCAGATGGTGTTCCAGAATCCGTTTGCGTCGTTGAACCCGCGCAAGACAGTCGAGCAGACGCTGGCCGAGCCGCTTGCGATTAATACCGAGATGAGCGCCGGCGAGCGAGCATCGCGCATCGCCGAGATGATGCGCACGGTCGGCCTGCGACCCGAGCACGCGAAGCGATATCCGCACATGTTCTCCGGCGGGCAGCGGCAGCGTGTGGCAATTGCGCGCGCGATGATCCTGACGCCGCGCATCGTCGTGGCCGACGAGCCGGTGTCGGCGCTGGACGTGTCGATCCAGGCGCAGATTTTGAACTTATTCATGGATCTGCAGGATAAGTTCGGCACCAGCTACGTGTTCATTTCACACAACCTCGCGGTGGTCGAGCACGTCGCCGACGATGTGATGGTGATGTACTTCGGCGGCATCGCGGAACGGGGGAGCAAAGCAACGATCTTCGCGCGGCCGCGGCATCCGTACACGCGCGCGTTGATGTCGGCCACCCCGGCTATTTTTGAATCCGAGCGTCGCATCAAGATCAAGCTGGAGGGGGAGCTGCCGTCGCCGTTGAATCCCCCTCGCGGCTGCACATTCCATCAGCGCTGTCCGTATCGGATCGAGCGGTGCGTGACCGAGGAGCCGAGGTTGCGCGACGTCGATGGCCGCCAAGTGGCTTGCCATCGTGCGGAGGAGATGAATGCTTGAGTGGCGGCGCGGCCGCCGCGCGCGACACAATACCGGTCTGGCCAAGCTGCTCGCGTGGCGGCTCGCTTTGGCATTGTGGGCCGGTATCGCATCCTCCGCGCACGCGTTGTCCGGCGCGTCCATGATGCAGGCCTCACTGGGGCCGTCAACCGTGCCGCGCTCTGCCAGCCAGACCGAGGCGGCCACGCCGCTGCGCCAGCACGGTCAGCCGGCGCCGCAAGCTGACGACGGATCGGCGCCTAGCGAGCCCGGCACCGCCCAGGCGAGGGTGCCGCGGCCTGCACACATGCCGTTCTATGTCGCGACCAAAGGCGCCCTAACCCTGTACCTGTTCGGCACGCTGCACGTTGGCGACTCGGCTGACTATCCCGCCGAACAGCCGTTCCGGCAACCGATTATTGACGCGTTGCGCACAGCGTCGCGCGTGGCGTTTGAGCTTTCCCCCGACGACCTGGTGGTGTCGCAGGGCGATGTGACGCGTTATGGCATGTGCTCGTATGCGTGTCTGCCACGGTTGTTGCCGGCCGATATGTGGGCGAAGATCGTGCGTCGCATGCGCGGCAATCCAGCCGGGCTTGCGGCGATCCGCAAGACACGCCCATGGTTGGCGGCGATGCTGATCGAGACCTACGACTCGTTGTCGGCCGGGTTGCAGGCCGAATACGGCTCCGAGCCCCAGCTCGAAAACCTGTACGTGGGGCGTATCGACGGTCTTGAGACGCGCGATGAGCAAATCGCCGCCTTTACCGGACTGACGCTCGCCGAGCAACGCGAGATGCTCGCACAGGACTTGCGGCAGACGCCGGCCGACAACGTGTCCGACGTGCGCATCCTGCATGCGCTATGGCGGGCCGGTGATGCGGATGCGATGGCAAACTGGCAGGCGCGGCAATCGGCGAAACTGGCGTGCTCGCCGACGTTGTCGCGGCGCATTGACGATCGGATCGTGTACCAGCGCAGTGAGCGTTTCGTTGCGCGTATGCTGCTGCTTGCCGAGCCCAATAGGCCGATCTTCGTCGCGATCGGCGCACTGCATCTTGGTGGGCCGAAGGGCGTGCTCGCGCTATTGCGAGATCGTGGTTTTGACGTCGTGCCGCGCTGACGTGGGCTGGGCTGCTCGCGTCGCCATCACGGCGCTGGCGGCGAGGCGATAGGATCGTGCGGATGTGGTCGTGCCGTGCCGGGGTGGCAGGCTAGCACGGATGCGGCCGGGCTATGCCGAGGCGGCGGATCGTGCGGATGCGGTCGTGCCGTGCCGGGGTGACAGGCTAGTGCGGATGCGGCCGGGCCGTGCTGAGGCGGCAGGCCAGCGTGGACCGTTTAGTGCAACGCGCCGCCCGTTTCTGGCAAATCCATGCGCACTGACAAGGCAGTCCGCACGATGACCTTCAACCCTTCAATGACGGACACGCTCGACAGGCTGGGCTGGCCTGGGTGGCGCGCGGCCTGTCGCGGCGTATAGGGTATATGCACGAAGCCACCGCGTAATTGCGGTGCGCGTGTCGCGATGTAGTGCGACAGGATGTAGAAGAGGTGGTTGCACGTGAAAGTGCCGGCCGTTTGCGACACCGACGCAGGGATGCCGGCTTCGCGCAGCGCATGGACGAGCGCCTTGATCGGCAGCGTGGAGAAGTAAGCCGCCGGCCCGTCGGTGACGATCGGAGCGTCGATTGGCTGGTAACCGTCATTGTCCGGGATGCGGGCATCGTCCACGTTGATGGCGACGCGCTCGACGGACAAGTCGGGACGCCCGCCGGCTTGGCCGACACAGATTGCCAGCGACGGACGCGTTGCATCGAGCGCGTCTAGCAGCGCCTGGTCGAGCGTACGAAAGCGCACTGGCATCATCCGCGCGTGTACGATGGCGTCGCCAGACGGGGTCGCGATCCGCGCGCCGTCGAGTGCGTGCACGGCCTCCCATGATGGATTGATCGGTTCATTGTCGAATGGCTCAAAACCGGTTAGCAGTACGGTGTGCATCGTTCGATTTTCCTGAATGAAGTGACTCTCGATGGCGACGTAGCAAGGCGGCGCACGACCGAAATGATAGGATGCCCGGCGGCATGGGCAAAAGCCATTCAATTCGCATAACGGCGTCGTGCGCGCGAAAGCGTCTCGCTTCGGATTAAAATCGTAAATGATAATTATTATCGTTAATATGGATTGCGTCCATTGTTTGACTGCAGCCCATGCTAAGCTTTCCTACCTTCTCAATCGACTTGCCCCTGGCAGGCGCCTCGCGGACGAAAAAGCGTGTTCACCAAGACAAAGCCGATGTCCATTCCGGTCCGCCGAGGATCGAGGCGGAGATCGCGTCCGTTGCCGACTGTTCAGGACTGCTGGAGGAATTAAACGCCATCAGCGACGGCACGCGCTCATGCCGGAAGGCGTCGCCAAAAAGTCTTCGATTGGGTACAACGTCCCGCTCTTTCATCAATCAGCATGCTGCAACCCTCGAAAAATTGAAAGCATGGCGTCGCGGCACGGCTCCGGCCACGATGCTGGAACTAGCGTGTCCTAGCGAGCTTTATGCCCAAGTGAAGCGACTGGTGGAGCAGCGGCTCGGCGAGCACTCAGACCGCTGCGGCGCGCTGGCGATCGATGCAGACGAGTTCGTGCATTGCCTGTACGTGATGGTCGTGACGCTGATCCAAGTGTCAAAGGGTGACGGCGCTGGCGTTGAAGCAGCATTCAGGCAAGCATCAGAATTGCTTGCGCATGACCCGGTGGGATGGCTCAAGGATGCGGGCATTCCGCATGGCATCGCGGATGTGGCGGTGACCGCCGGCATGACTGGGCCGCTGCTGGCGCTGGCGGGGCTGGCGATCAAGGAGGGTCTTGCTGAATGGCGCCGCGCGCGCAAGATGGACAAGGGGCTAGCGCAGGCGCTCGATCAAGTGAACGAGGAAATAGTCGTGCTGCAGGCGCTCTCTGCCTTGCTTGAGGCGCGACGTCACAACGTGGTTGGCACGGCAGAGCAGTGCAATGAGGGTACGGGCACGCATGCGACGCCTGTAAGCGATCAGCCGCTGCCCAAGCTCACGACCATCAAGCAGGAGCGGCGTGCCGCGTTGCGCTTTCTGCGCAAGCAGAACGATGCGGACAAGGTAATTGGTGCCAGCTCATTCGTCTCTGGTAGCGCCATTGCGACCAAATGCATTGTCGATACCACGTTAAAGGGCGTCTATATTGGACAGCAGGGTAGCGCCGCTGCAACAACCGCCGCCGGCGCTGCAGGCATAGTCGGTGCGGCCGCACTGGGTCCGATGGCTGCGGCTGGTTCGCTGGCGCTCGGCGGCTACATGCTGCACAAGTCACGTAAAAAGCGCGACGCGTTCCGTGCAGAAAAGCAAGGCACGGATTCGAGAATAGCTGCCTGGCTGAAACGAGCTGAAGCGGATTGCCGGGGCGGTGCGTCAATGGATCCGCCGTATGACGAGCATACGCTTAGCGAGCGCTATGCGCGCTTTCTTCGCGAAAAGACCCAGCAGCACGATGCGTTCTTCACACACTATACAGACTGGAATAAAGGGTTTGTTGCCGGTAGCGGTCTCTATACCGCTTGCACGGTCTCCAAGCTGGCGCTGGCTGGCATTGTCGCGGCGGGCGGCACCGCGCTCGCGACGCCAGCCGCGCCGGTCGTGCTGATGGCCGGGACAGGTCTAGCCAGTGCCGCGATGATCTTTTTCTCAATGCAGTACTTGAAGGGTCACGGCAAGCTTCAGCGTTACCAGCGCTATTATCACGATGATGACCCCGAACTCGATCGGCATTTCTTGGCGAGTGTCGATCTGCTATGCGCGGACGATCGACCAGGGGCAGGTTTTGATCTGCGTAAGCTCTTCTATTACCAAGCGGCGGCACGCGAGGACCAGCGCCAGGCCTTCCTTGCCGATGTGGCCGCACAATGTGCGAAGCGGTTTGACGATCAATATACCTACACAGCCGACGACGACGAGGTGATTCGCCGGCGGGGCCCCAAACCTAATGGTAAGCAGCAATTGACGCAACTCGCGCGGCGTACCGGGGAGGCGGTAGTGGGCCGGGCCAAGGCTGCCTCGGCGTTTGCTCGTACGGTCCGTCCGGATGCGCAGACACGGGTCTCGCAGGCCGCGCGCAGCGCGTGGCGCAATGCGTCCGGTGCGGCACGCAATGCATGGAATGAGTCGCGGCGCCATTTGACACGCACGAGCCTGAAAGCGTGGCTTGCCGATCCAGCGAATCATGCCGAGCAGGCGCGCGTGCTCAAGCAAATGATCGAGATACAACTGATTTATCTGGAGCGCAAGCTTGAAACCAAGCACCGCGCGTATTGCCATATCGAGCGCGGGCTCAATGCCGATATACGCGCGATGCCAGCGCATCGTCGCGGTGTGGCGGGCGTGCCAACCCCTGCCGCCGCGTCGACGCCGGACGTGGCCGCATCCGAGGTACAGCGGCTTGTGCTGGGATTAAGCCGCGACCTTGAAAATGACGAATGCCTATATCGCCAGGCTGTGCTCGTGCGTGATGCACTGAGCGCGCTGGCGAGCCGGCACGCGGGGTCCCCGGGCAGCCGGCAGTTGCTTGCTTGCGTAATCGAACAGTTCATTAGCACGCAACAGGGCAGGCTGCCGGATGCGGATAGGCCGCTGCCGGACCTGGAAGCCAGCCACGAGCGCTTGGCGACGTACCTGATGAAGGAAGCGCCGGTACGCTACAAGGACCTGCGCGGTAAGCTGGTCGAGACGGAACTCCAATCGACGCGCATTGGGCACGCATGGGAGCAACGGATGGCCAGCCAAGGCGAGCTGCATCCAGCAAAGCGCACCGCCATGCAGCGGGCGGCACTGAGCGAAGCTGGCAACGCCACGGCCACCGCTGTCGGTGCCAAGGCTGCTGCTGCCGCGGCAGCCGCTGCTAGTGCCAAGGCCGCCGCTGCTAGTGCCACAGTTGCCGCTGCCACGCCCGCCGCTGTCAGCGCCAGTGCTGACACGAGAGCCAGCTTTGCCACGCAGGCTGGCTTCTCCCAGCCCAATGCTACGCGCGAAACGCCAGCACGTTCATCAGCACGATATTGGCCACGAGGATGGCCAGCGCAGTCGGCACTTGCGCCTTGATCACCGCGTTCTTGTCGGGTAACTCCAGCAGCGCCGCCGGCACGATGTTGAAGTTCGCGGCCATCGGCGTAAGCAGCGTGCCACAATAGCCGGAGAACATGCCGATCGCGGCCATCACGGCCGGGTCAGCGTGGAACATCCCGACTAGCACCGGCACGCCGACGCCGCCGGTCATCACCGGGAACGCGGCAAAGCCGTTGCCCATGATCACCGTAAAGAGCGCCATGCCGATGCAGTACACCGCGACCGCGATCACCCGCAGGTCCATGTTGATGTAGGCCGTGGTCAAGTGGGCCACCGCTTTGCCTACGCCTGCGTCCGAAAACACGAGTCCCAGCATGCCCAACATCTGCGGCAGCAGCACCGCCCACGACAGCGCATCGACCAGGCGCCGTGTTTCCCGGGTCGACTGCGCAAGTGTGTCACGCGTGAGCCGGCACGCGAACGCCACGGCGACAAGGCAGCCGATGCCGAATGCCACGAGCGTGACGTTCTTCGGGTCCAGCAACGGCGTGCCACCGACCTTCAGGTGCGGCGCGGCCAGCGTGAGCACGACGGTGATGGCCGGGATCGTCAGCGCTGGAAGGAACAGCTTGTTGCCGAGTCGCTTCGCGCTCGCCGTGCGCAACTCCGCCGTTAGCATTTTCGCCTTGCCGCCGGTCACGCCGCCGAATCCGGCGATCAGCGCCATCACGATGACGAAGGCGCCGACCAGTTCAGCCGGCAGACGCTCGCCGATTAGGAAGATGATGGCCGCCAGGGCCCAGAATGTGCCAGACAGCCAGCGCTTCGGATGCGTGGTGTCAGTGATGATCATGCCCGCGACGATTGCCAGCAGGATGCCCACCAGCCAGTAAAGGTAGTTGATTGACAGCATTACGCTTGCTCTCCGCTTGATTGGTTGGAGGGGGCGCCGGCGCCGCGCGGTTGGCTCAGCAGTTCTCGATCCAGCGACCGGTCGAGCAGGTACAGCCGCGTGCCATGGATCAGAAAGGCGCAGATTGCGGTCGGGATACCCCACAGCGCGACGTGCAACGGCATGACGTCGATGCCTGCTTCATGCAGGAACGTGGTCATCAGCACGATCGCGCCGAATGCCACGAACACGTCCTCACCAAAGAACAAGCCGACGTTGTCGGTGGCCGCGCAGAACGCCCGCAGCTTATACCGCACCGCATCGGCAAGCGCACCATAGCGCGTTTGCGCGGCGCCTTCGGCCATCGGCGCGATCAACGGACGGACCATCTGCGGATGACCACCCAGGCCGGTCAGGCCCACCGCGGCGGTTACTTCCCGCACGAACAGATAGACGATCAGCAAGCGTCCCACGGTGGCGGACTTGATGCCGGCGATCCACTGGTGAGCCCGCTCGCGTAGCCCGTGACGCTCCAGCAAGCCGATGACTGCGAGCGGTAGCAGGATAATCAGCGGAAGGTTACGCGTCTTAACAAAGCCGATACCGATTTCCGCGAGGATTTTGGCCGGCGGATAATGAGCGGCGGTGGCTGTCACGATCGCGGCGGCCGCGACCACGAGCATCGGATTGAAGCGCAGCACGAAGCCGGCAATGATGACGGCCACTCCGAGCAGTGGCCAAAGATTGATGGTGGTTTGCATAAGATCTCCGATTGGCAAGTCCAGCGGTGGTGAACAAGCATGAAAAACCCGGCTTCATGGACCGGGCTGTGTTGTTAAGCATCGGGTGCACAGCCCGCCGTCATCGCGACGTGGCGGGCTGCGTGCACCCGGATGCCTTCATTTGCCAGCCGCGCGCGGATGCGGCGGGCAAATTCGAGTGCGTGCGGCCCGTCTCCGTGCAAGCAGATCGTCTGGGTGTTCAGCATCACCCACTGCCCGTCCACGGACCTCACGCGCTTGTCCCGGATCATCGCCAGCGTGCGCTCCAACACCGTGTCCTCGTCCTCGAGCAGCGCGCCGGGCAGCTTGCGCGGCACCAGCGAGCCATCGGACAGGTAGCCGCGATCGGCGAACACTTCTTCGATCGCGAGCAGCCCGGCACGCCGGGCCGCTTCGATCAGACGGCTGTTCGCCAGACCGAACACGGCCAACGACGGGTCAAAGTCGCGCACCGCGGCAACGATCGCATTGGCCAGCGTGATATCGCGTGCGGCCATGTTGTACAGGGCGCCATGAGGCTTCACGTGAGCCACCTTGCCGCCTTCGGCATGCGCGATCGCGGCAAGGGCGCCGAGCTGGTACAGCATGCCGGAATAGACATCGGAAGGCGGTAGCGCCATCTCGGCACGTCCGAAATTATCCGGATCGTTGAAGCTGGGGTGCGCGCCGATCGCCACGCCTTTCTCGATGGCCCAGCGAACACTCTGACGCATGATGCCGGGGCCGCCCGCATGCCAGCCGCACGCGATGTTCGCCGAACTGACTAGTTCGAGCAGCGCTTCATCGTTGCCACACCCCTCGCCGAGATCGGCGTTCAGATCGACTTCCATGTCCCTGCCTTCAATTCATGCCGCAGCCTTACAGCGCTCCTGCTGTAGTGCAATGGCCAGCTCGATATGGCGCAGATATTTGTTGAGTTCTACCAGTGCGTTGCGCGCCTGTTCCAACGAACATTGGATAAAACGAACCCGCTGGTTCAAGCGGGCCTGTGCGAGCAGCCACAGGTCCGCGGCGATCACGCTGCCGAACCGCGGGTAGCCGCCGGTGGTCTGAGCGTCGCTCATCAGCACGATCGGCTGTCCATTCGGTGGCACCTGGATGGTGCCCGGCAGTACGCCGTGCGACAGCAGATCGATCGGGCTTTGCCGTTCCAGCATTGGGCCGGCCAGCCGGAAGCCCATCCGGTTGCTGTTCGGCGTGATCGACCAGTCCTCGTTCCAGAACGCGGCGTGGGCCTGCGTTGAAAAGCTGGCATATTCGGGGCCGGGTATGACCCGCACGCGCGTCGCGATGGCGCCGAGCCGTTGACCGGTGCGCTCTCCAAGATGCGCCAGGGGACACCACGATGGTGGCTTGACTCCAAACGCCGGCGCTTCCGGGCTAAATACTCGGTCGCGCGCGCTCGCGGGCAGTGGCGCGACCGGCAAGCGATCGCCGTCTTTTAATGTCCGCCCCGCGAGACCACCGAAATGCGAGCCCAGATCCGTCGAGCGCGAGCCGAGCATCGGCATCACATCGATGCCACCGGCAATCGCCAAGTAGCCGCGCATGCCGATCGACGGCGCGCGCAGCGTCAAGGTTTGTCCTGCTTGCACCGGCAGGCTGCGCCATGCGTAGACAGGCTGGTCATCCAGCATGGCGTGAAAGTCGGCGCCGGTCAGCGCGATGCGTGCGGCACGCGGGAACCGCAACACCACCGGCCCCAGGGTCAATTCGAGCCCTGCCGCCCCCGGGACGTTGCCCACTAGCCGGTTGGCCACCTGCAGCGCCACGGTGTCGAGCGCGCCGGCGGTGCAGACGCCATACTGGCGATGGCCGGTGCGTCCCAGGTCTTGGATGGTCGTCAGCGTCCCCGCGCGGATGACCTCGATCATGCGCGCCTCCCTGCCCAATCATGGTACGCCTGCAGCGCCGCAGTGCAAGCCCATGCGTCTTTCATGCCAGCACCTCTGCGATGATGAAGCGGACTTTATCGCCTGGCAGCAGTGCCGTGCTCGGGGTCCTGGCCGGATCGAATAGCACCATGTCCGAGCGCCCAATCAATTGCCAGCCGCCCGGCGACGTGGCCGGGTAGATGCCGGTCTGCTCGCCGCCGATGCCCACTGATCCGGCCGGCACCGCGAATCGCGGCTCGTGCCGCCGCGGCGTGGCCAGGCTTGCGTCGAGTCCGCCCATGTAGGCGAACCCGGGCTGGAAACCAAGAAAGAACACAACGTATTCACCGGCGGCGTGCCGCTCAACCACTTCGCGAGGCGAGTAGCCGGTGTGCCGCGCCACGCTTTCCAGATCTGGTCCGGCTTCACCGCCGTAGCGCACCGGGATCTCGACGACGCGGCATGCTGTCTCCTCGACCGGGGCCCGCGCCCAAGCGCCGCGCAACTGTATCGCCAATCCGTCTGGATCGGCATGTATCGGGTCAAACACCAGGGTGACGTTGTTCATGCCCGGCACCACGTCCAGCACATGCGGCCAGTCGCGTGCCATCCGGGCCACATGCCACACGCGCTGCTGGTACGCGAGCGTGGCCGGCGGTGGCAGTTCGCACACGAGTGCCTGATCGCCCAGCGGAAAAATTCTTGGTGCAGTCATCATTGATTCGCCTCCATAGCCATGTGTTCTGGTGAAGGGGACGCGGATCCGCGCGTGCCTCAGGCATACTTTTATATCGTATTGTCAATAAAATATAGAGAAATTATCAATAAGTGTTTTCACGAGACATCGCTGAGCGCTTGTCCGCCGTTATACTGAAGGCCCTGCAACGAATCACGGTCATCTGGCATGATCCGCACGCCAACGAAGATTGTCTCGTCAGAACACCTCATATCTGAAACCAGTGCAGAGCTGTCTGAGTTCGAGTATGGGTTGATCTTGGCTAGCCACGCGTTCGATCGCTGGATGGTGCGCTGCATGTCCGCGGCGGGCGCCAAGGACATGACGGCAATCGAGGTGTCGCTGCTGCATCATGTGACACACCGCGAGCGCAAGAAGAAACTGGCGGATATCTGCTTCGTGCTGAACATCGAGGATACGCACGTGGCGACGTACGCGCTGAAAAAGCTGGTCGCGCGCGGCTACGTAGCCAGCGAGAAATCCGGCAAGGAGGTGTTTTTTTCGGCGACCGAGACCGGCCGCAAGCTTTGTCTGAAGTATCGCGAGGTGCGCGAGGGTTGCTTGATGGCGACGCTGGCCGAGGCCGGCTTGGACAACGGGCAGATTGGCGACGCCGCGCAGTTGCTGCGCACCGCGTCAGGCCTCTACGATACAGCCGCGCGCGCTGCGACGTCGCTCTGAGCGTATTGGGCGGCGATCAATAGCAGGTCGCTTCCGTGACGACGATATCTAGCGGTAAGTCGTGTGCTTCGTGCGGCAGCGAGTTCGCCCGCGAGCATTCATATGCAACTCCCACCGTGACCGGCGAGCCCGCGTGTGCTGGCCAGGCGGCCAGCGTCCGGTCGAAATAGCCGCCGCCGTAGCCGAGCCGGTACCGTGATGCGTCGAAGCCGACACATGGCGCGAGCAGCAAGTCCGGCACGATGCTGTCTTCGTGCGCCGGCACGGGAATCCGATAGCGCCCTTCCTTCATCGGCGAGCCGGGTGTCCACATGTGGTAGGCCATCGGCGCGTGCGGCGCGACGATAGCCGGTAATGCCGCCCGCCGCACGGCGTCGCCACTCAGCCAGTACGCGACCACGCGTCGCGCGTCGAACTCTGCGGCAACCGGCCAGAATAGGCCTACGCACCGCGGCGAATACTGCCGCAACACATCGGCCAGACGCGCCGCCAATTCAACATCGGCCTGCGTACGCTGCGGCGTGTCGGCGAAGCGCTCGCGTTCGGCTAGCAGCCTGGCGCGCAAAGCCGTCTTCAGCGACGATCGCGTTGCGTTTTCTGCACTCGGCAGCCCCGGCTCGCGTGCTATGCTTTTGACCACTGGCAGAGTCCTTGTTTGAACGTGAAAAAGAAGATATCCGTGCGTGTTCACCGAGTATATCGCGCGGTCGCGGTCGCGTTGACGGCGGCGCTTTTTATCGTGTGCGGCAGCGCTTGCGCGGTACCGCTGCTACCCGGCGTCGTGCCGTCCGATCCGGACCAGATATTCGTGCAGCTTCGCGAGGCGGCACGCAGGAACGACGCGGCCGGCGCCGCGCGGCTGGCGGCATTAATTCCCGATTATCCCGCTGCGTCGTATCTAACGTACTTCCAGATCAAGCCCACACTGTTCGATGACCAGGGCCACGCGCGTGTCGATGCGAATGACGCACCGGTGCTCGATTTCCTGTCGCGCTACGATGGCCAGGCGATTGCGGACCGGATGCGCAACGATTACCTTGCAGTGCTCGGCGCGCGCCATGATTGGCGCAATTTCGACGCACAATATGTGCGGTTCGTGCTCGACGACGATACGCAGGTCAAATGCTACGCGCTCGCGTCCAAGGCGGCGCGGCGCCAGGATGTCGCCGACGCGGCGCGTGCGCTGCTCGTCGAGCCCAAATGGTATGGCGACGGCTGCATCGACCTGATCACCGATTTGGCGCAGCGCGACCAGTTCAGCGCCGATGACGTATGGGCGCAGATCCGGCTGGCGCTCGAGCAAGGCTATCCGAGCTTGGCGTCCAAGCTTGTCGACGCGCTCGGCAGCGACCGGCCTGATTCGGTGCTGTACGAGCAGGCGACGTCGTCTCCGCCGCTGTATTTGGCGCGCGGGATTGCGCCGAATACAGCGGCACACCAATTGGCGTTGGTCGCAATCACGGCGATGGCGCGCAATGACCCAGCGCTGGCCGCGACGACCTTCGCGTCGGTCAGCGAAGCGCTCACGCCCCAAGAGCGTGCGCTTGGCTGGGGAACGATCGCATATCAGGGCGCCATCAAGCGGCTGCCGGCAGCCGCGCACTGGTACCGCCTGACGATCGGTGCGCTGTTGAGCCCGCTGTCTTATGAATGGCGGGTGCGCAGTGCATTGATGGCCGGCGACTGGGCCATGGTGCGCTGGAGCATTGAGCAGATGCCGCCGACGTTGCGCGCGCAGCCCGCGTGGGTCTACTGGCATGCCCGTGCGCTGGCGCAGGCCGGCGACAAGGAGGCTGCGGCGCAGGAATATGAATCGATCGCAGCGCAGTTCCACTTCTATGGCCAATTGGCCGCGGAGGAGCTCGGTCGCAAGACGACGGTTCCACCGCGCACCGAGGTCACCGATGCGCAAGTGGATGCGATGAGCAAGGTGCCCGGCTTCGCGCTTGCGCAGCGCTTTTATACGCTGAACCTGCGTCTGGAAGGCAACCGCGAATGGAATTGGTCGCTGCGCTCGATGAGCGATCAGCAATTGCTCGCCGCCGCCGAGTACGCGCGTCGCATCCAACTGTACGACCGCGCGGTGAATACCGCGGATCGCACGCAACAGCAACACGACTTCACGCTGCGCTACTTGTCGCCGTTTCGCCAGACGGTCGAGCGCGATGCGCAGCAGACCGGGCTGGACATCGAATGGGCATATGGGTTGATGCGACAGGAATCGCGCTTCATCATCAACGCACGCTCTGGCGTCGGCGCGAGCGGCTTGATGCAGCTGATGCCGGCCACCGCGCAGATGGTCGCCAAGAAAATCGGCCTGGGCAGGCTGTCGCGTGCGCAGATGAACAACATCGACACGAACATCCTGCTCGGCACGAACTATCTGTCGATGATCTACAATCAGTTCGACGGCTCGGCCGTGCTCGCGACGGCTGGCTACAACGCCGGCCCCGGCCGGCCGCGCCAGTGGCAAAAGGGTCTCAACCGGCCAGTGGAGGGCGCAATCTTCGCGGAAACCATCCCGTTTTCAGAGACGCGGGATTATGTGAAGAACGTGCTGTCGAACACGACTTACTATGGCGCGCTGTTCGAGGGCCAGCCGCAGTCGCTGAAGGCGCGCCTGGGCGTGATCCTGCCCGCGCCGTGACGAATCATGGTGCGCGAGCGTGGGCATCGCGCGTCGTGTTCACTCCGAGCGGCGAATCATGCGACAGACGAGCGTCGTGTTCGAGTTCGCGCGCGCCCATGTCGAATTGCCACGCCTTATCGTGGCCGCCTGCGCCGCGCATGCGGGCATCGCACCGGAACTGGGCATACCCGAGCCTGCGAGCGTGCAGAGCGTGGCGCTGCTATATCTGACCGGTGCGACGCGCGAGGCGCGCGACAGCGTGAAGCGCATGACCGGAAAAAGGTGAACGGCTGATGAATATATACGCAGTGGGTGGCGCCATCCGCGACGCGTTGCTGGGCAAACCAGTGCAGGATCGTGATTACGTGGTGGTTGGGGCGACGCCCGAGCAGATGATGGCGCAGGGCTTTCGCCCCGTCGGCAAGGATTTTCCGGTATTCCTGCACCCGCGCACGCAGGAGGAATATGCGTTGGCGCGCACGGAGCGCAAGACGGCAGCCGGCTATCACGGTTTCCAGTTTTTTTATGCGCCGGACGTGACGCTGGAGCAGGACCTGGCCCGGCGCGATCTGACCATTAATGCGATGGCACGGGCAGTGTCGCCCGATGGCATGCTGCACGGGCCCGTGATCGATCCGTTCAACGGTCAGGCGGATCTGCAGGCGCGTGTGTTTCGCCATGTCAGTGACGCGTTCGCCGAGGACCCGGTGCGCATGCTGCGGGTGGCGCGCTTTGCCGCGCGCTTCACCGATTTCACTGTTGCGCCGCAGACGCTAGCGTTGATGCGGCAGATGGTCGAAGCGGGTGAAGCCGATGCGCTGGTGCCCGAGCGGGTATGGCAGGAACTCGCGCGCGGCTTGATGGAACCCGAGCCATCGCGGATGTTCGATGTGTTGCGCCAATGCGGCGCGCTGGAGCGCGTGCTGCCCGAAGTAGCGAGGCTATTCGGCGTGCCGCAGCGTGCTGACTATCATCCGGAGGTCGATACCGGCGTGCATGTGATGATGGTGATCGACTACACGGCGGCGCGGCACTATGCGCTGCCGGTACGCTTTGCCGCGCTTACGCACGATCTGGGCAAGGCCGACACGCCACCCCATGTGCTGCCGCGCCACATTGGACATGAGGCGCGTAGCGTTGAGCGCATCCTTCCACTGTGCGAGCGTCTCAGGGTGCCCAACGATTGCCGCGACCTGGCGGTGTTGGTGGCGCGCGAACACGGCAATGTCCATCGCGTGATGGAGATGGGGGCGGCCGCGCTGGTACGCCTGCTCGAGCGCAGCGATGCGCTACGTAAGCCTGCTCGGTTTGCGCAAGCGCTGCAGGCCTGCGAGGCGGACTTGCGCGGGCGCCTGAATTTCGCGTCCCATCCTTATCCGCAGGCTGAACGACTGCGCGTCGCGCTGATGGCCGCTCGCAGCGTCGACGCCGGTGCCATTGCGCAACGCACGGCCGGCGAGCCGGCCCGCATCAAGGAGGCCGTGCATGCGGCGCGCGTGCAGGCCGTCGAGTGTGCGATACGAGAGGGTACACGGTAGCGTGCCGGTGGCTATCTCGGGGAGTTCACGGGTCACCGCCACGCCCAAGCTTGCTATGCTGTGCAGCGCCACCGCACAGCAGCGCTGTCACGCCGTGCACTCGCAGACGCGCCGAAGCTCCAGGAAACGGACTCCACCGCCCAGGCGTTCGGCTATAAGACCGATGCGGCCAAGGTGGACAAGGCCAAGTATGCGAGATACGCGGCAGGCCAGGATTGCTCGAATTGCACGTTCTACCAAGGCAAGCCAACCGACGCGTTCGCCCCCTGCCCGATAGTCTGGCGAGCCGCATGGCCCGCCCTCCTAAGCCTTGCCGCGTGCGTGCCTATCTACCTACCACCCCATCCTATGTTCCGGACGGCTACAGGTGTTCGACCAGGAAAGCCAGCGTGCGCCCATGAGCCAACGCGGCTGCCCGTTGGTGGTAAGTTGCGCGATGTGGGCAGTTGAAACCGTGATGTGCGCCTGGGTACAGATGAAATTGGGCATTATCTCGGCCCGTAAAGCGCTCCTTGACCTGATCCACCGCGGATAGCGGGATATTCGCGTCCTGCTCGGCATAGTGAAACAGTATCGGCACATGCACCTGTGCCGCGCGGTCCAATTGATTCTGGATGCCGCCGCCATAATAGGCGACTGCGGCATCCACCGAGCCGTACGCGGCCAGATGGTAGGCGAGCAGCCCGCCGAAGCAGTAGCCGATCGCGGCGATCCTGCCATCTTGCTCCGGTAGCGCGCGCAGCGCCTGCGCAGTCGCGGCGAGGTCCTTCAACGTCTTGCCAAAGTCGACCTGCTGCATCAGCGCGATGCCCCGGCTGCGGTCCGCATCGTCGTACCCGAGTTCGACTCGCGGCTCGCTGCGCCAGAAAATGTCTGGCGCCAATACCACGTAGCCGTCCGCCGCGTACTGGTTGGCCACTTCGCGGATATGCTGGTTGACCCCAAAGATTTCTTGGATCAGTACGATCCCGGGACCTTTGCTGGTATGCGGGAGCGCGAGATACGCTTGGAACGTTCCGTCGTGGGTGGCAATGTCGCGCCATGTCGAATGCGTAGTCACATTGACCTCCGAGTCGCTAAAAAGAACCGAATGGGAAGGGCTGACCAGTGTGCCACCATTTCAATTCCTGCGCGCGCCTCGCCGGTGCGGCACGTTGCAGCTGTGACCGGAATTGAATACGCGATCGGCGGTGACGCGTGCACGAATGACTGGCTTACGTCTTGTAAAAATAGCGGGTTTTCCCGTGGCGTATACCCGTGGCGTGTATTTTTTGATATTCAGCAATGGTCTGCCATTAGGGTTGCTTCCACGATCTCAAAGTATTCCCCTCAATTAATTCAATGGCCTACCCTGGCACGCAGCTTGTGACGTCGCCTGTCAAAAACACGCGCCGATGCGGCGCGTGTGCCTTTTTCACTTATATCGTCCTCGATTCTGCAAACGTTCAGGCGGTATCTCGGACAACGACAACTTCAGAGTGAGAGGGCACGATGCGCCGTATCATCGACGACCAATGGCGCCGATGAGTTGCCGAGTATCGGACGCTGGATAATGGGGTTCATTGCATTTTTAACGCGAATCAGAGCGCGTCGGACATTCCAAGCGATATGGAGAGAGGTTCACAGTCCGACGCGTTTCAGGACCCGCGGCCCGACGACGGCGACCAGCGCTGCGCACAGCGCGACAACCGATAGTCCAATCGGTAGCGTCGTGGTTTGGGCCACGCCACCGATCAGCACAGGGCCAACCAGCAGTCCCACATATGCCGTTCCCGCAACGCGCGCTAGACCCTCCGCGGCGCGCACGCCTTTGACGTTGGCCGCCGCGGCAAACAATACCGGCATCATGTTCGCCATTCCGAGTCCCATCAACGTGAAGCCGGTCAGCACGATATACGGGAAAGGCAGCAGCAACGCGATCACTATGCCGGCACAGGCGAGCAACGCGCTCAGGCGGACGAGCTGGGGTGCGCCGAGACGGGCGCGAACCCAGTCGCCCGCGAATCGTGCGATAGCCATGCCGGCTGAAAACGACGCGTACGCAATACCGGCAAAAGCGGGGCTGGTCAGCACGATGTCGTGCATATAAACACTCGTCCAGTCGTACATGGCACCCTCGGCGATCAGCGCGATCAGCGCGACACTGCCGAGCAGCACCAAATCGCGCGAGCCGCTGCGTGGCGTGCCCGGCTGCGGCGGATGCCGTTTCTCGGCGACATGCGGCAACATGAGGCCGCGGGCCGTGAGTAGGACGGCGACGGCTATCCATGACACCACAGCCATGTGCAGCTCAGGGGCGATACCTAGGCTAAGCAACGCCGCACCGGCAGCAGCCCCGCCCATGCCGCCGACGCTCCACATGCCGTGCAACGATGACATCATCGGCTTGGCGGCGGCGTTTTCGATCGCGCTGGCTTCGGCATTCATCGCGACATCGACGGTGGCCATCGTGACCCCGAACAGCGCAAGCATGGCCAGCAGCGCGATATAGGAAGGCATGGTGAGCACGAGCGACGCACTGACCCCCATCGCGGGGCCGGCAATCAGGTATGCGCGGCGCGTACCTACCTTGGCAAGCCATGGCCCGACGCGCAGCATTGCCGCAATCGAACCGCTGGCCACTGCGAACAGCGCGACGGACAACTGTGCGGCGTCTAGTGCAAATTTGTCGCGTAACGTTGGTATGTTCACGCCCCACGACCCGTACAGCATGCCGCTCACGAAGAAGACTGCCATCGTCGCGACGCGCGCGCGCCATAGCGCTGAGCGCGGCAGTCGCCGCGCGGTGAAGGAGGCGGGTGACGGGGCGGCTGAGTCAGGCACATTTGAAGAGTATGGATTGGGCACAAATAAACCCCGCGGCGAGCCTGCCAAATGGAGCTGCGCCAAGCTGAAGTGAACGGGGCCGCGTCCAACACGCGGCAAGATTACGCATTTTAGCGAACGCTTGATACCCGCGTCGCCAGTGAGCCGTTAAGATCATTACGTGCTGTGCTGTGCTGTGCTGTGCTGTGCTGTGCTGTGCTGTGCTGTGCTGTGCTGTGCTGTGCTGTGCCGAGCCGAGCCGAGCCGAGCCGAGCCGAGCGGCACAATGCCAGGGGACGCGCGGCACAGCAAGACGCCCGTCGCAGGTAACCGCGTGGGAAAGGAATAGGACCCGTCGCCCGTGAGCGACGGCAGCGTGACTAATCGAGGTGATTCTTGAACATCCCTGTAACCGCTCCGATTCATCTGCTGCACGCCCAACCGGTGGGAATGTTGGCGACGCATGCCCGTCAACCAGCAGGATTTCCCTTTCCGACGGTCTTGCCCTACGCGCCGGATGCGCAGCATCGTCCGGTTGTCTTAGTCAGTCGTCTGGCCGAGCATACGCGCAATCTTGTCGCGGATTCGCGCGCGGGCTTTCTCGTCTACGATCCCGCGGTCAACGTGTCGAACACTGAACGGGTGACGATAGTCGGACGGTTTGAGCCGACCGATGAGGCAGAGGGGACGCTGGCGCGTCGATATTTGCGCTATCACCCGGAGGCTGAGCGATATCTGGCGCTGGGCGACTTTGTGTTTTACCTGCTCAGGCCGCAGCGCATCCGCTACATCGGCGGATTGGGCGCAATGGGATGGCTGGACGCCGCGCAATGGGATGTCTTTCCTGCGCTTGCGGAGCACGAAGAGCAGGTGTTGATCGACGCGTTGACGCCGGGCGACGCGGCAGCACGTGGTTTCCGCCTGCTTGGGGTCGATCGCTTCGGCGCGGATTGGGTGCAGCACGGCCGCCGTGCACGCGTGGCGCTGAACGAGCCGCGAAACGATCTGGAGGCGTTGCACGCGGCGCTCGCCGCCGAGTTGCGTCGTCTCGGCTGACTTCCCGGACGGTGGCGCGTTCGCTACGAGAAATGATTCGCAACACGAACGCGTGCGCATTCTTCTGCTGAATAGGTTAAACCCCAGCATATTAACTAACCTGACCATTCGTCGACAGTTAGAATAGTGCCTCGCTTCCCAGTAGTCGGGAAAAAACGGGCGTAATCAATATGCAAGGGCTCGCGCCTTAGCGGTTTGTCGAATAAAATTGCATTTGGGCACGCATTGCCACGGCCTACGGGTGATAGTTGGCCAGTGGTTCTGCACTGCGTTCGCTGCTGTAATAGGCAGTCACGTGAGCTTGCTTTTGTAACATGACGTCAATCCAATGCTGAATTTCAATGCTGAATTTGTATATCAGCTATTTGTCTCAGTCGCATTCTGTGTTAAATTAACCCAGTACTATCCGAGGTGATTTCTATTGGAGCGACTTAACGGGCGTAGAACCGAGTCGTGTCTACTATCCAAGGACCCCTATGTCATCGTACAAAGAGCTTCTTGCACAGCGTGAAAAGCTGGAAAAGCAAATCGAAGAGGCAAAGGCCAAAGAGTTTGCTGAAGTTGTTAACGACATCAAACAAAAGATGGCCGATTATGGCATTACTCTGGCTGATCTCGGTTTTGGCCGGGGCAAGCTGGCGAAGGCGGGACGGCCTCGTGCAGGTGTGGCGCCGAAATACCGCGATCCTGCCAGTGGCAACACGTGGTCGGGTCGTGGCAAGCCGCCGAAGTGGATTGCTGGAAAGAATCGGGATCAGTATTTGATTCAGCAATAAGTAAGGAAGTCCCACAAGCGGTTGTAGCGGGGCATGCTGAACCACGGTTTGCCCAAAAAGAGAAGGCCGTGTGCCCGACAGGGGCCACTGGCCTTTTTTTATTGCTTGAACCCTAAACCAAGCCGGGTGCAAACCATATTGGCTCCAAACCATACGGGGCCGCAAACTATACTGGGCCTCAAACCATGCCGGACCCAACACCATGCCGGCTCTGTACCTTAATGGTTAACTGCACAATTGTGCGCGATAGCACTGCAGCGTGCTGCAGACGTGGAATGAGAATGCGTCACATCATTGTAAAGTGATGATTTTATTGTGAAAAATCCGTGAAAGCGGCGCAACCTGGGTTGGACTGATAAAATAGCCATCCAGTCGATGGTCTTCACCGCCCTTATTTGTTTTTCATGACCGCCCCGTTGCCCGAGCGCCAAGTCGTCGCGCAGAAATCCACATTGGTGAGCGTCGTACTCAATACGGTGCTGATGGTGACGCAGATTGTGGTCGGCGTGCTGGCCCATTCGCAAGCGTTGATTGCCGACGGGGTGCATTCACTGGCCGACCTCGTGTCCGACTTCGTCGTGCTGTTTGTCAATCGGCACAGCGGGGCCCACCCGGACGCCGATCACAACTACGGTCATAGCCGCTACGAAACCGTTGCTTCGCTTTTTCTGGGCAGCCTGCTGATCGTCGTGGGCATCGGCATGATGTGGCGCGGCGCGCAGCGCATCGCCGATCTCGATGGAATTCCGCCCGTGCATGTGTCTGCGCTCGTCGTCGCCGTGGCGGTGTTGCTTTCCAAAGAATTACTGTTCCGTTACATGTTGCGCGAGGCGCAGCGGGTGCGTTCGGCGATGCTGGTGGCCAATGCATGGCATGCCCGATCCGATGCCGCGTCCTCGCTCGTGGTTGCGGTCGGTATCGTCGGCAGTCTGGCGGGCTGGCGGTGGCTGGACCCGATTGCGGTCGCCGTCGTCGGCTTCATGATTGTCCGGATGGGCTGGATTTTTGGCTGGGATGCGCTCCAGGACCTGTCGGACCGGGCGTTGGACGAGCAGACGACACGTCGGATCCGCGAAATGCTGCTATCGACGCCTGGCGTACAAGGGGTGCATGAACTCAGAACGCGCAAGATGGGCGATGCGGCATTAGTCGATGCCCATATTCTCGTGGAACCTCGTATCACCGTTTCCGAGGGGCACTATATCGCAGAGACGGCCCGTCTGCGTGTACTGAAGGAGCCGCACGTGCTTGATGCGTTGATCCACGTCGATCCGGAGAGCGACGACGAGCGTACCGCGTGGGAAGCGTTGCCGCCGCGCGATCGGCTGCGCAAGAATCTGGAGCGTGAACTCTCTCCTCGCGGCGTGCAGATCGTGTCGTTCGATATCCATTATCTGCGGCACGGCGTCGAGCTCGACTTGCTGCTCGCACCGGGTAGCGGCGCGCAAGCCGGTGGCGATCGTGACTTCACTCAGGCGCTCGATCTTGATGCCGTCGCCCGACGTCTTGGCGTGTGCCAAATCCGGCTGCGGCAGATGGTCGGTTCGGCAGCGGTGCATGCGACGACCTGACGCATACTACGCAGCGCATACTGTATCAAAGCGGCAATTGCGTGTCGAACTTGATTTCCCGCAGTACGACGCTGGTGTGGACTTGCGCGACGGCTGGAATCGTCAAAATGCGCTCGTGCAAAAACGTGTCGTAAGCCTTGATATCGGCTGCAACGATCTTTAGGATGTAATCGGCCTCGCCCGTTGTGCTATAGCATTCGGTAATTTCCGGGCAGGTCGCGATTTCCCGCTCGAATTGCTCCACGCCGCCCTCGGTATGGCGCGTCAAATGGATATGGGCGAGCGCGCACACATGTAATCCAAGCTTTTCCCGGTCAAGCAACGCAGTGTAGCGCTGGATCACCCCCGACTGCTCCATTTCTTTGATCCTTCGCCAGCACGGCGTACTCGATAAACCGACTTGATCGGAAATCTCTTGTACCGAGCGGCGCGCATCGAGCTGCAGCAGGCGCAATATCTTTTGCGAAAACGCATCGAGTGCCAAAAGTGCCTCCCTTTAGCGCGTTTCTATTTCTTGGATGGTAGATAAATCGCGAATAAAACGCAATTCGTATCGGTTATGGTGAGTGACTTGGTCTCTGTCCGGCAGGCTTGCGCGGTACTTTCACTCATAACGTTCATATCCACCGCGTCGGCGTGCGGGCCGGTGTTTTTGCGATTGGCAATTGTGTGAGCCGGGCTGCTCCATTAGACTGCGCGCGGCTTCAACCAAAAACTCTTTCATCATGCGCGTCGTGCTGGTGGCTAATACGCTGTGGTCTATTGTCATCTTTCGTCCAGGCCTGCTGCGCACGCTGGTCAAAATGGGAGTTGATGTCGTCGTGATGGCGCCCGTTGACGATACGTTGCCGCGCGCACGCGAGTTGAACGTACGGGTCATCCCGCTGGAGCTGTCCGCGAAAGGCACGAACCCGCTGCGCGATCTCGGGTTGGTGCGCACGCTCATGACACGCTACCGTGCGCTGAAACCTGATTTGGTGTTCCATTACACCATCAAGCCGAATATCTATGGCTCGATCGCGGCCAAGTTGGCTGGTGTGCCGTGTATCGCTGTGACCACCGGACTGGGCTACGCGTTCATGAATACCCATCTCGTCGCGCGCGTGGCCAAGGCACTGTACCGCTTCGCTTTTCGTTTCCCGCGTGAGGTGTGGTTCCTCAATGGTGACGACCGGCAGGACTTCGTCGCGCAGCGACTGGTCGATCCGGCCAAGACGCAGGTGTTGCCCGGCGAAGGTATCGACCTCGCCTATTTTGCGCCGCGTGCAGCGGGCGGGTCCGACGGCAACGTGCGCTTTTTGTTGATCGCCCGCATGCTGTGGGATAAGGGGGTTGGCGAATACGTCGAGGCCGCCCGCCTTGTCCGCGCGGTGTATCCGCAGGCGGTGTTCCAATTGCTCGGCGCGACCGACGTTGCCAATCCCAGTGCGATCAGTGCCGAGCAGATGCGCACGTGGGCCGCCGAAGGCGTAATCGAGTACCTCGGCACGACACAAGATGTGCGCGATATCATCGCGCGCGTTGACTGCCTCGTGCTGCCGTCCTATCGCGAAGGCGTGCCTCGTACACTGCTGGAGGGGGCGGCAATGGCTAAGCCGCTAGTGGCGACGAAAGTGATCGGGTGCCGGGAAGTTGTGGTCGATGGCGAAACCGGACTGCTGTGCGCGCCCAGGGATGCCGCCGACCTGGCGCGCAAGCTCCAGCATATCATTGAGATGGGGCCCGAGGCGCGCGCGACCATGGGCGCGCGCGGGCGTCGAATGGTCGAGCAGCGCTACGACGAACGGATCGTCATTGAGCGTTACTTAGAAGCGATGCGGCGGATTGGATTGAGGATCGCCGACATGCCGGCAGCTTGACGACTGAGCGGTTTAGTGGCGCAACGGCCAACGGCTCAACGGCTCAACGGCCGCCCTGTTGTCCGGGTTCCGTTTCGGACTCCGCGGGTCCCGCTGTCGGGTCGAGAGGCGTCGTTTCCGCGGGTCCGTCGTTCGTTGCCGCCGCCAGCCATTCCACATGTGCTGCCTGGCGGACGCGCAACTCCGAAAGCATGTTACAAAACAACGCGCCCTGTTCAATCGCATCGTCGAGCGCGACATGCGTGTGCGGATGGGCGTCGAACCAGTGCTTCGGCAGCTTCGGCTTGATTGCCTTCCGGTAAGGCAGCCCGGTCATCGCAAACGCTAGCGTCTTGATGTCCAGCGCCGACCAGGAGAACGGGCAGCGGCCGGCAAAGCGCATCATGTACCAGAACATGAACGTAAAGTCGAAACCGGCCGGATAGGCCACGAAGACGGGCTTGCCGGGTAAAGCCTCGACCCAGTCGACATAGGCGGGTAGCGCTTCTTCGGGCGCGCGCGTATCCGTACGGCATGCCGCCCAAGCGTCGGGTTGTGTTTTCCACCACGCGTCTTGAATCGGATGCGGGGACGCGCCAGGCAACGTGTCCAAGTTGGCGGAGAACGTTGCGATCAACTGTTTGTCCGCGGTATAGGCCGCGGATGCGAAGCTCAACATCGAATGCGGGCCGGGAATCGGGCCGTCCGCCTCGATATCGGTGCTGACATAGATTTCGTCCATTGAGTGTCCGGTCAACTGGCAGTAACGTGGTCCGCCACGTATGGATTCGTGCGCCGCTCCTCGCCGAAGCTCGACATCGGACCGTGTCCGGGGACGAAGCGTACGTCGTCACCGAGCGGCCACAGTTTCTTACAGATCGACGAAATGAGGTCCGCATGATTGCCGCGCGGGAAATCTGTCCGTCCGATCGATCCCGCGAATAATACGTCGCCGACCAGCGCAAGTCGATGTTCGCGGCTGAAAAAAACCACGTGTCCCGGCGTGTGTCCTGGGCAGTGAAGGGCCTCCAGTATCTCATTGCCGAACTGCACGGTATCGCCATCGTGCAGCCAACGGTCCGGCTCGAATGCTTGCGCTGCCGGCAGGCCGAAACGCGTGCTCTGCTGCGGCAGCAATGCCAGCCAGAATTGCTCATCCGGATGCGGTCCCTCGATCGGCACGCCGTAGTGGCTTGCCAATGCACGGGCACCTGCGCAATGGTCGACGTGTCCGTGTGTCAACAACACTTTTTCCACGCTCGCGCCGCGCTTTTGCACCTGCGCTTGAATCAACTCCAGATCGCCTCCCGGATCGACAATGGCGGCGCGTTGGGTCTGCTCGCACACGAGCAGCGAGCAGTTCTGCATGAAGGCAGTAACGGGAATCAGCTTGACTTGCATTGGGTTTGGAAGCGCACTGAGCGGCTGGCTAAGTGAAGGCAACATTGTAGTCGCCCTGTCCCGATCCGCGCATCCGTGCGTTTACATGGGCACGGCGGCGTATTACGTAAAAATGACGCTTTGCGCCATCGGATATAATGGTCGGCATGCACCTTAATTGTGCAATCAAGTCGGACGCCTTCGCACCGCACGGCGGGGTAGAAAGGGGCGCCGTTCAGTAATCACGCCGCATACGAAACGCGGCGGCATCCAGCATCGCAAGTCGATGCGACACGTCCCATCCGGTTGGGCGCGGGGCGCCTGATTCCCGGCGTAGCCCGGCACCGGTACGGAGCCTTCACCGCTGGTCGGCATGGCGTTTAATTGGCAAGCGCCATGCCAGTTGTTGTAGCGTCGTCAGCGGTGATTCGGGTCTGGATGACGCCCTTTACAGGGGTGGCCAGACGTGCCTTAAACCTGGCGGACCACGGCGCTTGCCGTTTCGCGATCGTTGCCCACCGTGCGCAGCTTGCCTGTGTGGTGTCGTGGCGCATCCGCTCGTTCGCCCAGAGCCGTAGCCATTGGTGGCGGCTCATGATAGTGAAGATGCACCTATGAAAGCTCGATGGCCTCGACGTTATGGGACCGTTTGTGCCCTCCTTCTGCTGGCCGGTTGCGCAACGGATGGCGGTCGCAAAGCGCCAACGGCGGTGAGCCCGACGATGGCAAGCGCAGGGGCAAGCGGTACGGCGCTCGTCCAGTCGGTGTCGAGCCGTGCAAAGTCAGCTCTGGATGCACTTGCGCGCGGGAAGCCGGGTGATGCGTCGGCCGACACGGTCGCACGTCATGTCGCATCGCTTGCCGATGCCGAGCCGCTGGTCGCGGATACGCCTGACGTGTCGGACTTTAAGCAGGAGGGCCGCGCATCTTGGTATGGCCCTCGTTTCCATGGCCATCGTACTGCGAACGGCGAGCGTTTCGACAAGAATGCGTTGACCGCTGCGCATCGGCGCTTGCCGCTGTCGTCATTCGTGCGCGTGACCAACGTCGCAAACAAGAGAACGGTGGTGGTGCGGATTAACGATCGGGGGCCGTATCACAGTGGACGGATCATTGACCTGTCGCAGGCGGCGGCGAGTGCGCTTGGGCTGCAGCATGCCGGGACTGCAAGAGTCCGGCTGCAAGGCTTGTCGCGCGACGAGGCTCGCGTGGCGATGGCCGAGCAACTCGCGTCGGTCAGATGACCGAAACTGCGGGTTTGTGCAGTATGCTCTGTCCCGGGCCGCGGTTCAACCGCGGCTTTTTTATCTTCCCGATCCGTCCTTTTTCAGTTCCAGCGCACGTGCATAGAGCACGCTACGTGATGCGCCCGTCAGCGCGACTGCCAGTTTGACCGCGGTGCTGACCGGCACTTCGTCCAGCAATGTCGTCAGTATTGTGTCGTGCTGGTGCGCGTCACTTTGCGTGGGTGCGCCAGCACCTTCGACCACAAGGACGAACTCGCCACGCAGCCGGTTCGGATCCGCGGCAAGCCATGCTGGCCCTTCGGCCAGCCTGCACTGATGCAGACTCTCGTGTAGCTTGGTGATTTCTCGCGCGATCAACATTCGACGCGATGGGCCAAGCGTTTCGGCCAACGCGCGTACGGTCTCGAGCGCACGGTGCGGCGCCTCATAGAAAACAAGCGCTTCTTCACGCGACGCCAGTGCCTGGAGCCGGGTGGTCCGCTGCTTCGGCTTGCTCGGCAAGAAGCCGGCGAAGGTAAACGTGCCCGCCCAATCGCCGGTCACACTCAGCGCAGCGGTCACCGCGCTGGCGCCCGGTATTGGCACCACGTCCAGTCCTGCGTCACGTACTGCGTCAACTAGCCGTGCACCGGGATCTGAGATGCCAGGCGTGCCTGCGTCCGACACGTATGCGATACGCTCGCCCGCGCGTAGGAAATCAACGACGCGCTGTGCGGCTTCGCGTTCGTTGTGTTCGTGAACCGCTAGCAATGGGCGCGTAATTTGGTAACGCGCGAGCAGTTGTGCCGTGTTGCGCGTATCTTCCGCCGCAATGCGGTCCACCAGCGCAAGCACGTGCAACGCGCGGAGCGTGATGTCGGCGACATTGCCGATCGGCGTCGCCATCACATAAAGCGCTGGTGCCGGATAGTGCTGGTTCTCGGCGAGCGCGAGGGGATCGATCAAGGCATACCTCAGGAGAAGCGATGAGCAACGAAGCGCCCGCCATTGTGCCACGACGTGGCATAGCGACTGGTACCGCCCGGCCGGCGATGCAGCCGACACAGCCGACACAGCCGACACAGCCGACACAGCCGACACAACCGACGCGGCCGACGCAGGCCGAAGGGGCGCTGAACAACTTTTTGCAACGGCCGGTGTCGAAGCGGGTCGGTCGTGTTTTTGAGTCGCATGCGCTGCGCCATTTGAACCGCCACGGGTTGGCACTGGTAGCGCGCAACGTACGTTATCGACGCGGGGAGATTGACCTGGTTATGCGGACCACCGATGGGACGATCGTATTTGTCGAGGTCCGTGCTCGCAATCGCCCCGATTATGGTGGAGCACTCGCCAGTGTCGATGTGCGTAAGCAATATCGCCTGATGGCTGCCGCCCGGGCTTTTCTGGCTACGCGTTTGGCAGGTGGGCACCTGCGGACGGTGCCACCTTGCCGGTTTGACATCGTCGCGTTCGATGGTGGCCAACTGACGTGGATCGTCGATGCCTTCAGCGAAGATCCGCGACTGCGGTAAACTCGCGGGCGAGAAACGAGCATGAGCAATTGATGTCGATCGAGAGAATTCAGCGGCAGTTCCGCGAGAGCGCGGAGTTGCAATTGACTGCATTGGACGCGCTGGGAGTGCCGATTGCCGCGGCGATCGATGCTATGTTCGCGACACTGGCGAACGGTGGCAAGATCCTGGCGTGCGGGGATGGCGCGTGCATGTTGGATGCGCAGCGTTTCGCAGCAGCGCTCGTTGGTCGTTTCGAGCGCGACCGTCCGGGGCTGCCGGCGCTTGCCCTGGCCAATGATGACTTGATGAGAGCGTCCGGCGGCACGCAGGCGTACGACGAGGTTTTCGCGCGTCAGCTGCGGTCGCTGGGGCACAGCGACGACATACTGCTGGCGATCGCCGGGCACGATGATGCACCGGCGTTGGTTGCGGCCGTCGATGCTGCGCATGAGCGGGAGATGATCGTCGTCGCGTTGACCGGGGCTGGCGGCGGGTCGCTGTCCCAAGCGCTGCTCGATACCGACATCCATATTTTCGTGCCCGCGCAGCGTCAAGCGCGGGTTCATGAGCTGCAGCTGCTGACGATCCATTGCTTATGCGACGGGATCGACGCAATGTTGCTCGGGGAAGAAGACTGACCAAATCAGGGAGAGCTTATCGATGATTGCCACTCGCGTCCGTAAAACGCTTATGCATGCCGTGTTGGCCGTGGGCCTTGCGTCATCGCTCCAGGGCTGCGGCTTACTGCTGCTGGGCGGCGCGGCCGGTGGCACGCTGATGGCCGTGGACCGGCGCACGCTCGGGGCACAGACGGAGGACCGCGAGATCCAAATCAAGGCATTGAAACGGATCGGCGGTGCATTGCCGGACACTGCTCACGTCAATCTGACGATTTATAACCGTCGCGTGCTGTTGACCGGTGAGGTGCCGGATGAGGTTGCGAAGCAAAAGGCCGAGTCGATCGTGCGTGACATCACCAACGTGAGCAGTATCGCCAATGAACTGGCCGTACAGTCCGCAAGTTCGTTTTCTTCTCGCACCAGCGATACGTATATCAGTAGCAAGGTGCAGGCCGCGTTGGTCGGCAGCAAGGATATTTCGTCGAACTATTACAAATGGACTACGGAGCGCGGCATTGTTTACTTGATGGGCCTGGTGACGGTTGACGAAGGCAATCGAGGGGCGGACGTTGTCAGTCGCGTGACCGGTGTGAAGCAGGTCGTCAAGCTGTTTCAGTACGTGAAGCCCGAGGATGCGAAATCACTGGTAGTGGCGCCGGCATCCGATGCCAGCGCGGCGTTTGCGCCCGCGGCGGAGCAGCCGACGGGGGCAACGGTGGGCGAAGTGCCGCCGGCAGGGGTGACTGAGCAACCGCTTGATCAACAGCCGCCCGCGCCTGTGTCCAACTCGGCGATCAAGCCGGGTAACCCGAAGGCACCGAATTGATGAGCGGAGTCAGTCAGGTGCGTTGGCACGGAGTGGGGGTGCAGGGCGGATTCGGGTTGACTCGGTGGGGGGGATTGCGTTGGGGCGTAGCCGTTGTGCTGGCGGGGGCGGCCACCGGCGCGCAGGCGTATGATGCCGAGCGTGCGCAGGCCCTTGCAAAGCAGAATGCGTGCTTTGGTTGCCATGCCATCGAGCGCAAACTCGTCGGACCCAGCTTTGCCCAGATTGCTCAACGGTACAAGGCAGATGCGACGGCGTCCACGCGGCTGGTCAAGAAGGTCGTGCAAGGCGGAGCAGGCGTGTGGGGACCGATTCCAATGCCGTCGCATCCTCGGCTGAGTGAGGCTGATGCGAAGGTGCTGGTGGATTGGGTGCTGGTGGGTGCGCCGAGGAAGTAGGGGGGAACGTCTTGCTTTCGAGGCCCACATTTCTGCTATACTTATCGCTTCGCGTGGGGCGGTAGCTCAGCTGGGAGAGCGTCGCGTTCGCAATGCGAAGGTCGGGAGTTCGATCCTCCTCCGCTCCACCAACAGAATCAAGGGTTTAGCCGATGGCTAGGCCCTTTTTCTTTAGTCGATTTGATTTATTGCGCCAATTTTGCGCCACTCGGGTTGTCGAAGCTTGAGACGCAACTCTTGAAGCAGTGAATGGCCTCTATCACCCGTCGAGGCGATTTTTAGTAGCAGGCGCGTGTTCGGCGTAAGGGCTACCCTGTACAAATCAAGACGTTCAATACGCGAGCCGAAGCGCAAGCGTGGGCTCGACAAATCGAATCCGAGATCGATCGCGGGGTCTTCGTCAGTCGAACAGAAGCGGAGTCGACGACCCGCTATGAGGCACCCGATCGGTACGAGCGCCAAATAGCCTCGTCGAAGAAGGGGAAAGCACAAGAAATTTCTCCGCTGAGGGCAGGGAGAGCAACGCCGATCGCACAATGATCGATGGCGTCGGTGCGCAGCGCGGACGTGGCCAAGCTGCGCGATGATTGGCTGAAGCAGGCAAATCCCTTCTTGAAGCTGGCGACGGTACTGCGGCGACTGGTCGTCCTTTCCCACGTTTTCAGCATTGCTCGCAAGGAATGGGGAATAGAGAATCTTTCCAATCCTGTCGAGCTTTGTACGCAAACCACAAGCAAGCAATGCTTGTACGCGGCGATCATCGAAGTTGAGGTCGAACCACGCTACGATAGACGAGCAGCAGATGGCAAGTTACAGCGCGTCATATCGGCCAGCGGATCTGAGATGCTGCCAACGATCATCTGCTTAGCGGTGGGAACCGCAATGCGCTGTGACGAGATTTCGCCTCGTGCCATCGAGACGCGCAAAGAGGGGCGGAAGACTTCCGGCGGCAAGGGCGCCGGCGACGGGTGTGTCTTTTCCATCTGAGGAGACGCCATAAATCGCCGCTCTCGCGCGTCTATTGGGTTCGCACAGAGGCGTGGTTGCCGAACGACTGACACCAATCCGCGGCCGGTTCGCGTTGCAGGCGATCCGCTTTACTGCATATCAGGGACGGCGAACCAAGAGGACGGTAGGTTGTCGGCAGCAGGT
>NZ_JADBGL010000019.1:0-36411 GCF_037389205.1 Mycetohabitans sp. B46
CGAAATATTTGTACCCGTTGTAGCGCGGGGTGATCCAGTCGCCGGTGATGAGCATCTCGCGCGCCATTTCCGCGTAGCGTCCCTCGTCGCTCGGAACCAGGTGGCGCCAGTTCAGCTGCAGGAACCATGCGAGCGCGAACAGCAGCACGAGCAGCAGCAGGGCCGCTGGCGACAGCGGCCACGTGCGCGATGGCGTGTTGGCGGCGGCGCTGGGCGGGACGGTCGATGGCGCCGTCGGCCGCATCGGGTCGAGCAAGTCTTGCATCAGCTATCCGTTTTTTAGAGAGTGTGTCGTTGTCTTGGATGCGCGCATGGGCACGCCCGCCTGCCACGGGTCGTGACGCGGCTAGCGGGCCATCGCAGGGTGGCTCGCGCTCATGGTTTTTCGATCAGCAACGCGAGTGCGACCTTGCGTCCCTCAGCCATCAGGATGTTATAGGTGCGGCACGCGGCCTGGAAATCCATCGCCTCAATGCCGATGCGCCGGCGCGACAGTGCCACGGTCAGCCGCGGGTGCGCAAAGCGCAGCCGTGCGCCGGTCCCGAAGATCACGACCTCGATGCCGGATGCGCCGGCGCACTCGACCAGCGCGTCGAAATGCTCGGGCGTGAGCGCATCGAACGAGGACACCGGCCACGGCACGACCGGCGTCTGCGGGAAGACCAGAACGCTGTGCTCGTAGCGTTGCAGATTGACGTCGACATAGTCAGCGCCGTAACCGGTCACGGTATTAAGGGCGCCGGCAAAATCCTGGTGTAATTTCAATGCAGCAGTCCATGTGCGCCCGCTGCATGCGGCAGACGGTGGGCGCGAGTTATGGGACAATGGAAACGACTCGCGAGAGCCTGGCGAGTTCCGCGCGCGGCACGTGCGGCCGCCGCGGGCGAGTTGCCCACGATTGCTTGATGCATTGCGGAACTAAGCCAGAATCCGCTAAATTATACCCTTTGTTGTCCGTTAAGCCCGCTAGATCACGCGAGCGGCGCCGCATCAGCGGGCAGTGCGCGGCCCGGTGCCCCGGCCGCTCTGCGGCGATGGCCGTGTTCCAGCGTGAGTGCCGATTCCCCTTACCGAAGCGTTGGCCGTGAAGCCCATCCTGAAATCGCATAAGCTATCAAACGTCTGCTACGACATACGCGGTCCCGTGCTCGAGGAGGCCAAGCGCCTCGAGGAAGAGGGGCACCGGATCATTAAGCTGAACATCGGCAATCTCGCTGCGTTCGGCTTTGACGCGCCCGATGAGATCATCACCGACATGATCCACAATCTGCCAGAGTCGTCCGGCTATTCGGATTCGAAGGGCGTGTTTGCGGCGCGCAAATCCATCATGCATTACACGCAGCAAAAGGGCATCGTCGGTGTCAAGCTCGATGACATCTTCATTGGCAACGGCGCGTCCGAGTTGATCGTGATGGCGATGCAAGGCCTGCTGAACGACGGCGACGAGGTGCTGTTGCCGGCGCCGGACTACCCGTTGTGGACCGCGGCGGTTAGCTTGTCGGGCGGCACGCCGGTTCACTACCGGTGCGACGAGTACAACGGCTGGCTGCCGGACGTGGATGATGTGCGCGCGAAGATCTCGCCGAATACGCGTGCCATGGTGATCATCAACCCGAACAACCCGACCGGCGCGCTGTACCCGGACGACCTCGTGCGGGCAATGCTCGAGCTTGCGCGCCAGCACCAGCTGATCGTGTTCTCCGACGAGGTCTACGACAAGATTGTCTACGACGGCGGCGTGCACACGTCGGTCGGCGCGCTATCGCAGGATGTGCTCACCATCACGTTCAACAGCTTGTCCAAGAGCTACCGGTCTTGCGGCTACCGGGCCGGCTGGATGGTGGTGTCGGGCGACAAGCGGCATGCGACCGATTATCTGGAGGGGCTCGGTATCCTCGCATCGATGCGGCTGTGCGCGAACGTGCCGGGCCAGTATGCGATCCAGACCGCGCTGGGCGGCTACCAGAGCATCAACGAGTTGATCCAGCCGGGCGGACGCCTGTACAAGCAGCGCGAGCTTGCCTACGACATGCTGAGCGCAATTCCGGGCGTGTCGGTCGTCAGGCCGAAGGCGGCCCTGTACATGTTTCCAAGGCTGGATCCGGCTATCTATCCGGTGCGCGACGACCAGCAACTGATCCTGGAACTGTTGCAGCAGGAGCGGGTGCTGCTGGTGCAGGGCACCGGATTCAATTGGCCTGCCCCTGACCACTTCCGGGTCGTATTCCTGCCCAACGTCGATGATCTGCGCGATTCACTGAGCCGTGTCGCACGGTTTCTCGATGGCTACCGCAAGCGTACGAGCGCGTGAGGCGCGCCACGCGCGTTGCGTCCCTTTTCAATAACCATGACACACGCGGGATGATAGAACCGATCAAAGTAGGACTGTTGGGCTGTGGCACGGTCGGCAGCGGCACGTTCAACGTGTTGCGCCGCAACCAGGAAGAAATCAGCCGCCGGGCCGGCCGCAGGATCGAAATCACGCGCGTCGCGGTGCGCAATCCGGCCAAGGCGCAGCAGGTGCTGGGCGATGCGCTCGACACGGTGGCGCTGACGTCGGATTTTGCCGCTGTGGTCGATGATCCGTCGCTGGACATCATTGCGGAGATGATCGGCGGCACTGGCATCGCCCGTGAACTCGTACTGCGCGCGATCCACAACGGCAAGCATGTGGTGACGGCCAACAAGGCGCTGCTCGCTGTGCATGGCACCGAAATCTTCGAGGCGGCGCGTGCCAAGGGCGTGATGGTCGCGTTTGAAGCCGCGGTGGCCGGCGGCATTCCGATCATCAAGGCGTTGCGCGAGGGCCTGACGGCGAACCGCATCCAGTATATTGCCGGCATCATCAACGGCACCACAAACTTCATCCTGTCTGAGATGCGCGAGCGCGGCCTGGATTTTGCAACCGCGCTGGCCGACGCGCAGCGGCTCGGCTACGCAGAGGCCGACCCGACGTTCGACGTCGAGGGGATTGACGCCGCGCACAAGGCCACGATCATGGCGGCGATCGCATTCGGCGTGCCGGTGCAGTTTGAGCGTGCCCATGTCGAGGGAATCACCCGGCTGGACGCGCTGGACATTCGCTACGCGGAGGAACTGGGCTACCGGATCAAGCTGCTCGGCATTGCGCGGCGCACCACGCAGGGCATTGAGTTACGCGTGCATCCGACACTGATTCCGGCCAAGCGGCTGATTGCGAATGTGCAAGGGGCGATGAACGCGGTCCTGGTCTACGGCGATGCGGTGGGCGCGACGCTGTACTATGGCAAGGGGGCGGGGGCCGAGCCGACGGCGTCGGCCGTGGTCGCCGACCTGGTCGACGTCACGCGGCTGCACACGGCGGACCCCAACAATCGCGTGCCGCACCTGGCATTCCAGCCGGACCGGTTGGCGAACACGCCGATTTTGCCCATCGACGAAGTCACCAGCAGCTACTACTTGCGGTTGCGCGTCGCGGACCAGACCGGCGTGCTAGCCGACATCACGCGCATCCTCGCGACCCTAGGCATCTCGATCGATGCGCTGCTGCAAAAGGAGTCGGAGGACATCGACGTCAGCCAGGCGGGTGAGACCGATGTCATCCTGATCACGCACGAAACGCTGGAGAAGAACATCAATGCGGCGATTGCTCGTATTGAAGCGTTGTCCACAGTGCGCTCGGGCGTGACCCGGCTGCGCATGGAAGCGTTGCACTGACGCCAACGCCAATCGCTTCGGCCCGTGGCCGTAGCGCCAGGAGCATTCTCGGATGAACTACATTTCCACGCGCGGCGCCGGACTCGGCGAGCGCCATGCATTTTCCGACATCCTACTCGGCGGTCTTGCGAAGGATGGTGGCCTGTATTTGCCGGCGCAGTATCCGCGCGTGTCCGACGCCGAGTTGTCCCGCTGGCGTGCGCTGTCATATGCGGACCTGGCGTTCGAGATCCTCGCAAAATTCTGCGACGATATACCGGCCGACGACTTGCGGGCGCTGACGCGGCGTACTTATCGCGCCGACGTGTATTCAAACGTGCGCGACGGCAGCGATGCACAGCGCATCACGCCGCTCAAGACGCTGGGCGTCGAGGGTGGCGCGCCGCTGGCGCTGCTCGAGCTGTCCAACGGCCCGACGCTCGCGTTCAAGGACATGGCGATGCAGTTGCTCGGTAACCTGTTCGAGCACGCGTTGGCGCGCCATGGACAGCAATTGAACATCCTTGGCGCAACGTCCGGCGACACCGGCAGCGCCGCCGAATACGCGATGCGCGGCAAGCGGGGCGTGCGTGTGTTCATGCTGTCACCGCATCGCAAGATGAGCGCGTTCCAGACCGCACAGATGTTTAGCCTGCAGGACCCAAACATTTTCAATGTCGCGGTCGAAGGGGTGTTCGACGATTGCCAAGACATCGTCAAGGCTGTCTCGAACGACCACGCGTTCAAGGCTCGCTATCAAATCGGCACGGTCAACTCGATCAACTGGGCTCGGGTCGTCGCACAGGTGGTCTACTATTTCCGAGGCTATTTCGATGCGACGCGCGGCAACGACCAGCGCGTGTCGTTCACCGTTCCGTCGGGCAACTTCGGCAATATATGCGCCGGCCACATCGCGCGGATGATGGGCTTGCCGATCGATAAGCTGGTGGTCGCCACCAACGAGAACGACGTGCTCGACGAGTTCTTCCGCACCGGTACGTATCGCGTACGCGCCGCGGCTGAAACCTACCAGACGACCAGTCCCAGCATGGACATCTCGAAGGCGTCGAACTTCGAGCGCTTTATCTTCGACTTGCTGGGCCGCGATTCGGCGCGCGTGTTGCAGTTGTTCCGCGATGTCGAGGCCAACGGCGGGTTCGACTTGGCCGCGTCGGGCGATTTTGCCCGCGTGCGCGAGTTCGGTTTCGTGTCGGGTCGCAGCACGCACGCGGATCGGATCGCGACGATCCGCGACGTCCACCGTCGCTACCAGGCGATGATCGACACGCATACGGCGGACGGCGTGAAAGTGGCGCGTGAATACCTGGAGCCGGGGGTGCCGATGATCGTGCTCGAGACCGCGCAGCCGATCAAGTTCGGCGATACGATCCGCGAAGCGCTAGACCAGGATCCTGCGCGTCCGCCAGCCTTTGACGGACTGGAGGCGTTGCCGCAGCGGTTCACCGTGTTGCCGGCCGACGCCGCGCGCGTGAAGGACTTTATTCGCGCGCAAATCGACGGCTAGGCGGCGTGCCGGTGCGGCGCCGCGGCTACCGTGCCGGGGCTACAATACGTCTTTATCTGTCAACTTCCGGCCCGAATCCGATGTCGATTCCGAACAGTACTGCGCCGGTGGCGTGTGCTAGTCAAACGGCTTGCGCCGCCACGGCTACGGGCGCTATCCACCCGCCATGGCTGGCTACGCAGGACGCGCTTGCGCAGTTGCTGGCCGCGGCGCCTCCATTATGCGCGCAGCCCGACGCGGTCGAGACCGTGCCGACGCAGGACGCGCTGAACCGCGTGTTGGCCGCCGACATTCACTCAGCGCTCGATGTGCCACCGGCCGACATCAGTGCGATGGACGGCTACGCGGTGCGGGCCGCCGACGTCGTGGCCGGGCAGCCGATGCGCGTGTCGCAACGCGTGTCAGCTGGGCATGCGCCCGGTGGAGCGCTCCAGGCCGGCACCGCAGCGCGTGTTTTCACCGGTGCGCAACTGCCCGCGGGCGCCGACACAGTAGTGATGCAGGAGCAGGCGCAGGCGCATGGCGAGACGGTCGCGTTCGGCGCGCCGCCGCCAATGGGCGACTGGATCAACCGGCGTGGTTCGGATATCCGCAAGGATGCGGTGATCTTGCCCGCCGGCACACGGTTAACGCCGCAGGCGTTAGGCCTGGCCGCGTCGGTCGGCTGTGCGGCGCTGCCGGTCGCGCGACGGCCGAGAATCGCGATAGGCTTCACCGGCGACGAGTTGACGATGCCGGGCGAGCCGTTGCGTGAAGGCGCGATCTACAATTCGAGTCGGTTCACGCTCGGTGGGCTGCTGGCCGCACTCGGCTGCGACGTGACGGATCTTGGTATCGTGCCGGACCGGCTCGATGCGACGCGCGATGCGTTGCGCGAGGCGGCGCTCGCGCATGACCTGATCCTCACCTGCGGCGGTGTATCGGTGGGCGAGGCGGATCACGTGCGGGCCGCGGTGCAGGCGGAAGGTTCGCTGGACCTATGGCAGATCGCGATGAAGCCGGGCAAGCCGCTTGCATTCGGCACGGTGCGCCGAGCGACAACCACGAGGCCGTCGTGCGCCGGCACGCCGCGCGACGCAACGTTCTTCATCGGCTTGCCGGGTAATCCGGTGTCCAGCTTCGTGACGTTCCTGTTGTTTGTACGCCCGTTTATCCTGCGCCTGGCCGGCATGGGATGCGTCGAGCCTCGTGCGCTGCGCATGCGTGCCGATTTCACGCAAAAGAAGGCGGATCGCCGCAATGAATTCCTGCGCGCGCGGATCAACGAGGCTGGAGGCCTGGACCTGTTCCCAAATCAAAGCTCGGCGGTGCTGACATCGACAGTGTGGGGGGATGGATTGATCGACAATCCCCCTGGGCATGCGATCCAGGCGGGCGAAATGGTGCGTTTCCTGCCATTCTCGACGTTGCTGGCGTAATGGCGTAATGGCGTAGCAGCGCGGCAGTGAGGGCGCGGGGGAAAGCAGGTTTTTCAACGGTCAATGGCAATGAAGATCGAACTGAGGTTTTTTGCAAGTGTGCGCGAGGCAGTCGGCACGGGCGCGGAAACGGTCGACGTACCGGACAGCGTGAACACGGTGGACGACGTGCGCGCCTGGCTGTGCTTGCGCGGTGGCGCGTGGGCAGACGCACTGGCGGACACGCGCCCGCTGCGCATGGCGTGCGACCACGTCATGACCGATCCGTTGACGCGACTGACTGACGGTTGTGAGGTAGCGTTTTTTCCACCCGTCACCGGTGGGTGACGCATCAACGGCCGGGCGGGTACTGCGGAGGATGAGATGACAGTCAGCGTGCAGGCACACGATTTCGACGTGACGACGGAGCTCGCCCGGCTGCGTGCGCGCAATCCACGCATCGGCGCGGTGGTTAGCTTCGTGGGTACTGTGCGCGAGCTGAGCGACGGCGAGTCAATTAGCGCGTTGGAACTCGAGCATTATCCGGGCATGACTGAACGGGCGCTGGAGGCAATTGTTGCCGAAGCCGAGCGCCGCTGGGCAGGCATTGACGTATGCGTGGTGCATCGACACGGGCGGCTTAACGCGGGCGAGCAGATCGTGCTGGTTGCGGTCGCGGCTGCGCATCGCGGCGACGCGTTTGCCGCCTGCGAGTTCGTGATGGACTATCTAAAGTCTAACGCGCCTTTTTGGAAAAAAGAGTGCACCGGGCAAGGCGAGCGCTGGGTCGATGCGCGCGCCACCGACGACGCAGCGCTCGCGCGCTGGGGCATTGCGTCGCACAACGCGGCGAGGAGCCCGCTTGCCGACGATCAGTGAGCGGCGGCACGCCCGCTGCGGCGCGGCGCGATTCGCTCGAGCAGCGCCTTCTGCTCTGGCGGCACCTGATATTGCCAGCCGAAGCGGCCCAACTGCAGGCTTTCCGCGATGCGCAGCGCCGGCTCCATCAGCTTGAGCGCCGCGGCGGGCTCGAACAGGTGCTCGACCGTGTCCAAAAACAGGTACAGCCAGCGGCTGAAGTGCTCGGGCGCGACACCCTTCAATGGTAGGTGGGCCAGTTGCACATTGCCCTTGTAGCGCTTGGCGCCCAGCGCGATGCTGGCCCAGAAGTCGCACATTTTCGCCAGATGCGGGTCCCATGCGTTGCCGATCGCCTGCTCAAAGATCGGTCCCAGCATGTTGTCCGCCCGCACGCGTGCATAGAAGCGGTGGACTAGCAAATGGATGCCTGCTTCGTCCAGGATGGCAAGGCGGCTTGCCGCGGCGTCGGATTCGGGATTGACCATCATGTCGTGTCGTCAGCAAAAGGATCGGATTGCAGCGCGGCAGCGCAGCGGCGCGGCATGCGGCGCTGCGGATCAGCGGATCAGCGGATCAGCGGATCAGCGGATCAGCGGATCAGCGGATCAGCAGCGCAACGCGGCCGGCACCGCATGGCTCGGCGCGCAAACTCGTGCTCGTGGCAGTAAGATACCCGAGGCGGCACGGGGCACGGCGGTAGGGTGCTGCGCCAGCCCTTATTCTGCACCATGGCGCGTAAGCCGGGATACCCGTTATGCGATTGACTGATTTCACCGACTATGCGTTGCGCGTGATCCTGTATCTGGCGGTGCACGACGACGGACTGTCCACGATTCAGCAGATATCCGATGCGTACCAAGTGTCGAAGGGCCATTTGATGAAGGTTGTGCAGCTGCTCGGCGAGCGAGGCTGGATCGACACGGTGCGCGGGCGCAACGGCGGCTTGCGTCTGGCGCCGCACGCCCGGACGCTAACCGTCGGCCAGATCGTGCGTGCCACCGAGAACGATTTTGCGCTGGTCGCCTGCCTGGGGGCCAACGACCGCCATGCGTGCGTCATTGAGCCGTACTGTCAACTCAAGGTTGTGATGGTCGCGGCGCACCAGGCGTTCCTAGCCGAGCTTGACAAGCACACGGTGGCTGAGTTGAGCCAGCCGAGCGCGCCGCTCGCATACGCGCTAGGCTTGATCCCATTGACCCCGGACGCTTGAAAAGCGCCATTCGGACCTCCAGATATGGGGCAACCAAGGATTGGAGGTCTCGATGAGGATCGACAAACTGACCACGAAGTTCCAGGAAGCACTCGCGGACGCACAAAGCCTTGCTGTTGGGCGAGACAACCAATATATCGAGCCGCTGCACGTGCTCGCGGCGCTGCTCGCGCAGCCCGATGGCGCGGCCCGCTCGCTGTTGTCGCGCGCCGGTGTGCATGTGCAGGCGTTGCAGGCCGCGCTTGGTGCGGCGTTGGAAAGGTTGCCGCAGGTGCAGGGCACCGATGGCAATGTGCAAGTGAGCCGCGAGTTGAGCGGCTTGTTGAACCAGGCGGATAAGGAAGCACAGAAGTACAGCGACGCGTATATTGCCAGCGAGATGTTCCTGCTCGCGCTTGCCGATGACAAGGGCGACGCTGGCCGGCTCGCGCGCGAGCATGGCTTGACCCGCAAGGCATTGGAAGCTGCCGTCGCGGCGGTGCGCGGCAATGCGCAGGTCAACAGCCAGGATGCCGAGAGCCAGCGTGAAGCGCTGAAGAAATACACGGTGGATCTGACCGAGCGCGCGCGCGCCAGCAAGCTTGACCCGGTGATCGGCCGCGACGACGAGATCCGCCGCGCGATCCAGATCTTGCAGCGCCGCACGAAGAACAACCCGGTGTTGATCGGCGAGCCGGGCGTAGGCAAGACCGCGATCGTCGAAGGTCTCGCGCAGCGCATCGTCAATGGCGAGGTGCCCGAGACATTGAAAGACAAACGGGTGCTGTCGCTGGACATGGCCGCGCTGTTGGCCGGCGCCAAGTATCGCGGTGAATTCGAAGAGCGGCTTAAGGCGGTGCTCAGCGATATTGCAAAGGACGAGGGCCGCACGATCGTGTTCATCGACGAGATTCACACGATGGTCGGCGCAGGCAAGGCGGAAGGCGCGATCGACGCGGGCAACATGCTCAAGCCAGCGCTCGCGCGCGGTGAGTTGCATTGCATCGGCGCGACGACGCTGGATGAATACCGCCGATATATCGAAAAAGACGCGGCGCTTGAGCGGCGCTTCCAGAAAGTGCTGGTTGATGAGCCGTCGGTCGAGGCGACCATTGCGATTCTGCGTGGGTTGCAGGAAAAGTACGAGCTGCATCACAAGGTCGAGATCACGGATCCGGCCATCGTCGCGGCTGCCGAGCTGTCGCACCGCTATATCACCGACCGTTTCCTGCCGGACAAGGCGATTGATTTGATCGACGAGGCGGCGTCCAAGATCAAGATGGAGATTGACTCGAAGCCCGAGGCGATGGACCGGCTCGACCGTCGGCTGATTCAGTTGAAAATCGAGCGCGAGGCGGTGAAGAAGGAAACCGACGAGGCATCGCAGAAGCGGCTAGGGTTGATCGAGGACGAGATCGCACGGCTCGAGCGCGAATACGCGGATCTCGAGGAGATTTGGACGGCGGAGAAATCCGCCGTGCAGGGCGGTGCGCACTTGAAGGAAGAGATCGACAAGACTCGCGCGGAAATCGTGCGGCTGCAGCGCGAGGGCAAGCTGGACAAGGTTGCCGAGTTGCAGTACGGCACGTTGCCGCAGCTGGAGGCGCAACTGAAGACCGTCACGCAGGCCGAGGCCGGGACGCCCAAGAGCGACAAGCCGCGGTTGCTGCGCACGCAGGTGGGCGCCGAGGAGATTGCCGAGGTCGTATCGCGCGCCACCGGCATCCCGGTCGCGCGGATGATGCAAGGCGAGCGCGAGAAGTTGCTGCAGATCGAGGCGAAGCTGCATGAACGCGTGGTCGGCCAGGATGAGGCGATCAGTGCGGTGGCTGACGCGATTCGCCGTTCGCGGGCGGGTTTGGCCGACCCGAACCGGCCTTATGGCTCGTTCCTGTTCCTCGGCCCGACGGGGGTCGGCAAGACCGAGTTGTGCAAGGCGCTGGCGGCATTCCTGTTCGATGCCGAAGATCACTTGATCCGCATCGACATGAGCGAGTTTATGGAAAAGCACAGCGTCGCGCGGCTGATCGGTGCGCCACCCGGTTATGTTGGCTACGAGGAAGGCGGCTACTTGACCGAGGCCGTGCGGCGCAAGCCGTACAGTGTGATCCTGCTCGATGAGATCGAGAAGGCGCACTCGGACGTGTTCAACGTGCTGCTGCAGGTGCTCGACGACGGCCGCATGACCGATGGCCAGGGCCGTACGGTGGATTTCAAGAACACCGTGATTGTGATGACGTCGAATCTCGGCTCGCAGCAGATCCAGTCGATGGTCGGCGAGCCTCATGCGGCGGTGCGCGATGCGGTCTGGGAAGAGGTCAAGCAGCACTTCCGCCCCGAGTTCCTGAATCGGATCGACGAGGTTGTCGTCTTCCACGGCTTGGATCGTAGCCATATTCGCTCGATCGCGAAGATCCAGCTGCAACGGCTCACCGAGCGCCTGGCGAAGATGGACATGCAACTGGACGTGTCGGATGCGGCACTCGAGCACATCGGCAAGGTCGGCTACGATCCGCTGTTTGGCGCGCGGCCGCTCAAGCGCACGATCCAGCAGGAGATTGAGAATCCGATTGCCAAGCTGATCCTCGGTGGCCGGTTCGGTCCGAAGGATCTGATCCCGGTCGACTTCGAGGACGGCAAGTTCGTGTTCGAACGGGTCGTGCACTGACAGGGCGCCGATGCGCGAGAGCGCAACGGCAGCGCTGGCGCTGTTGCCCGGCGCCAACGCCCAGCCCTGGCCGGGTTTTCAAGCTCGATGGTGCCGGCGCTGTGCAGCATGCAGAAAAGTCCCGATCCGTCCCACACTCAAAACGGCGACAATCGCTCATTCCGAGCGGCTGCCCAGCGCACCGCACGTCAATCCTCCGTTGCCTGACAGGCGCAATGACGCTGCGCCCACCGCTGTGCCGCTGTGCAAGCGGTCCGATTTATTTCCGCATGACCACGCGTTCGTCAGTCTCAAACTAGTCGCCCCATAAGGATAAACTGGTCGTCTCCGAGGAGGCGACGACGCAGCGCGCTGTCGGCCGCGCTGTTCGGCTACCTTGCGGCTGAGGTTGATCATCGGCGGCTAACGAACACTGCTGTGATGGCGGGTGACCCGATGCGGCCGACGCTGGTATCATCTCGTACTGTATATTTATACAGGATTGGATGATGGACGCGATTCCCGCCGGCGGCGTGGACCCGCTCTACTATGTCGCAAACTTTCGTCGCGCTATTGCGTGGTTGAGCGATCGATGCGATGACCTGCTTGACGAGCAAGAACGAGCCTTTATCGACGCGTTCGAGCCGTTGCCGCACGCGTCGCGCGCGCTGCTGGTCCGGATGCTGATGCGCAAAGGACCGTTGTTTCGCACGGACAAGCTGCGTTATGCCGAGATCGGCGAGCCGCTTGCCGCATGCGGGCCATTGATCGCGCGAGGCTGGGTCGAACTTGATCCACCGATGTCGGTTGACGAACTATTCACTGTGGCGACCAAGGCCCAACTCGAGCACCGCTTCGAGACGGCGAAGGCGGCGCGCGGCACGAAGGCGGCGCTGCTTGACGCACTGCGCACCGCGTATCCCGGTGTACAACAGGCGTATTCGGCCTGGTGCCCGAACGGGCCAGCAAAGGTTGTCCGCTTCCTGCTGGGGCCTCTGTGTGAACGGCTTCGATTAATGTTCTTCGGGAACCTGTGGCAGGACTGGTCGGAGTTCGTGCTGGCTGACCTGGGTGTTTTCCGCTACGAAGCCGTGCGCTTGGACGGGTCGTCCCGTGCATTTCAACGGCGTGAAGATGTCGATGCCTACTTCTCGTTGCATGCGTGTCGTCAGGCATTGGACGCGGCGCCTGACGACGCGACGCTGGATGCATTGCTGTCGCAGGCGTGCGCATGTCCGACTGAGAATCCTTGGCTCGGTATGCGTCGCGCCAAAGTATTGTTTCGGATCGGCCAGCACTGCGAACGGCGACGCGATTGGCCGCGCGCGCTGCATGCGTACGAGGTGAGCACATATCCGGAAGCCCGCTATCGGCGAGTGCGCGTGCTCGAGGCGCTCGGCCGCCGCGGCGACGCGTTGATGCTTGCTGCGCAAGTCGTACGGACGCCGGTCAGCGAGGTCGAGGCACAGCGTGCCGCGCGTACCCTTGCGCGGCTACAGCGCGTGCCGCGCGCCGCACGACAGCACTCGCCGCTGCCGATGCAAGCGGCATGTGGCGAGCAGCCATCCGGCCGGCATCGCGTACCTTCACCACAATCTAATTTATCGGCATCGGCATCGGCATCGGCATCGGCATCGGCATCGGCATCGACCCAGACCCAGACCCAGACCCAGACCCAGACCCAGACCCAGACCCAGACCCAGACCCAGACCCAGACCCAGACCCAGACCCAGACACAGACACAGACACAGACACAGACACAGACACAGACACAGACACAGACACAGACACAGACACAGACACAGACACAGACATCGGCAACGCCGATCTCGCGCAGCGACTGGCTCTTGCCCCTGCCCGCCGCGCCGAGGCGGGTCGAGCACGTATTGTGCGCTCACCTGCATCGCCCAGAGGCGCCGGTGTTCTATGTTGAAAATGCATTGATCAACACCTTGTTTGGCCTGTTGTGCTGGCAGGTAATATTCGCACCGATACCCGGCGCGTTCTTTCATCCGTTTCAGCGCGGGCCAGCGGACCTGGACGCGCCGACGTTCGTCGCGCGTCGTCAGGCGCTGTTCGATGCCTGCCTGCAACAGCTCGACGATGGTCGCTATCGACGCACGATCGAGGATAATTTTGTCGCGAAGGCTGGAATCCAATCGCCGTTCGTGGCCTGGGGCGTATTTGACCCCGCATTGTTGACGCTCGCGCTGGACTGCATGCCGGCCGCCCACCTGAAGCTATGGTTCGAGCGGTTGCTGTGGGACGTCTCGCAGAACCGTTCTGGATTTCCGGATTTGGTCCGATTCGTGCCGGCCGTGCGTTCATATGAACTAATCGAGGTGAAAGGGCCCGGCGACCGGTTGCAGGATAATCAGTTGCGCTGGCTCGCCTACGCACACGAAAAGGGGCTGCCGGTCAGCGTCGCGCACGTGCGGTGGCTCGACGACAGGGATAGCATGCCGGCGGCGCCCGCCACACTCGACAATGTGATCTCGGACGGCGTCAGCGCGCCAGCGCAGTGGACGGTGTGATGCGCTATGTGATTGCCGTGCGCGCATTGTGCGAATTCACGGCGAAGCAAGGCGACCTGGACCTGCGGTTCACGCCGTCTCCCAGCGCCGAGGAGGGCAGGATCGGCCATCGCGTCGTTGCGAGCCGCCGCCATGCGGACTACCAAACGGAAATCAGCGTCACGGGCGAGTATCGGGAACTGACGGTGCGCGGTCGCGCGGACGGCTACGATCCGCAACGGGGTCGACTCGAGGAAATCAAGACGTATCGCGGCGAACTGGACGCGATGCCGGACAATCACCGCGCGCTGCATTGGGCGCAGTTGCGGGTGTACGGCTGGCTGTTCTGTCAGCAGGCGCACGTGCCGTCGATCGAACTCGCACTCGTGTATTACGACATCACGACTGGGCACGAAACCGTGCTGACCGAGACGGCAAGTGCCGCTGCGTTGAAAGCGGCGTTCGAGCAGCAATGTGCACGCTTTATTGACTGGGCGGCTCAGGAACGGGCACACCGCACCGCGCGCGATGCAATGCTGCACGGTTTACAGTTGCCTTTCCCAGCGTTTCGTGCTGGCCAGCGCGAGCTTGCCGAGGCGGTCTACCGCGCGGCGCGCGGCGCCCGTGTGCTGCTTGCGCAAGCACCGACGGGTATCGGCAAGACGCTCGGTACGCTGTTTCCGCTGCTCAAGGCCTGTCCGCGAGCATCGATCGACAAAGTGTTTTTTTTGAGCGCGAAGAGTCCGGGGCGGCAACTGGCATTGGATGCGCTGCAGGCCTTGACGCGTGGCGCAGTGGGACCGCGACGGTCAACGGAACCAGCAGGACTAGCAGAGCCAGTAGAGCCAGCAGAATCAGCAGAATCAGCGCGGGCCGGATCCGGGATAGTCGGGTGCACAGGCATCGGCGCGCATGCGCCAAGGCCTGCCTCCGCACTGCCGCTGCGCGTGGTTGAACTGGTCGCGCGCGACAAGGCGTGCGAGTATCCGGGTAATGCGTGTAACGGGCAGGCATGCACGCTCGCGCAAGGCTTCTACGATCGGTTGCCGGCTGCCCGCGAGGCGGCGTTGACAAGTTACTGGCTCGATCGCGGCGCGCTGCGCGAAGTGGGCTTGACCTATCGCGTGTGCCCGTACTATCTGGGCCAGGAATTGGTGCGCTGGGCTGATGTGATTGTCGGCGATTACAACTACTATTTCGACACCGGTGCCCCCCTGTTTGCGTTGACCGTGCAAAATCAGTGGCGGGCCGCTGTACTGGTGGACGAGGCGCACAATTTGCCCGAACGGGCGCGGGCGATGTACTCGGCCACGCTCGAGCAGGGGGAACTGGCCCAACTTGCTCGTGGCGCGCGCGGCACGCTGGGCACCGCACTGCGTCGCTTGCAGCGATGCTGGAACACGCTGAATCGCGCGCAAGCCGAACCGTACCGTGCCGCTGACATGCTACCCGATGCATGGCTATGCGCGCTGCAGCGTGCCGTTGGTGCGATCGGCGAGCATCTGGCCGAGCCACAACTTGTGCCGGACGTGCGACTGGAGCGCTTCTATCTTGATGCGATCCACTTCCTGCGCATCGCTGAGCGTTTCGACGAGCACTGGATGTTCGACGTCACATTGGCCACGCTGGAGGGGGCCGCGGCGCGCGCCACGTGGCGCTCGACGTTGTGCATCCGCAATGTCGTGCCGGCGGCGGCATTGCGCGCGCGTGTGGCGGCAGCCCATTCGATGACGCTTTTTTCCGCGACACTGTGGCCTGCGCGCTTCTACCGCGACCTGCTCGGATTACCGGATGATACTGTCAATGTCGACGTCAACAGTCCGTTCAGCGCAGAGCAACTTGCCGTATACGTGACGCCGTCGATCTCGACCCGCTATCGGGACCGCCAAGCGTCGCTTGGCGCGTTGGTTGAGCGGATTGCTTCGCAGTATGCAGCACTGCCCGGCAACTATCTGTGCTTTTTCAGTAGCTTTGAATATCTGGAACAGGCGGCTGCGCTGTTCAGCGCTACGCATCCGTCGATTCCGGTGTGGCGGCAGGCCCGGGCGATGGACGAGCCGGCACAGCGTGCCTTCATCGCCCGCTTCGAGCCGCATGGCCGCGGCATCGGATTCGCCGTGCTCGGCGGTGCATTTGCCGAGGGCATCGATCTGCCCGGCACGCGGCTGGTTGGCACGTTTATCGCCACGCTTGGAATGCCGCAGATCAATGCGGTAAACGAACAGTTGCGCGAGCGGATGCAGCGGTTGTTCAATGCCGGATTCGACTATACGTATTTATTTCCGGGAGTGCAGAAAGTAGTGCAGGCCGCAGGCCGCGTGATCCGCAGCGAGACGGACCGTGGCGTCGTGCACCTGCTGGATGACCGCTTCATGCGGCGCGACGTGCGTGCGTTGCTGCCACGCTGGTGGAAGGTCGAGCCGGAGGGCCGCCGCTAGGCGGGCAGGCAGCGGCCCGACTACCAGCCGGGCAGCGGGTCGACCATCGCGGCGCAGCGGGTCAACTGCTGGCGGGGCACCAGCCCAACCACCCGCCCGAAGCACCCGCCCGAAACACTTACCTGAAACACCCGTCCGCCGTCCGCTGCGTCACATTTCTTCTGCCCACGACATATTGTCGTGGGCCATCAGCGCGGACGAAGCGGCGGGCCCGTAGGTGCCGGCCGTATAGGTGCGAGGGCGCTCGTCTAGTTCGCGCCAGCCCGCCAGGATCGGCTCGACCCAGGCCCAAGCGGCTTCCAATTCATCGCGGCGCATGAAATGGGTCAGGCGCCCCCGGATCACGTCGATCAGCAGCCGTTCGTAGGCTTCGGCGCGGCGCCCCGTGAACGCTTGCTGCAAGTCCAAGTTCAAATTGACCGGCAGCATGTGCATGCCGCTGCCCGGTTCCTTCGCAAGCATTTGCAACTGGATTGATTCCTCCGGCTGCAGTTGGATGACCAGCCGATTACCGTAGTTGCGCGGCCCGTTCGGGATGATCGAGAAAGGTAAGTCGGCGAAATCAATAACAATTTCAGAACGCCGCTTCGGCATCCGCTTGCCGGTGCGCAGGAAGAACGGTACATTGGCCCAGCGCCAGTTGTTGATGCGCGCGCGCAGTGCGACAAACGTCTCCGTGCGGCTGCCTGGCGGCACGTTGTCTTCCTCGAGATAGCCTTTGACCGGCTCCCCACCGATCGCGCCCGCGGTGTATTGGCCGCGCACCGTGTCGCGGGCGATGTCCGAGACCGTCATCGGACGCAGCGAACGCAACACCTTGAGTTTTTCGTCCCGTACCGCATCGGGATCGAGCGACACGGGCGGCTCCATTGCCACGATGCACAGCAACTGCAGCAGGTGGTTTTGCACCATGTCGCGCAGCGCGCCGGTCTGGTCATAGAAACCGGCCCGGCTGCCGACGCCCACGGTCTCGGCGACCGTGATTTGCACGTTCTTGATGTACGGCGCTTGCCACAGTGGCCCAAAAATCGCGTTGCCAAAGCGCAGCACCATCAGGTTCTGCACGGTCTCCTTGCCCAAATAATGGTCGATCCGGTAGATCTGCGATTCGGCAAAGTGCTGGCCGACCGACGCGTTAATCGCACGTGCCGACGCGAGGTCGTGTCCCAACGGTTTTTCGAGCACGACGCGCGATTGTTCGTTGACTAGCCCGCACGCGGCGAGGTTATCGCAGATCGTCGTGAATAGTTCAGGTGAGGTGGCCAGATAGAACACGCGCTGCGCTTCGGGGCGGGACGTCGCGACGAGGTGGGCGTAGTCGGCTGATGAGCCGACATCGATCCGCACGTAGTCGAACAACGCTAGGAAGCGGTCCCACGCCTGCTTATCCAGCGCACTGCTGTCGACGAACGGCCGTGAGCGCTCGTCGATGAACGCAAGGTACTGGTCGCGCGAGAAGTGCTTGCGGCCGATCGCGATGATCCGGGTATCGGCTGGCAGGTTGCCGTGCAGATGCGCCATGTACAGCGCCGGGAGCAATTTGCGGGCCGACAGATCGCCGCCCCCGCCGAAAATGATCATGTCCAGCATAGAGGCGGATGCGGCGGAGGCCGCGGAAGAAGCCGTGGTTGTCATGATGCGTGCGTGTCGCGGGCCGGTTGAGCAACCCTTATGGTGCATGGTTATTCGGATTTTTGCACGCCCCCGCGCATCGCACGCTCAGCCACGTCGTGCGATCAACTCGCAGACGCGTTGCGCCGCGTCGAGCAGCGGCGCAAGACATGATTGGGTCATCTGAATTGCCGATTGTTGTTGTGCATTGCCGCTGATATTCATCGCGGCGATGATGCGCTGCTGACGGTCACGAATCGGCGCTGACATCGAAATCAGGCCCGTTTCCAACTCCTGGTCAACGATGGACCAGCCTTGTTCGCGCACCTGTGCGATGGCCTGCTTGATCTGGGCCTTGTCGGTCAGCGTGCGCGGCGTGCGTTGCGTAAGCGGTGATGCATCCAGTATCTGGTCGATGCGCTCGTGCGGCAATCCCGACAGCAGCACGCGGCCCATTGACGTGCAATACGCCGGCAGGCGGCTGCCGATCGACAAGTTGATTGTGATGATCGAGTGTGTCGGCACGCGCAGCACGTAGACGATGTCGGTGTGGTCGAGTACTGCGGCCGAGCAGCTTTCGTGGACGGTGGCGGCCAATGATTCGATGACCGGCTCGGCCAGGTTCCAGAACGGCATCGAAGTCAGGTAGGCGAACCCCAGGTCGAGAATCTTTGGTGTGAGCCGGAACAGCCGCCCCTGTGTCTCAACGTAGCCCAGCGTTTGCAGCGTCAGCAGGATGCGCCGTGCTCCTGCGCGCGTCAGGCCGGTGGCGGCCGCAACGTCGGTCAGCGTCTGCTGCGCCCGCGTTGCGTCGAACGAGCGGATCACCGCCAGTCCGCGTGCGAACGACTGCACGTATGAGTCGCCCGGGCGTTCGCCACCGGCGGGTCGTCTGGCGTCAGACTCCGGTCCTTTGGCGGAGACTCTCGGATTCGAGGATGTCGTTTGTTGCATCGTGCGCTCTTGCTTGGGTCTTCGGCGGTGCGAACGCTGACCGACAAGGCCCAGATCAAGCAGGCCATCGCACAGTTGCGCGAACACCGCCGCGATGGGCAGGTGCAACGCGGCGCGTCATGACGCTGGCGGCCACCTACGAATTGCGGCGACGGGCCGGGCGCTTCGCACTTGCGACGATGTGCATCGGCGTTGGCCAGGGCATCGCGATGGCGCTCGAGCGCGTGTGAAGTCGGCGCACTCCAATGTGTCGCAGTGAGCGTGCGGCCCGCCGGCCCATTATCTGAATGACTGACGAGGAACCCATCATGCCATTGGCGTCGATCGACGGCATTCACTTGCATTACCGTATTGACGGCGCCGAGCATACCGATGCGCCGTGGGTCGTGCTGTCCAATTCGCTGGGCACGCAGCTGGCGATGTGGGATGCCCAAGTCCCGGCGCTAAGCGCGCATTTTCGCGTGCTGCGTTACGATACGCGCGGACACGGGCAGTCGGATACGCCGCCGGGGCCCTATACAATCGGACGGCTGGCCGATGACGTGGTCGCGCTGCTGGATACGTTGAGCATCCAGCGTGCGCACTTTTGCGGTTTGTCGATGGGCGGGCAGATTGGCATCGCGCTGGGCGCGCGCCATGGCGACCGGCTCATCCGGCTGGTGTTGTCGAACACGGCATCCAAGATCGGCTCGCCGCAGGTGTGGAACTCGCGCATCGCGAAAGCGCGCAGCGAAGGCATGGCCGGCTTGGCCGACGCGGCCATCGAGCGTTGGTTTACGCCGGGATTGCGCAAGCAGCAAGCCGCGCAGCTAGCGCCGTTGCGCGCGCAACTGGTGGCTACCGACCCCGAGGGGTATGTTGCAAACTGTGAGGCGGTACGCGATGCGCACTTGCGTGACGAATTAGGCCGCGTCACCGTGCCGACGTTGGTCATCGCCGGCACGCACGATGTTGCGACGAGCCCGGAGCAGGGCCGGGCGATGGCCGCGGCGATCCAGGGGGCCCAGTATCTCGAACTCAATGCATCGCATCTCTCAAACATCGAACAACGTGACACGTACAACCGCGAGCTGGTGGCATTTCTGCGGGGCGCCGCGTAATAGAAGCCGCTGGCATAAGCCAGCGTCATGCCGCGTGAGGCAGTGCGGAGCGCAGCACGTCGAAATTGACCGGCTTGGGCAGCACCAGCAGGCCTTCCTGTTGCGCCAGACTTAACTTGTCGGTGTGCCCAGTGACCAGAATCACGGGTAAGCTGGGGTCCGCATCGCGCAGCGCGATGGCCAGGTCGATGCCGTTCATCGGGCCGGGCATGGTCACGTCACTGATCACCGCATCGTATCGCGCGTGCCGCTGGTAGATCTGCAGAGCTGAATGAGCGTCCGGCGCGGTGGTGACGCGATGACCATCCAGGTTCAGCACCGCCGCCGTCGCCTCGGCAACCTCGTTATCGTCCTCCACCAGCAGGAGTTCCAGCCCGGTCATGCCGGTCAAGGCGTGGCGCGCGCGCGCCGCGCGGCTCGGCCGGCCGTCGGGGACCGCGTTGGCGTCCGCTGGCGCCGTGGTGGGCGATGGCCGCGACAAGGGTTCACCGGGTGCCGGTGTGGGAGTCTCGCCGTCAGACGCCAATGGACGCGAAGCAGCCCTGTCGCGTTCGGCGGCGTGCAGCCCGGCGTGGACGGGTGCCTCGGCTTCGGCGGTCGCCGCCGGCAGGAACAAGGCGACTGTCGTGCCCACGCCAGGATGGCTCATGATCTGTGCATCGCCGCCGGCCTGCTGGCAGAAGCCGTAGACTTGCGGCAGCCCGAGGCCGGTGCCCTTACCGAGTTCCTTGGTCGTGAAAAATGGCTCGAACGCGCGCGCCACCACGTCGGCGCTCATCCCGCAACCATTGTCGCTCACCGCGAGACGCACCCGATCTGCTTCGGCTGTCGGCGCCGCGCCGGCGCGCTCGTGTGCCGCCTGGTGGTTGTTGGCCGAAATGGCGATCCGGCCGCCGGCCGGTAGCGCGTCGCGCGCGTTGGCGACCAGGTTGATCAGCGCAAGTTGCAGGTCGGTGGGGTCCGCCAGCACGGGCCATACGCTGTCAGGCACCGCGATGCGCACGTCGCACTGCGGGCCGGCGGACGCCTCGATCAGCCCCTTCCACTCGGCCAGACGGCTGCGCAGGTCGATCCGCTCGGCCCGCGTAGGCTGCTTGCGCGAGATGCTGAGCAAACGACGGGTCAGGGCTTCGCCTGTGTGCACGGCTCGCTCAATGGCCCGCCACTGCTTTGCCATGTTGCCCTCGCCCATCTTTAGACGGATTAGCCGCGCATTCGCGGACAGCACCATCAGCAGGTTGTTGAAGTCGTGCGCGACGCTGCCGGTCAGTCGGCCCAGCGATTCCATTTTTAGCGCGTGCCGATAGTCTTCCTCGGCCGCACGCCGCAGCGAGGCCTCCGCTTGCCATTGACGCCATGCTTTTTCCTCGCTATCGAGGCGGCGCAGCGCGACGAACGCCACCAGGAACAACGCGATGCTGGGCACGACCGAAAAGCCGGTGACGATTGCGGTGCGAGCGAGCCAACGCGAGAACACCTGGTCCAGTCGCAGGTAGTCAGTGACGTAGACGTCCCGCGAGCCCACGCGCCGGTAGCCAATGATCGCCTGCGTATCGGCCAGGTGGACCCGCTCGGTGCCGCCCAATTGCGCGGCCAGCACGCCGCGCGGCACCGGCGGCTCGATGTCGCCGGGCACGGGCGGCGGATAGCGGGCGAGCAACGTGCCATCATTGCGCATCAGCGCGAGCTGGCCGATGTGGCTGCCGGTCACAAGCTCACGATAGAAGTCCTCGAAGTACGATGCGCGGATTGACAGGGCGACGACGCCGGCAAATGAGCCATCGCTGGCATGGCGCGGCGTGATGACATCGAAGATGCGGTCACGGTGTCCCCGCAACGGGATCGCCTCGGTCACGTAGTCGCCCTGGTTCCACCGAGCGGCGTTGCGGAATGCATCGGTCTGCGCAAGACTGCGCGGCACGCCCAAATAGGGATCGTTAGTGACCACGAGCCGGCCACTTGCATCGTACACGCTTACCGCAGCCAAATGATCGAAAGGTGCTGCAATTGAGCGCAGCTTGGTGGTCATTGCGTAACCGCCCAACGTACCGCCATGGGATTCGGCATCGTAGATCGCCTGCAGGACCCTGTCCCGGATCACTTCATTGAGCTCGAATACCTTCAGCGCCTGTTCCTCGGTGATCCGCGACGAGCGTGTGGCGAATCCACTGGCGTCGTCCAGCGCCTTGTGCCAACTGGTTATACCGTAGTACAGCAGGAACCCCGCCGGCAGCACGACGGTAGCAATCAGCAGCACGGCCAATGCACGGCGCAATGTGGCGAAGTCGCGCACTGGCGCGTTGGGCTCGGCGTGCCCGGACAGCGGCACAGGCCAGTCCGCCCCGACGGTTGCACGACTATCGGGGGGGGCTGGTTCGCTCGGCCCTGCAGGTCTTTTTGCAGGCGTGCGCATCTCAAATAGGGACACCTTGTCGACAAAAGATCCTCTATTTTAGGACCATCGCGTGAACCTGAACCTGCTGTGGTTCGCTTTGCTGTTAAGATGGTGCCGCTTTTTACCGGCCGGCGCCGCTGGCGTGTGCTGCATCGTTCCGCCTTATCATGTCCTCGTTGCTTCGTTTCCTGGAACCGTGGGAGCCCTCGTTTGGGCTGGTGTTCATCTTTATCGCGGCCGCCGTGCTGTTTGCGCGCGGCACGCTGCGCCAACGTGTGAGCATCGCGCGCCAGGCAGCGTTCTGGACGGGTCTCGTGCTGCTGTATGTCGCGCTGCACACGCGAGTGGACTATTACGCCGAGCATCAATTCTTCGTCCACCGGCTCCAGCACTTGGTGCTGCATCACCTGGCACCGCTGCTGGTCATGTCCGCCTATCCCGGCAGCGTGATGCGTGCCGGCATGCCGTTGCATTGGCGCGGCATGCTGCACCGGGCGGCCCGGCGGCGTGCGTCGCGCATAGCCGGCGCCGTGCTGCTCAACCCGGCGTTCATCTCGTTGGCGTTCGTGATTTCGGTGCTTTTCTGGCTCATTCCGTCCGTGCAGTTCATTTCGATGCTCGACTGGCGCATCTACTTGTTCATGAACTGGTCGGTGACGGTCAGTGGTCTGCTGTATTGGTGGATGCTGCTGGATCATCGCCCGAGCCCGCCCAGCCGGGTAAAGCCGGGCATGCGGGTGTTGTCGCCGGTCATCACGATGACGCCCCAGCTTTTGGCCGGTGCGGTCATCACGTTTTCCTCGCGCGACCTGTATCCGATCTTCACGTTGTGCGGTCGCGCCATGGACCTGTCGCCGGCGCTGGATCAAAGCCTGGGTGGGCTGATTATGTGGGTGCCCGCGGCCATCATCGAAACGATCGGCGGCCTGATGGCGCTGCGGCACATGATGCGCCTGTCAACGCTGCCACCGCGTCGCCCCCCCGCGCGGCGCGCGCGGGCCGCCACGCTGGCGGGTGTCGCCCCGCCAGCGCGGGCCGGCCGCTCATAGCGCGAGTCGCTTGTGCACCCCTGACGCGTCGAGCCGGCAGCACGGTTCGCGCGTCATCGCGCGTCATTTTTGTACCTTGCGAAAAGAGATCGGTACAATGGCCGGCTGATTGCCGGGCATTGGTCCGGGCGCATGCGGAAAGGATTCCATGAAATTGATTCAAACCCGTCTCATCTCGCGCTTTGTTGCGGGTGCCATCATTGCCGGCGCCGTGGCGGCCTGCAGTTCACCCCATCCACAGGCTATCGACTACAAGCGTGCCACGCGGGCAAAGGCGTCGTCGCTAATCGTGCCTCCGGACATGACTCACGAGATCGCTGATCAGCGTTCGCTGCCGCCTCAAGGCGGCTCAGCGTCGCTGTCCAGATTGCAGCAGGTGCAGCAATCGGCGCCTGCGTCGGTGGGCGACGCGGTGCTGCCACCGGTGCAGGGCATGCATATCCAGCGCGAGGGCACGCAGCGCTGGTTGGTGATCGACAAGCAGGCACCCGCGCAAGTGTGGCCACAGGTGCGGCGTTTTTGGCAGGAGCAGGGCTTCGTGCTGTCGCTGGACGCGCGCGATCGCGGGATCATGGAGACGGACTGGTACGAAACCCATCCGCAGGTGCCGGATGGCCTGATCCGCAATACGTTGTCCAAGGCGCTGGGCACCGGCTACACGACCGGCCTGCGCGACAAGTACCGCACGCGGCTTGAAAACGCGCCAAACGGCGGAACGTATGTGTTCATCAGCCAGCGCGGATTGCATGAGCAGTTGTTCGGCTCGAACAACGAGCAAAGCCGGTGGGAGGATCGGCCGAATGATCCGGCGCTGGAGGCCGAGTACCTGAAGCGGTTGATGCAAGCGGTGGCACGTAACCAGCAGGGCGATGCGTTGCCGGTCGCGGAGCCGGTGGCCGCATCTGCGCCCAAGGCCGCCGACGCGGTGGCCAATGCATCGCAGGCAGCGCGCAAGGCGTCGGGGGCTGCCGCGACGCCGAGCGGGCCGACCGACATTACGCTTGCCGAGCCTTACGACGATGCGTGGCTGCGGGTCGGCGTGGCATTGGACCGGAACAATTTCACGGTCGATGACCGCGATCGCACGCGTGGCCTGTATTTCATTCGTTATGTGGATCCGAACGACTTAAGTTCGGCCAAACAGGGCTTCTGGAGCCAAGTATTCCATGGCCGCAAGGAAAAGGCGGCGAAGCAGTACCGTGTGAATGTGCGCGCGCTGACCGAGACGCAGACGAGGGTCGCGATTGTGGACGAGAGCGGACAGATCGACGATTCGAAGCAGGCACGCCAGATTCTGTCGCTGCTGATCGACCCACTGCGCTGACCCTGCCGCGGCTAATCAACTAGCCGCGCTGAGCGTCATCCCGAGCGGCGTGCGCACGGCACGCCACTTTTTGCAGTCCGCGCCAGGCCGTGCGTAGGCCATGACGTCATGTGACGCCGTAACGGCTGGCGCTGTCGTGCCAGCCGACCCCCGCCTCGTCGTCGAATGGGCTGCCTGCCGGGCAAGGTTTCCTCCCGGGCTATGGCGGCGCGTACTCGACGCGGTTGCGCCAACCGCCAAGCCCGGCGCCTTGCCCGGGTCGAGGCAGGCGCCGATGACGCCGCTGTTTATCCTCGTCACGCGACGGTTTTGTCCTCGCCTCGTACTGCAAGGGAGTTTTTCCGCGTTGACCGGGGCGGCGGCACACGCGTCAGTGCGCGTCGACGACGTCCAGAATCAAGATGATCGTCCAGTCCGCTTCACCCTCGTGGTGATACTGCCGCTCCGCGACGATGAACGGCTGCTGTTTGCCCGGCGGGCCCAGAAACAACACGTCACCCTCAACGGGTAGGCATTCGATCGGTGGCAGCGCGATGTATGGCTCATCACCGCGTGTGGTGCGCGGCATCAGCTTCTCGATTTTTTTCGAGGCTGCCTCGGTCCATTCGATTTCGAGTTCGATATGATTCACACCATCCTCTATGTCGTTGCGCTTGTGCATCGGGCGCGGGACTGTAACACGAAACCGACGCCCATAAAAAAGCCGAAGCCCGCGAGGCTTCGGCCCGATGGCACCTCAGCGCGCGGTATGTCGCGCCGCACGCCAGTTGCAGCTGTTACTGGTGTGCGGCCGACGATGCAGCAGCGCCAGCCTCGGAGGCCTGCTGCGCGTGCCCGGCCGCGTGCCTGGCCTTATGATGCTGGACAGCCTTGCGATGCTTGGCCGGTGCGTGCGTGGGTGCTGGCGCTGCTGGGGCTTCCGATTGGGCAGTTTCCAGCGCCTGGGCGCGCTGTTCGACGTCGGCCGCCTTGGCCGGGTCGGTGCTCATCGTCACACCGCGATCGGTCTGCGCATATGCCGTTGCGGCAAACAAGGAAACGAGCAATGCCAGGGACACTTTCTTCATCTTTATCTCCGTAGAGTGACAGCGTTCTCGGGCCCATGACCGGAAGTGCCATACTATCCGGCAGAGCACGCATTCTAGCCAGTAAACAGGCTATCCGCAGCGACATTGTAACGACCTTGTCGTGACGTGACATCTTGTTGCATATCGCGGACACAACAAATTCGATTCGGCAGTCATTTTTCCGCGCATACTATTGGGATCGGTCTGGAGCCATCAGAACCACCCGATCCGCCGGTAGACGTAAAACTGCGCAAGGCCGATCCATTCGTGCCACGCGATGCGGGTGTTAATGACATGGGCGAGGTGCGGCCGCCAGCCTGGGCGCCGCCATCTGTGGTTGGATGCGAACGGCACGGCATTGATGCCGAAGTGGTGAAAGTCGAGCAGCGCGCGTGGCAAGTGGTACGCTGACGTGATCAGCACGATCTGGTCATAATGGTGTCGGCGCAGGATCGCGCCGGTGTTGCGGGCGTTTTCGTAAGTGTTCAGGCTGTCGGGCTCGAGCACGATGTTGGATGCCGGCACTCCGTGCGATACCAGATGCGGTCGATAGTTGACCGCTTCGCTGTGCTCGTGTTTTTGAGGATTGCCGCCGCTTATCACCAGCGTGCACTGCGCGCGCTGCGCACGGCATAGTGTGAATTGCGCGGCTGCTGCGTCGATGCGTCGCCACGCGTCGAACTTTGGCACCAGCCGATGCGCACCGTCATATTCAGTGCCGCTGCCAAGCAGCACGATCGCGACGTTGCCGGCATAGCGCGGGGGACTTGCGGCTGGCACACGGGTTTCTAGTGCGTGCAGCGCCGGTTCGCCGAGCCATCCGGCGCACAGCAGGTAGGCGAACAACGCCGCCGCGACGCAGGTCGTACGGCGGTGGCGGCGCGATATGGCGATGGCGACGAGCCAGAGGAATGCAACGAATGCAACGAGCATGGAAGTATCGTTTCAGGCATCGTCCCGGCCGGCTTCGTGCCGGCTAAGGCGATCGAGTTCAGACGGTGAGTGTCAAGGGTCCGCCGTCCGCCAGGTCGAGCCGCGCCGGTGACGGTGCCCAGCTGGTCGCGGCGCGACCGCGGCGCGACGATTATAAGCGGACATGTCGAATGCGCCGGCCACGCTGGCCGGCGCCAACGTGGAGGGCGGGATGGATTATACGAACGAGGCCGTGCTGGAAGGTCTGCGGCGCGCACAATACCGGCAGGTGCCTTGGCCGCGTCGTCCGCGAGTGTTCGAGTTCCTGCGCGAGCAGGGGCTGATCGGTACCGCACGGCAACCTTCACCGCTCGTGCCGGGCTACCACGCGCCCGTGGATATTGCGGTGCTCAGCGCTCGGGGCAAGACGGAGCTGGGGCGACTGGAGCGCCGTGCGCGCCTACCTGCATGGCCTGTCGAGCGTGAGCTGCGTTATGCGTGTGACGCGACCGCGTCGCTGCTCGCGCACGCCGACCCTCAGCCGTGAAGGTGGGGCGCATCGCGCAGCGCGGCTTGCCGAGGGCAGGGCAGTGGAAAAAGCCCGTATCCGCGCGGATACGGGAACATACCGGATGTTACTCATTGCCACGCTGTGCTCATGGCATAGTGTCGGACAGAGGGGGCGCGCGCAGGTTCCCGCGCGTGCGGAATGTACAAATGGGAGCGAGCCGCCAAGCGTTGCTTTGGATATCGCTGCGTAGATCGCCTCGCGGTACCGGCGGAGTCAACGGCTCGGGCAGGTACGCGCTGCGCTCGACGCGCTCGGGACGGCTGGCGCGCGCGACTGCACCGGCGCTGTGGTAGCCGCTGTCCAACCATCCTGCGGCCGCGGCCGCGCCGATTGACCATAGTGCTATGCCGCAGACGGTCTGGACCTTCACGCTCATTGTTGCTCCCTAGGGTCGATCGAGGTGGCGTCTATTACTTTGATTCCACGATAAGCGTGGGGGAGAAAGGCCGCTGTAAATAAAAGTAAATGAATGTTTCCCGTGTCAGCCGGACAATCAAGCGCGCTGTCGGGTCAGCGTACCGGTGGCGCCGCCTCAGGCCGCCTAGCAGTGACGAGGGACAACCGCGCGAGGGGCAGCCCGTGGCGTGAAACGCACTGAAACAAGCCGCCGTTTCGCGGTCCGAGTAGGCGCGCGCGCCGCGCCTGTAAAAGCAATCCGCCCGGCACGCGAGCGGATCTGCGAGTGTCAGTCCAGTCAGGCTATCTTCGCTGGCGCGCGCCACGACTCCGGATTGGTCCAGAACGCGCCACGCAGCCGATCGCGGCTCGGTGGCGCGGGGGGCTTGACGGCCGACGCGCCGATGCGGCCGCGCAACGTGATTGGGCGCCCAGCGCCGACAAGGCGGCGCACGATCTCGGCTAGCGTGCCGTCAGCCTGCCACTCGTCGAAGCGCCGGCGACAGGTCGGCGGTGACGGATAGCGACCGGGCAGCTTGGACCATCCTTCCCCGGTTGATAAGACCCAGAGCACGGCATTGACCACGGCGCGCGGCTCGACGCGAGGCCGGCCGCGACGTTCGACGCGCGCTGGCTCCTCGCAGAACAGCGCCTCAACCAGCGCCCACTCGTGATCTTTTAAGTCGTCGAACAGCATCATCGTTTCACCTCAACGAAGCAAACCCCGGTGTACTGCCCCGCACCGCGCACCTTGATCCACCACCCTGGCAGCGGGGCGTTGGTCCCCTTGGAAGCGGGCGTCGCTTGGGTCGCTGCCTTGGCTAGGCTGGTGCGTATAACAAAGGCAGAAACCGTGCCATTGGACCGGCATGCAGACGCTGCAGCGCCAGCCACGGCGGGCGGCCGTGACGGCAGCTGGAATGTATGTCCGGCTAGTTGTGTATCTCAATACGGAATGGCCTGATAAGGAATCAGGACAATCACCAATCACCAATCACCGGCACACGGCGCCATGTTGGTGAGCATCGACGTCCGATGGGGCACCGCCGTACATTGCGTGGCGCAGCAGGCTCGCTGCGCCGCCGTCATGGCGGCGCAACTCGCGCAACATAGCGGCGCGCGAGTTCGGCGTATGATTTGCATCATTGCGCGTATTGATGAATTCAATCAATGAATGTAACGCTCAGGCAACTCCGGGTCTTCATCGAAGTCGCGCGTCTGCAAAGTTTCAGCCGGGCAGGCGATGAAATCGGCTTGACGCAATCGGCCGTCAGCCGCTGCGTGCGCGAGCTGGAGATCGAACTGGGATTAAAGCTGGTCGACCGCACGACACGCGAGGTCCGTCCGACGGACGCGGGCACGAATCTGCTGGGCGGCGTGTCGCGGCTGCTGTCTGACCTAGATCAAGTGCTGCGGGAGATACGGGAGATCAGCGAGCAGCGGCGCGGCCGGGTGATCGTGGCCGCAAGCCCGACCATTGCGTGCCGGCTGATGCCTCGCGTCGTTGCCCGCTGCCAGCAACAATTCCCGTATATTCAGCTTGGCCTGCGTGACGATGTGCAAAGCGACGTGGTGCGCAAAGTGAAATCCGGCGAAGTGGATTTTGGCGTGATCGTCGGCGGTTTGGCGATCGACGAACTGATTGGCGAGCCGTTGATGACTGACTCGTTTTGCGTCGTCTGCCCGGCCAATCACCGGCTGGCCGCCGGCACGCAGGTGCAATGGGGCGCTTTGGCCGGCGAGTCGCTGGTGCTGCTCGGCCCGGAGTCGGGCAGCCGACCGATCATCGACCGGGTGCTGCGCGAGCATGGCGTCGTCTCGCCGGTCGTACAGGAGTTGGGACATTCGGCGACGGTGTTCGGAGTGGTCGAGGCTGGCGTAGGCATCAGTGTGCTGCCATGGCTGTCGCTGCCGTTGCCGGCCAATTCCGGGCTTGTCGCGCGTGCGTTGGTGCCGCGCGCGCAGCGCACGGTGGAGCTTGTGCGCCGTCGCGATCGCTCGCTGTCGCCGGCCGCCCAGGCGGTATGGGAACTGGTGCGTACGCTGCCCGCCCGGGCCGAGGATCTGACATGAGCGGGCCTCGCGACGCGCTGCGCATGGCGCACGACACACGGCGCGCGTGCCTTTATCTTTACGCGTTGTGTTTTTTTGCGTACTATAACGTTCAGTCACGCGGTTCCTTACGGAATTCCTCTGGCTTCCCGGCGCGGTGTGGTCCGTGGTCATTCTGCCAACCCCCGGGCGTGCTCCCATCAATATGATCGACCAGAAGCGGGCGAGCGCGGTCTTTCGTCATGCGCGTTGTTCAGGCGCTTTTGATCCGGTTCATTGACCAAACAGGTCTGGTCCAGCTGAATGAATACCCAAGAGGCGAAAATCGTCCTCGAGACTGCTTTGATTTGCGCGCAGGAGCCGCTCAGGGTCAGCGACATGCGCCGGCTGTTTGCCGACGCGATCTCGGCTGATACGATTCGGGCGCTGCTCGAAGACCTGCGGACGGACTGGCGCGATCGAGGTGTCGAGTTGGTATCGGTGGCAACTGGATGGCGATTTCAGAGCCGTCCGGCAATGCGCGCATTTCTGGATCGGCTCAATCCGGAGAAGCCGCCAAAGTATTCGCGTGCAGTGCTCGAGACGCTCGCGATCATTGCGTATCGTCAGCCGGTTACGCGGGGCGATATCGAGGAGATTCGCGGTGTCACGGTCAATACGCAGGTCATCAAGCAATTGGAGGACCGTGGATGGATCGAGGTGATCGGGCATCGTGACGTGCCCGGGCGGCCGGCGCTGTACGCGACGACTAAGCAGTTCCTGGACGATCTCGGAATGGCCACGCTGGACGAGTTGCCGCCGCTGTCTAACCCGAGCCCGCAGGGGCAGGCTGATCTGCTGGCGCAGCGCGCCATCGAGTTTGCCGATGGCGACGCGCAACCGAGTCGCGCTGCGGCGATCGGTGAGGCAGCTGGGTTGGCGCGCGATGCCGCAGGCGATGATTCGGGGGCGGCGCCCCCGCCAGAACCTGTGAGGGGCGAGATCGCCGAGGCGGCGTGCACCGTTGCGGAGCCTGCGATCCCGGTCCCGGCCGTGGGGGGCCACCGTGATGCTGCCGAGACGCGTGCGGTCCCGCCCGCGCACGATCTGGTAGATGCCCCAGCAGCGCACAGCCATACCGACGGGGGTGACGAGCACGACGGGCACGCGCACCCGGTAGTGGCGGCCGCCCCTGGCGACGTCGAAAAGATTAATGAGCAGGCGCCGAGCGACCCGATATCGCGCGACGTTTGACGTGACACGTACACCGACCCCGGCGCAGCCAAATGGCACATGCCGGCATTCTGACACTCAGAGGTTGTTTTGAACGAGAACCACGATCCCGATTCTCTCGAGTCCGGTCCTGCCCGCGTGGCGGCCGTGGACGATCGCGATGCGGGCCAGCGCGCCTTGCCAGTGCTGCCGGCCACGGAAGGCGGCGACGGCGAAGAGCGGCCACGGCGCGGTTTGCGCCGTGGACCGCGCAGCCTGATTGCTCGCCGTCGCGCGGTGGCCAAATCGAAGGCGATTGGTGCCGTCGATGCTGCGCCGGCCGCAGTGACTGAGGCGCCGCCCGACGGCGAGGTGGTCGCGCATGTCCGCCTGCCTCGCAAGGACCCCACCAACAAGCGTCAGGGCAAGGGCGCCAAGCGTGACCCTGAGGCGCGCCGCGATGCCGACGCCCCTCGTGGCGAGCCGCGCGCAAGGCGTGACGCCAGCGCGGCGCCAGCCGGCGGTTCCCCGCAAGGCGGGGGGCGTGACAACGACGTGTTCGCCTACGTCACGTCGCCGGCGTTCGATGCCGACAACACCGGTGCGGGCGGTGTGCGCGCGCCGATGCTGCGGCGCGGCCGCAAGGGCGGCGTGCCGGCTGGCAAGCGCGCGTTGTCGGCCGACGACGACGCGCCGAAGCTGCACAAGGTGCTTGCCGAGGCCGGCATGGGCTCGCGTCGCGAAATGGAAGAATTGATTATTGCTGGGCGCGTGTCGGTCAATGGCGAGCCGGCGCACATCGGCCAGCGGATTATGCCAACCGATCAGGTACGCATCAATGGCAAGCCGGTCAAGCGCAAGCTGCCGAACAAGCCGCCGCGCGTGCTGATCTATCACAAGCCGGCAGGCGAGATCGTGAGCCACGCAGATCCGGAAGGTCGCCCGTCGGTGTTCGACAAGCTGCCGCCGATGAAGACGGCGAAATGGTTGGCCGTCGGTCGGCTGGATTTCAATACCGAAGGCTTATTGTTGTTGACTACGTCCGGTGACCTCGCGAACCGCTTCATGCATCCGCGCTACCAGGTTGAGCGCGAATATGCGGTGCGGGTCATCGGCGAATTGGCCGAGAGCGCGCGGCAGAAGCTGCTCAGCGGCGTCGAGCTCGATGACGGTCCGGCGAGCTTCCTGCGTATTCAGGATGGCGGTGGCGAAGGCACTAATCGCTGGTACCACGTGGCGCTTGCAGAAGGCCGCAACCGCGAGGTGCGTCGCATGTTCGAAGCCGTGGGCCTGACCGTCAGCCGGTTGATCCGCACGCGCCATGGCCCGATCCTGCTGCCGCGTGGCCTCAAGCGTGGCCGCTGGGAGGAGCTTGAGGACAACCAGGTGCGCGCGTTGCTGTCAGCTGTCGGGCTGAAAGGGCCGGGCGAGGACAAGGCGGAGCGCAGCAAGGCGGCGCCGCGTCGTCAACCCGATCCGATGCAGACGGCACTCGGCTATATTAGCTACGATGCGCCGGGCCCGCAGCGGCGTTTTGGCCGCGGTGCGCGCGGCGGCGCGAACTGGACTTCATCCACGCCGCCGGTGCCCGGGTATACCGGCTTTGCCGCCGTGCACGGGCACGGCAATATGACGGGTGGCAAACACGATAACCGTGACGTCAACGGCAACCAGGCATCCGGCAAGGGTGGCAACCGTGCGCAAAAGGGCAAGCCGCGAGGCGGTCACGGTGCGCAGCCGGCGCCGCGCCAAGGTGGCGCGCGGCAGGGCGGTGCGCCACGGGGGCGCCCGCGCGGTCGTTAAGCGTGTGCTTGTTGGAGGTGCCCCTCGTGCGCGACGTGGCGTGCCGACGCGCCGCGCGCGTGTCACCGCGTGGCCACGTTTCGGTTTCGATATGTGGCGTGGATTGCGGGTAGCGGCAAAAAACGCTATAATTTTGCAGTCGCTGGGCACACGTCTTATCAGTTAAGGTGCGGCTCGAGGCGCGACCACCGGTAAAAAGAGATGGGCGTGTTGGCGCCCATTTTTTTTTGCCGTTGCCGCAGTGCGTCGTTATCGTGGCGAGGATGGCCCGATGACGCTGCTTCGCAGTACTGCCGCTTCCGTGCGCCGCGTTGCGCGAGCGTGCCCGGTACCGCGAAACAGGAAGCCGGTACGCGCGTTGCGCGCGGTCCGTGCTGCATGAGGTCAAACAACGTGCAATTGTCGGAACTGATTGAAAATACCGTTACCGGGCTCGGATACGAGCTTGTCGATTTGGAACGCTCCGGCCGCGGCATGCTGCGTGTGTTTATCGACCAGCCGGCGGGCATCGCGATAGACGATTGTGAAAAGGTGACGCGCCAGCTTCAACACGTGCTGACCGTCGAAAATATTGACTATGAACGTCTCGAGGTTTCGTCGCCGGGGCTAGACCGGCCGCTGAAGAAACGAGCAGATTTCGAGCGTTTCGCCGGTAGCGAAGCGATGGTGACGTTGAAGCAGCCGCTGGACGGCCGAAAATCGTTCCGTGGCATCCTGCACGCGCCCAATGGCGACACGATAGGTTTGGAATTTGAAGGAAAAGACGGCCCGGCGAGGCTCGATTTCACGCTCGCCGACATGGACCGTGCTCGTCTTGTTCCGCAAGTCGATTTTAGGAGCCGCAAACAATGAGTCGCGAAGTGTTGATGCTGGTGGATGCGCTGGCGCGCGAGAAAAACGTCAACAAGGATGTGGTATTCGCCGCGCTCGAGGCCGCGCTCGCTTCCGCCACGAAGAAGCTCTTCGACGAGGATGTCGACATACGCGTGTCGATCGATCGCGAGTCTGGCGAGCATGAGACTTTCCGCCGCTGGCGCATCGTGCCGGACGAGGCGGGCTTGCAGCAGCCGGACCAGGAAATCTTGCTGTTTGAGGCGCGCGAGCAGGATCCGGATGCGCAATTGGACGGTTATATCGAAGAGCCGATTCCGTCGATCGAGTTCGGTCGCATTGGTGCGCAAGCGGCCAAGCAAGTGATTCTGCAGAAGGTGCGCGATGCGGAGCGGGAACAGATCCTGAATGATTTCCTTGAGCGCGGCGAGAAGATCATGACCGGCTCGGTAAAGCGGCTCGACAAGGGCAACCTAGTCGTCGAATCGGGGCGGGTCGAGGCGTTGCTGCGCCGCGACCAACTGATCCCGAAAGAGAATCTGCGCATTGGCGATCGCGTGCGTGCGTATATTGCCAAGGTCGACCGCACGGCGCGGGGGCCGCAGATCGAGCTATCGCGCACCGCGCCCGAATTCCTGATGAAGCTGTTCGAATTCGAAGTGCCGGAGATCGAGCAGGGCTTGCTCGAAATCAAGTCGGCAGCGCGCGACCCCGGCGTGCGGGCGAAGATCGCGGTGGTGGCCTATGACAAACGCATCGACCCGATCGGCACGTGCGTTGGTATTCGCGGTTCGCGTGTGCAGGCAGTGCGCAACGAGTTGGGTGGCGAGAACGTCGATATCGTGCTATGGTCGGAAGATCCTGCCCAGTTCGTGATCGGCGCCCTTGCGCCGGCTGCCGTGCAATCGATCGTCGTTGACGAGGAAAAGCACGCGATGGATGTTGTCATCGACGAAAACGAGCTGGCTGTCGCGATTGGCCGAAGCGGCCAGAACGTGCGGCTCGCCAGCGAGCTGACCGGCTGGCAGATCAATATCATGACGCCGGACGAGTCCGCCGAGAAACAGTCGCAAGAGCGCAAGGTGCTGCGTGACCTGTTCATGAAGCGGCTGGACGTCGATGAGGAGGTCGCCGACATCTTGATCGACGAAGGCTTCACGAGCCTCGAGGAGATCGCGTACGTGCCGCTCAACGAGATGCTCGAGATCGAGGCGTTCGACGAAGACACGGTGCACGAGTTGCGCAATCGCGCGCGCGATGCGCTGCTGACGATGGCGATTGCGAATGAGGAAAAGGTCGAAAACGCGTCGCTCGACCTGAAGGGCCTCGAGGGGATGGATCGGGAGTTGCTCGCTAAGCTTGCCGAGCACGAGATACACACGCGTGATGATCTGGCCGAGTTGGCTGTCGACGAGTTGGTCGAGATGACCGGCATCGATGAGGAGGCCGCGAAGGCGCTGATCATGAAGGCGCGCGAGCACTGGTTCCAGTGACGGGCGTGAAGCGAGATTATGATGGCGCATTGAAATGACGCGGCCCGATAGGCCGCACCGGGATGTCAACTGCAAGGACCGCTGTCCTTGCCTCAAGAGGGATGAATGGCGAGCAACAACGTAGCCCAATTTGCCGCGGAACTGAAGATGCCTGCAGGCCTTCTGCTCGAACAGCTTCAAGCTGCGGGTGTGCAGAAAGCTAACGCTGACGACGTGCTGTCCGAAGCGGACAAAGCGCGTTTGCTGGATCACTTGCGCAAGTCGCACGGCAGCGCTGACGGCGACAAGCGAAAGATCACGCTGACGCGCCGGCAGACGTCAGAAATTAAGCAGGCCGACGCAACCGGCAAGGCTCGCACGATCCAGGTCGAAGTGCGCAAGAAGCGGGTGTTCGTCAAGCGCGACGAGCCAGGTACCGAAGCGCCGAACGGCGAGGACCAGGACAGTGCGACTGCCGAGCTTGCGCGTCGCGAGGAGCAGGCGCGTCTCGAAGCCGAGGCACTGGCCCAGCAGGCGCGCGAATTGCAGGAGCGGCAGGAGCGCCTTGAGCGTGAGGAAGCGCAGCGGCGTGCCCGCGAAGAGGCGGCGCAGGCGGAACGGCGGCGCGCCGAGGAGGAAGCGGCGCGGCGTGCGGCGCAGGTGGCCCAGGAGCAGGCCCAGGCGCAAGCGCGCGCGGCTGCCCAGCAAGTGGCCGAGCAGCAGCGCAATCACGCTGAACAGCAGCGCAATCACGATGCGCCACAACCGGCCGACCAATCTGCCGCCGCCGACGCTCGTGCAGCGGCCGAGCGCGCCGCCGAGCGGGAGGCGGCGAAGAAGGCCGCCGACGATGCTCGCGCCGCCGCCGACAAGGCGCGCCTGGAGCAAGAAGCTATCCGCAAGCGACGGGAAGCGGCGGAAGCCGAGGCGCGGGCGATCCGCGAAATGATGGCGACGCCACGCAAGGCAATGGTCAAGGTGCCTGAGCCGCCCAAGCCGGTTGAACCGGCCAAGACCGCTGAGGCAAAGGGCACGCTACACAAGCCGGCCAGGCCGGCGGGCGCGGCAGCGCCGGCCCGACCGGCCGCCGGCGCGAAGAAACCGGTGTCGGCACCGACGGCTGCGCCGTCCGGCGACAAGAAGAAAGTCCCGGGCAAGAGCGGTTGGCAAGACGATGCGGCGAAGCGGCGCGGCATCAAGACGCGCGGTGATTCAAGCGGTGGTGTTGACCGTGGCTGGCGGGGTGGTCCGCGCGGCCGTGGCAAGCATCAGGATGCGCAGACGAATTTCCAGGTGCCAACTGAGCCGATCGTGCGCGAAGTGCACGTGCCGGAGACGATCACCGTGGCCGACCTCGCGCATAAGATGGCTGTCAAGGCCTCCGAGGTCATCAAGGTGATGATGAAGCTCGGCCAGATGGTGACGATTAACCAGGTGC
>NZ_JADBGL010000020.1:0-20929 GCF_037389205.1 Mycetohabitans sp. B46
TTACCCGACGGGTACGGCAGCATCGACACGCAATAAAATTTCTTTTTGTCGGCGCGCTCGGCACTACGATAGACATCGCTGTCCCGCCATGCTTGCTGCGCGGCGGATTCGACATCGGCGGGAACGTATTTATCTTGCATGATGGTCGTCGGGGACAATCGGCTTACGGCATGCCGCACAGGGGGCGCACGTGCAGTACCGTGCCTCGGGAAAGCCAGGGAAACGCCGATTATAGCGTCTGCGCGGCGCTCATCACGCCAGCAATCGACTCGTAGCGTATCGCATGGTCGGCTCGCCGTTCCCGTTGCGCTGGCACCAGCTTACGGGCAGCCTGCGCAAACCGCGTGGACAACTGCACGGTGTCAACTGGCTGCCTGTCGCAAAACAAGCGGCCGTCGGCATCGATCGACACATTGATGGTGCGCGCCGCCAGCGCCGGTTGCGATGGCCGCCGGAATCGCGACCACCAGGCCGAACGCGATCATGATCAGCGGCGCCTCGCCGACCGGACCGGCGACATTGCTCAGTGGCGCGCGCTACCCATTGCACGGAACGCGCCGGCGCTGCGGTCGAGGCGCCGCGCGCGTGCGCACGACGGCTAGCGCAGGCCCAGCACGTCCCACATATCGTACAGCCCCGCCGGTCGGCCCGCCAGGAAACGGGCGGCCCGTACCGCGCCCTGCGCATATGCGAGCCGGTTGGCCGATTGATGTGTAATCTCGATCCGCTCGCCGGTGCCAGCGAACATCACCGTGTGGTCGCCAACGATATCGCCGCCGCGGATGGCCGAGAACCCGATCGTTGACGGGTCGCGCTCGCCGGTCACGCCATGGCGCCCATACACGGCACAGGATGCCAGATCACGACCCAACGCCGTCGCAATCACTTCACCCATTTGCAATGCCGTGCCGGACGGCGCATCCACCTTATGCCGGTGATGGGCCTCAATGATCTCGATATCGTAGCCGGTAGCGAAATGCGCGGCGGCCATTTGCAGCAGCTTCAACGTCACGTTCACGCCCACGCTCATGTTCGGTGCGAACACGATCCCGAGCGTCTGCGCCGCAGCGACCAACTCGGCCTTTTGCGACTCGGCAAAACCCGTCGTGCCGATCACCATGCGGGTGCCGTGCCGGCGCGCCGCCTTCAGGTGTTCGAGCGTGCCCTCCGGCCGCGTGAAATCGATCAGCACGTCTGCATGCGCGAGCACGCGCTCTACGTCGTCGGTGATCACGATGCCGGTCTGCCGCCCGACAAACGCGCCAGCATCCTGCCCTAGCGCAGCAGCGCCCGCGCGGTCCAACGCGCCCGACAATGTGACTTCTGGCGTATTGAGCACCGTTTCGACCAGCATTTGCCCCATGCGGCCCGATGCCCCTGCGATGGCAATCTTCATCATTGCGCCCCTTGTGCGCCGCTGGGCTCCAGCACCGGCTGGTTCTGCAGGTCCGCGGCATTGGCCGGCGCCAGGCCAGTTGATGGGTCCGGCGACGGTGCAACGCCGGTCGGCGGCAACGTGATGTGCTGCGGCGCGACGCCAGGCGGCAGTGATGGCTGTGCAGCACGCTGATACTGCCATTGCGGCTGTACCGGCGTACCCGTGTTCGGCGGCTGCGCATTCGATACCGGCGTGTTTGCACGCACCGATGGCGTCGCACCCTTGGACGGCGGTGCGACCTGAGCAGCCGCGCGGTTCGCCGCGGCCGCCGCGTCCTCATTGGCAGCGTGCGACGACGGCAACGCGCTGACATCGCTGACGCCGCTCGCCGCGGCCGCACCAACCGTGCCGGGCACCGGCACCTGCTCAGCCGGGGCGCTCGCCGCCGCTGTGGCCGACGCGTCAGCCGCAGTGGTCTTTGCTGCCTTGGTCGCAGCGGTCTCGGCTTGCGCTTTCCTCAAACCTTTGCGGTCGCCATCGATTTCGGCGATCAACTCGTACTCGGACGGCAGGTCGTTGGCCCCTATCCAGCTTGCCACGCGATCGCCGACGAAATTCACGACCAGGTCGCGCTGCTGCACAACAGAAGTCGAGCCGCGCTTGAAATAGAACACATAGTCCCAGCGATCGGTATGGAACAGGTCGGTGAGCAGCGGTGTGCCCAGGACGCTACGCACTTCGTCGCGAGACATGCCGACGCGTAGCTTCGATGCAGCCTCGGCTGATACGAAGTTGCCCTGCACAACCGTGATCCGGTATGGGGTGATCGAACGCGCGATGCGTTGCGTCAGGCTGTCGTATGTCTTGCATGCACCGAGCGAAGCCACGGCGGCCAGCACGACAACGCGGGCCGTTACCGCAAAGGCCGTGGCGCGCATGCGCGACCCGGAGAAGAACGTTGAACTCATTTCACCCATAAAACGCGTCTGACGCTTTGATCGATTTGGGCCCGGGACACGCTTGCGCCGACCGGAATACCCCAAAACCCATTACTATTAGAACCTTGCATTGTACTCTAGGGATGCCTAGCGATGACCAATCCCGCTGACCTCAAGAATATGGGGCTTAAGGCAACCTTGCCGCGCCTGAAGATTCTGGAGATTTTCCAACACAGTCCCGTTCGCCACTTGACCGCGGAAGACGTCTACCGCAACTTGCTTAATGAGCAGCTAGATATTGGCCTGGCAACGGTTTATCGCGTGCTGACACAGTTTGAGCAGGCGGGTCTGCTCACACGCAGCAACTTCGAGTCTGGCAAAGCGGTGTTCGAACTCAATGAGGGTACGCACCACGACCATCTGGTCTGCCTGGACTGCGGCCGGGTTGAAGAATTTTACGATCACGAGATCGAGCACCGCCAGCAGTTGATCGCAAAAGAACGAGGCTTCAAGCTACAGGAGCACGCGCTTGCGATGTACGGCTCCTGCACGAAGGAAAACTGTCCACACCGCAAGCCGTAAACGCGCGCTGCGATTGGGATAGAAGGCAGGCCTTGTGGCCCCACCCGCGGCCACCGGAGCGGCCCCCCGGACAGAAGGCTTTCCCGGATCGGCGATGACCCGATGGAGCGGGCCGAAGATCGGGGCGACATGGGTCTCTCGTATGGCAGGATTGGACGGAAAGTCCGCCGCAATCTTGCACGAGCCGGCGTTCGCCGCTTTCCACCAAGCGAGCAGCGCGTGGGCCTGAGCGAGCCAGCCGATATGACAAGCGATTGCGACGAGAATATGCCGCGAACGGTGGAGTCTCGGTCGGCATGGCCTAGACGCGGAAAGGAGCATGCAAGACTTCTTTGCAGCAGCTTCGGGTCAAAGCTGGAGCCTACCTCCGAGGGGATTCCCGCTCCATGAAAAAGGGAACCGACCTTGCGAATCGGTTCCCTTCTTTGCTTCGAGCCGCCTCAAAGTTCGAGCGAAAAAATCAACTCAATTTCAGAGGGGCTGGCCCGACCAAGCGGCTTTTTTGCCGCATACGAGATGCTGCGTGCGCGTTACTTTGCGTTGGCCAGCGCCACCGTCGTATCGAGCATCCGGTTTGAGAAGCCCCACTCGTTGTCGTACCAACTCGACACCTTCACGAGACGGCCCGACACTTTCGTGAGCGTCGCATCGAATGTCGAGGACGCCGGGTTATGATTGAAGTCAACCGATACCAGCGGCGCGTCACTGTAGGCGAGGATGCCCTTGAGCGCGCCTTCCGACGCTTCCTTCAAGATCTTATTCACTTCGTCCACATTCGTGTCGCGCGACGCGATGAACGACAGGTCAACGATCGACACGTTGATCGTCGGCACGCGCACCGCGTAGCCATCCAACTTACCGTTCAGCTCCGGCAGCACTAGGCCAACGGCTGCTGCCGCGCCGGTCTTGGTCGGGATCATGCTGTGCGTGGCCGAGCGAGCGCGGCGCAGATCCTCATGGTACACGTCGGTCAGCACCTGGTCGTTCGTGTACGCATGAATCGTCGTCATCAGGCCGTTCTCGACACCGATTGTGTCGTGCAGCGGCTTGACCAGCGGCGCAAGACAGTTCGTCGTGCACGAAGCGTTCGAGATGACCGTATCCGAGGCCTTCAGCACCTGGTGGTTCACGCCATAGACGATCGTCGCATCCACATCCTTGCCGCCCGGCGCCGAGATCACGACCTTCTTCGCGCCCCCCTTCAAGTGCGCACTCGCCTTCTCCTTCGACGTGAAGAAACCGGTGCACTCAAGTACGACATCCACACCGAGATCGCCCCATGGCAGCTCGGCTGGGTTGCGGTTCGCGAGCACGCGGATCTTATCGCCGTTGACGATCATGTAGTCGCCGTCAACCGAGACGGTGCCCGGGAACTTGCCATGCGCGGTGTCATACTGGGTCAGATGCGCGTTGGTCTGGGCATTGCCGAGGTCGTTGATCGCCACGATCTCGATGTCGTGCTTCTTACCACCCTCATAATGGGCTCGCAGCGTATTGCGGCCAATACGGCCATAACCGTTGATTGCGACGCGAATCGTCATGTCTATCTCCTAATGGGTAAATGGCAACGCTTCGACCGAAGGTGTGCGACGCGCGGTCTGCACATCACACCTCCCCGGCTTAACCCAATACCGACTTCACCGTATCGACGACGTGGTCGATCGTGAAGCCAAAATGCTTGAACAACACGCCGGCGGGCGCCGATTCGCCGAACGTGTCGATCCCGACCACGCCGCCGTCGATCCCCACATACTTGTGCCAGAACGCCGTGACGCCGGCCTCGATCGCCACCCGCGCCACACCGCGTGGCAGAACGCGCTCGCGCCACTCAGCGTCCTGCCGGTCAAACACCGTGGTTGAGGGCATCGATACGACACGGGCGCCGATGCCCGCGCGCGCAAGCGGCTCGACAGCGTTCAGCGCAAGCTCGACCTCGGAGCCCGTCGCGATCAGGATCACCTTGCGGGCTGGGATGTCGTCATTCCAGTCACGCAGCACGTACCCGCCTCGGGCGATCGCCGCAATCTGCGCGTCGGTCCGCGTACAGAACGCCAGGTTTTGCCGGCTGAAGATCAACGACGATGGCCCATGGCGCTCGACCGCCTGCGTCCAGGCCACCGCGGTCTCGACCGTGTCGGCTGGGCGCCACACGTCCATGTTCGGAATCAGACGCAAGCTCGACACGTGCTCGATCGACTGGTGTGTCGGGCCGTCCTCACCCAGCCCAATCGAGTCGTGCGTGAACACGAAGATCGAGCGGGTCTTCATCAGTGCGGCCATCCGCAATGCGTTGCGACTGTAATCCGAGAAGGTCAGGAACGTGCCGCCGAACGGCAAGTAGCCGCCGTGCAGCGCGAGGCCGTTGAGCGCCGCGCTCATGCCGAATTCGCGCACCCCGTAGTTGACGTGATTGCCCCATTGCAGCACCTGCGCGCCGCTTTCACGGCCCGCGCGTACCGGCTTGCTGGCCTTCCAGTTGGTCAAGTTCGAGCCGGTGAGGTCGGCTGAGCCGCCCAGCAGTTCCGGCAACGCCGCAGCCAGTGCCTCGATCGCCTGCTGCGACGCCTTACGGGTCGCGACCGTCTCAGCACGCTCGTTGGCAGCGGCGATGAGCCGCTGCGCGGCATCGGCCCAATGCGCCGGCAGCCGGCCGGCAACGCGGCGCTCGAACTCGGCCGCCTGCTGCGGATATTTTGCGCGATACGCGGCCAATGCCTCATTCCACTCGCGCTCAGCCCGGGCGCCCGTCCCCTTCGCATCCCACAACGCATAGACATCCTGCGGAATCACGAAAGGCTCGGCGCCCCAGCCGATCGCCGCGCGCGTCGCGCCAATCTCCGCCGCGCCCAGCGGCGCGCCGTGCACGTCGTGGCCGCCGGCCTTGTTCGGCGCCCCTTTGCCGATGACGGTACGGCAGCAGATCAGCGTCGGCTTGTCCGACTGCTTCGCGACGCGGATGGCCGCATCGACCGCGTCTACGTCGTGGCCATCGACCGCGCGGATCACGTTCCAGCCATAGGCCTCGAAACGCTTCGGCGTATCGTCGGCGAACCAGTGCCCGACATCCCCGTCAATCGAAATGCCATTGTCGTCATACAGCACGATCAGCTTCGACAACCCCAGCGTGCCCGCCAGCGAGCAGGCTTCGTGCGATACACCTTCCATCAGGCAGCCGTCGCCAACGAACACGTACGTGTAGTGGTCAACGATCTTCGCGTCAGGCTGGTTAAATTCGGCCGCCAGCAGCGCTTCGGCCAGCGCCATGCCCACCGCGTTGGCCAATCCCTGACCCAGTGGCCCGGTGGTCGTCTCGACACCTGGTGTGATCCCGACCTCTGGATGGCCAGGGGTTCTCGAATGCAATTGGCGAAAACGCTTCAACTCGTCCATTGGCAAGTCATAGCCGCTTAGGTGCAACAGCGCGTACAGCAGCATCGACCCATGGCCATTGGACAGCACGAAGCGATCCCGGTCTGCCCAATGGGGATTGGCCGGATTGTGCCGCAGATGACGTTGCCACAGCGCCACGGCGATTTCCGCCATGCCCATCGGCATCCCCGGATGACCGGAATTGGCTTGCTGAACGGCGTCCATGGCCAACGCACGGATTGCGTTGGCCATCACGGTGGTCTGGGTGTCGGGCGGGGTCGTCATGTCGGGTCCGGACTCAGGAAAAGCAGGGCCACGCGAGTCGCGACTCGCGGCCGCGCGGCGCGATGAAAATCGCATGCGGGCACACCCGCGCGCGAAGCGTTGCAAAGCATAATATTCTAGCAGACAGGCCTGCCGCTGCTTGGCGATGTCGCGCCACGCCACGGGCGCGCGCGGGGATCGCAAACGACCGGCCACACTGCCACAGCGGCGCCATGTCGCCCTTAAGGAGCCCTGCCGATTGAAACCGCAAACGCCATCATCCAGCACACCGCCGCCCGCCGTGGGGTCCGCCGACGCTACGCAGGACACCGATTGCCCGGACGCGCACGGCAGCACACTGACGTTACGCCCGTGTGCGCATTATGCGTACACGTTCACCGGCGCTCGACGGCTGCAAACGATCGAGTCGGCGTATCAGCATATCGAGGTCTGGGATACGCCGCTGCTCGGCAAACTGTTCGTGCTCGACCAACGCCCGATGACATCCGAGCGCGACGAGCACCTTTATCACGAAAGCATGGTGCATCCCGGCGCGCTGGCGCGCAAGCAGCCTCCGCGGCGCGTGCTGGTTCTCGGCGGCGGCGACGGCGGTGCGGCGCGGCAGTGGCTCAAGTACGAGGCACTGGAGCACATCGTCATCGCGGAGCTTGATCCCGCGGTCGTGGCAATGGCGCGACGCCACCTACAGCGCGTGCACCGTGGCGCACTCGACGATCCGCGCGTGCAGATCGTCACGGGTGACGCGTTGCATTTCGTGCAGCACACGCAGACACGCTTCGACGCGGTCGTGTTCGACTTAACGCCACCCGATTCGCCAGCCTCGACGCTGTACACGCACAGTTTTTACGCCTTGCTGCGCACGCGCATGGTGGACGACGCGGTGCTGTCGATCCACCTCGGCTCGCCGCTGTTTCAGCCCGGCCAAGTCACGGCACTGCTCGGCACGCTGCGCGCCGCGTTTGGCCATGTCGCGCTGATGCAGACGTATGTGCCGCTATACGGCTCGCCGTGGCAGATGGCCGTGGTCAGCGACACGTTTGATGTCGGACAACTGCCCGCGCAACAGGCGGCCGAACGCGCGGCGCAATGGGGATTGTCTGGGCTCGAACACTATGACCCGTCCCGCCACGATACTTTTTTCATCGAGCGGATACCGGATCGCAGCACGGCGCCGAAGTCATGCCACGCCGCGACGCGACGCGCCGCCGGCGACGGCTCGCTTGCGCCACCGCGGTTATGACACAATCCGGCCGGTGCGCACATGCGCGTCACCCGTCACACCCCGCCCTCTCGACAATGACCACGCTATCGCCACCTCGCTTTTTTGTCCCCATGCCGCTGCACAGCGGCCACAGCATGCCGCTGCCGGATGATGTCGTGCGCCATATGCACGTGCTGCGGCTGCAGGCCGGTGACAAAGCGATCCTGTTTAACGGGGAAGGTGGCCAATTCGACGCCGAATTACTTCAGTTGGACAAACGTTCAGCGACGGTGCAAGTCGGCCGCTTCGACGCGCGGGAGGTCGAGCCGCCTTATCGCGTCGTGCTAGCGCAAGGCATCGCCGGGAGCGACAAAACGGACTGGCTGCTGGAGAAGGCCGTCGAACTAGGCGTGGCCGGCGTGATACCGCTGATGACCGCACGCAGCGTCGTGCGACTGACCGGCGAGCGCGCCGCTCGGCGTCACGCGCACTGGCAGGCGCTGGTGCGGGCCGCATGCGAGCAATGCGGGCGTAATCGGCTACCCGACATTGCGCCACCCACCGACGTCATGAGATGGCTCGAGTCGTCCGCGGCCCCGCCCTATGACAATGCCCTGCGTCTGTTGCTGTCACCGCGCGCCGAGCGTCCGTTCGCGGCACTGCCCGACACCGTGCCTGCCGCACCCGTCATCGTGATGATCGGGCCAGAAGGTGGGTTGTCGGCCGCCGAGGAGGCCGCCGCGATAGCCCACGGCTTCACGCCGCTCGGCCTGGGCCCACGCGTGCTGCGCACCGAGACGGCCGGCATCGCGGTGCTGGCTGCGTTAGCGGCGCGCTGGGGCGGATGGTGAAAGACCGGCACGAGCCGCCCACGTCACGCGCAGGCGAGCCGGACCGGATCAAGCAAACGAATAGAACACGCGGAAGTTCACCTTCCACTCTGCCCAAAATTCGGCCGCCTCGCGGAACACATCGAGCAATGTCTCCCGCGCCTCCTTGTCGAACTTCTGCGTCGCGGGCAAGCCCTCGAGCACGATCACAAATCCAGGTTGTGCTCCCGCCTTGTGCACGACGTCGGTCAGGCAGTCGTATAGCGCATCGTAGTTCTTGCCAAAGTGCTTTGGGAAAAAAAACGACGTCGTGATCGTCTCAAGCACTTCCGCCTTCGTCTGTGCGGCCGCGCAATTTGCATACAGGAAATGGTGGCCCAGCCGGGCTGCCTCGTCGGCCAGCTCCGGCACGCGGAACGCACGGATCGATTGCACGATGTTCGAGCGCACCGTCTTGAAAAGGCTCATATTTCCCTCATTGGACAGCAGCGCGCCAGCACGGCGCTGCTCACGTTCGGCGTCCTGCTGGCGCAGCACGCGCTGAAACAACCTGCTGTCGTTCAGCGCGAAGATATCGCGCGCGACCCCGGTGCCGTGCGAATAAGTGTTGTCGCTCATAACCGTAGTCATCCCACAATTCGTTTGAAACTCGCGTCATGGTCGCCGGTGTAATAGCATTCACCGATATAACGCGGCACTCTTCCGCAGACGATTCTTTGTACTGCGCGATGGCGCGCGCGGCGTTTTCACCGTGTACTCGTGAGAATAGTCACGGGGCCGCACTGGCAGGTGTCGCTCGACATTACCGAACACCTCGCCATCCTTCGGATAGGGGAACGGGCCGCCGGCCTGGATCGATTTGAACGTGAACTGCGCTTCACCGGGTAGCCCGGCAATCAACACCGCGCCGAGCGTGGCGCCAATGGGCGCGTCCGACGGCGGCGAGTTCGCGCCCACGCGGTGGAAACCCAGCCAGGCACGCTGGTGGCGGACACGGTCACCGCAAGCGCGGCGTAACGGAGCCACTTGCCGATCCTGTATCTCGTTCGCGAAGAGGACGCGTATACGACCATTAAAAACGTAAGGTTATCCCGAATGGCCTTAATAATCAATGGTGTTAGGCCATTGCAAGGTTAATTTTCATGATTGTTCATGACTGACACACGGGTTTGGAGTCTATCATCGCCAAAGTGTCCACGAAGCAATCCAGATTTGGATGATCGCTGCAGTCATCAACCATGCGCTTGCGTGCGAAATCTCTCCTCATAACATTCAGAGACGGCAGCGCAAACGTTTGCGCAATCGCATAACACCTCGCTCCGGTCCCAATGTCGCAGCCGGCAGGTCGAGTTGGAACGGTGGAGAATCCTGATGCTGTGCGCAAATGTCGCACAGCATTGTCGAACACTCTGGCGGTTACCTTCCAGCCGCCGCTTGCGTGCCTCATTTGTAAGACACGCTTTTTTTGTGCATCCGGCTTCGATGCGCGCGCCTCATGCGGCACACACCTCATGCGGCACACGCCGTGCCGCGGTGGCAGCGTCGTTACCGGCCACCCCAAGGTTCATCGCCCGCCCGATTCCTTGGCGCCCGCGGCCACATCGGCCACCAACAGCGCAGTCATGTTCACGATGCGTCGCACGGTCGCGGACGCGGTGAGCACGTGCACGGGCTTTGCCGCGCCCAGCAGGATCGGCCCGATCGCGATGTTGTTGCCCGCCGCGGTCTTGAGCAGGTTGTATGAAATATTGGCCGCATCGATGTTGGGTAGGATCAACAGGTTCGCGTCGCCCTCGAGCGTCGCCTCCGGCAGCACGAACTTGCGCAGGTTCGCGTCGAGCGCGACATCGCCATGCATTTCACCGTCGATCTGCAGTTGCGGAGCACGCTGCTGCAGCAACGCGAGCGTGTCGCGCATCTTTTTGGCGCTCGGCGCGTTGCTCGAACCGAAATTGGAGTGAGATAGCAGTGCGATCTTCGGTTCGATGCCGAAACGACGCACCTCGTCCGCGGCCATCAACGTGATTTCGGCCAACTCCTCCGGTGTCGGGTCGACATTTACGTGCGTGTCGACTAGGAAGATCTGGCGGTCCGGCAACACCAGGCAGTTCATCGCCGCATAGACCGAGCAGCCGTCGCGCTTGCCGATGACTTGATCGATAAAGTGCAAGTGCCGGTGCGTGGTCGAAATCGTGCCGCAGATCATCCCGTCGGCTTCACCCTTGAGCACCAACATCGAGCCGATCAGCGTGGTGCGTCGCCGCATCTCGACTTTCGCCAATTGCTGCGTGATCCCCTTGCGCGCCATCATCTTAAAGTACGTCTGCCAGAAATCACGGTAGCGCTCGTCGTGGTCGGTATTGACGATCGTGAAATCCTGTCCCGGCACAAGGCGCAGCCCGTAGCGCGCGATGCGCTGCTCGATCACCGCCGGTCGTCCGATCAGGATCGGCTTGGCCAGCCGTTCATCGACCACAATCTGTACCGCGCGCAGGATGCGCTCCTCCTCACCCTCGGCGAACACGATGCGCTTCTTGTCCGCATCGATGCTGCGCGCGATCTGGAAGATCGGCTTCATCGTCGTGCCGCTGTGATACACGAACTGCTGCAAATGCTGCCTGTAGGCATCCATATCCTCAATCGGCCGCGTCGCGACGCCGCAATCCATGGCGGCCTGCGCGACCGCCGGCGCGATTTTCACGATCAGCCGCGGATCGAACGGCTTCGGAATCAGGTACTCGGGGCCAAACGTCAGATCCTGGATCCCGTACGCCGTCGCCACGATGTCGCTTTGCTCTTGGCGCGCCAGTTCGGCGATCGCGTTGACCGCGGCGATTTCCATCTCCTTGGTGATCGTCGTCGCGCCGGCATCGAGCGCGCCGCGAAAAATGAACGGAAAACACAGGACGTTATTGACCTGGTTCGGATAATCGGTGCGGCCAGTCGCCAGGATCGCGTCGGGACGCACCTGGAGCGCGACCTCCGGCAGGATTTCGGGCGTCGGGTTGGCCAGCGCCAGGATCAGCGGCCGGGCCGCCATCTGCTTGACCATGTCCGGTTTGAGCACGCCGCCGGCGGACAAACCGAGAAACACGTCCGCGCCGTCGATCACATCGGACAGCGTGCGCGCGTCGGTGACCTGTGCGAACAGCGCCTTGTCCGGATCCATCAGCTCCGTGCGGCCGTGGTAGACGACGCCGACCAGGTCCGTGACAAATACGTTCTCGCGCTTCAGTCCCATGTCGAGCAGCAGGTTCAGGCACGCAAGCGCCGCGGCGCCCGCGCCGGAGGCCACCACCTTCACCTCGCCGAGCGACTTGCCGACAACCTTCAGCCCGTTGGTCACCGCCGCGGCCACCACGATCGCGGTGCCATGCTGGTCGTCGTGGAATACCGGAATCTTCATCCGCTTGCGGCACTCGCGCTCGACCGTGAAGCAATCCGGCGCCTTGATGTCCTCCAGGTTAATCCCCCCGAAGGTTGGCTCCAGTGCGGCGATCACCTCAATCAGCTTTTGCGGATCCTTTTCGTTCAGTTCGATGTCGAACACGTCGATGCCGGCAAACTTCTTGAATAGTACAGCCTTGCCTTCCATGACCGGCTTGGCCGCAAGCGGGCCGATATCGCCCAGGCCTAGCACGGCCGTGCCGTTTGACACCACGCCGACCAAATTGCTGCGTGCGGTGAAGCGCGCCGCGTTGAGCGGATTAGCCACGATCTCCTCGCACGCCGCCGCCACGCCCGGCGAATAGGCCAGCGCGAGATCGCGCTGATTGATCATCTGCTTGGTGGGCGCGATGGCAATCTTCCCCGGGGTTGGGAATTCGTGATAATCGAGCGCGGCTTCGCGCAGCTTGCTGTTGGTAGGTGTGGACATAAAAGCCTAGCAGTGCGGATTAGAATGCGTAGTCGAGGTGCATTGTAGCGTCATTGGCGGATTCTGGACCGGTGCTGTCCGGCCGCCGTCGCGGTGATGGCACCGTGCAGTAGCAGCGCGCACGGCGCGGCGCGCCCCCTGTCACGCAAGCTTCGTCACGCATCATGCCGACATTTTTATCTGAATTCAACCTTATTGATCGTTATTTTTCCCGGCGCGGGCAACCACGCCGCGACGCCGTGTTAGGCATGGGCGACGATTGCGCGTTGCTTGCCGGGCGGCCCGGGCACGAATTGGCGGTGTCCACCGACATGCTGGTCGAAGGGCGTCACTTCTTCGCCAACGTCCCGCCGGCGACGCTAGGTCACAAGGCCTTGGCGGTGAACCTGTCGGACTTAGCCGCAATGGGTGCCGAACCGCGCGCGTTCACGCTGGCGCTGGCGCTGCCGGATGCTGGCGCGGCGCGCCAGGACTGGCTCGAGGCATTTGCGCACGGACTGTTCGCGCTAGCCGATCGCCACGGCTGCGAGTTGGTCGGCGGCGACACCACCGCGGGACCGCTGAACATCTGCATCACCGTGTTCGGCGACGTACCCCATGGTCAGGCACTGCGCCGCGACGCCGCCCAGCCCGGCGATGACATCTGGGTATCCGGCGTGCTGGGTGACGCACGCCTGGCGCTAGGCGCGCTGCGCGGCGAATGGCCGCTCGCCGCGCACGAGTTGCCTACGTTACGTCATGCCCTGCACAAGCCCGAGCCCCGTATCGCGCTCGGCATCGCGCTACGGGGCGTCGCGCACGCCGCGCTCGACCTGTCCGACGGGTTGGCCGGGGACTTAGCGCACATTCTCAAGCGTTCCCACGTGGCCGCACGCGTGGATGTCGACGCGCTGCCGCGCTCGGCCGCCCTGCGCGCGCAACCCCTGTCGATCCAGCACCGCTGCGCGATCGAGGGTGGCGACGACTACGAACTGTGCTTCACCGCGCCGCCCAGCCGCCGCGACACGCTGCTCGCGCTCGCCACGCACAGCGGCGTGCCGCTCACGCGGATAGGTACAATAGACGCCCTTGCCGATCCACCCGCGGGTGACACCACCACCGTCAACGCGCACGCGGTGCATTGGTACGATGCATCCGGCGCGCCGATCGACACAACTTGGCGCAGTTTTGACCATTTCCATGCAGAATGACTCCTCCCACTCCAATGCGCACCGGCCCCCTGTCGCACCGGTGACCCCGGCCGGCGCGCCGCCCAATCCCGACGCCGCACCGCGCTCACGCGCCACCGTGCGCTTCATGCTGTCCCATCCGCTGCACATATTGTCGTTTGGCTTGGGTAGCGGCCTATCGCCGGTGATGCCCGGCACGGTTGGGACCCTGTTCGGTTGGCTGTCGTTCATCGCATTGAACCCGTACCTGAGCGTCGTGCAATGGTGGATGCTGATCGTGGTCGGTTTTGTTGCCGGATGCGGCTTCACCGGCTTCACGGCACGACGCATGGGCGTGGCGGATCCGGGCGCGGTGGTTTGGGACGAGATCATCGCGATCTGGCTGGTGCTGCTGTTCGTCACGCCGGCGAACTTTGCCGGCCAGCTCGGCGCGTTCCTGACCTTCCGCTTTTTTGACATGGTCAAGCCGCCGCCGATCCGCTATTTTGACAGGCGGTTGTCAGGCGGCTTCGGCATCATGTTCGACGACATCGTCGCGGCATTTTTCACCTTGCTCGTCATCGCGCTGGTACGCTCGTTTTGACGCGTCGCGTCGCGACAATCCGCACGCGATGATGACAGGTGGTTTCTCTCTTGCTAGCCAACAACAAGTTTAATTCGATGGCAACTGACACGGTAATCCACCAACTTGCGATTCGCGTTGGCCACCGCTTGCGCGACGAGCGCCTGATGCTCGTCACCGCGGAATCCTGCACGGGCGGCATGGTCGCGACGGCGATCACCGACATCCCGGGCAGCAGCGGCTGGTTCGAGCGGGGCTTCGTGACCTATTCGAACCTGGCCAAGACCGAGATGATTGGTGTGCCGGCCGATATGATCGAGCGCCACGGCGCGGTCAGCGAGCCTGTGGCGCGTGCGATGGCCGAAGGCGCACTGCGCAACAGCCGCGCGCAACTCGCGCTGTCAATCACCGGCTTGGCCGGCCCAGACGGCGGCAGCGAGGCCAAGCCGGTAGGCACCGTCGTGTTTGCGTGGACAAACCGATTGCATACGGTCAGCGAGATCCAGCTACTGCGCGGGGATCGCGGCCAGATTCGCAAGCACGCAGCTGAGCATGCATTGCGCGGGCTACTCAAGCTACTGGACGAAAAGGAGCACTGAGCGAGCTGTTGCCGGCGAGCGCGTCCCGTCGGTCAGTTAGCGATAGGCATTGATCGCGTCGCGCGTCGCGCGCGCAGCATCGGCTGCGGCCGCTGCGAAGTCCTCACCGCTGCCCGCATACAGAATCGCGCGTGACGAGTTGATCATCATGCCGGTGCCGTCGGCCGTGCGGCCGGCATTGACTGTCGCCTCGATGTCGCCGCCTTGCGCGCCGATTCCCGGGATCAGCAGCGGCATCGTACCGACGAGCTGGCGCACCGCATCAATTTCCTTCGGGAACGTCGCGCCCACCACCAGCCCGAGTTGTCCGCTGGTATTCCATTGCTCGGCGGCAAGCGCCGCCACGTGCTGATACAGAGGCCGCCCCCCGATGTCGAGGAATTGCAAGTCCGAGCCGCCCTGATTCGACGTGCGGCACAGTACGATTACGCCCTTGTCCCGATACGCAAGATACGGCTCGATCGAGTCGAACCCCAGATAGGGATTGACCGTCACCGCGTCTGCGCGATATCGCTCGAATGCTTCTCGCGCGTACTGCTGCGCGGTGCTGCCGATATCGCCGCGCTTGGCGTCCAGCACCACCGGCAGCCCCGGGTGCCGCGCGTGGATGTGCGCGATCAACGCCTCGAGTTGCGCTTCCGCGCGGTGTGCGGCGAAATAGGCGATCTGCGGCTTGAATGCGCTCGCATAGGGCGCGGTGGCATCGACAATGTCGCGGCAGAATGTGAAGATAGCATCGGCGCGCCCCGCCAGATGCGGCGGAAAGCGCGATGGCTCGGGGTCGAGCCCGACGCACAGCAATGATTGCGTGCGCTGCCAGGTGCGCTCCAGGGTAGCAATGAAGGACATGGTCGGATCTGCAAGAAGCACCGCGAACGACGCGGCGGGCAAACCCGTATTCTACTTGCTTATACGGACGGCACGGCTACGCGCTGCGCGCGTGCCCTACAGCGACGCGCGCAGCGCCGCGAGCACCGGAGCCGAGTCGGGACGCACGCCACGCCAGACAAAGAACGATTCCGCGGCCTGCCGCACGAGCATCCCGAGGCCATCGACCGTGCGCGCGTTCAGGCGTGCGGCGTGCTGCATGAACACCGTGGGCCCGGCTGCATACATCATGTCGTACGCGAGCGTACCTGGGCCGACGCATGCCGCTGCGAATACCGGTACGGTCCCATCCAGGCTGCCGGCGGTCGCATTGATTACGATATCGTAGACGCCGTGCTCCACGCCCGGCGCGCCGCCTTCCAATGCACAGCCGGCCGCCCGGGCGAACGCTGCAAAGCGCTCGGTCAGCTCGGCTGCACGCGCCGCAGTCCGGTTGACGATCGTCAGCGCGCGGGGCCGGCGCTCCAGCAATGGCAGGATCACGCCGCGCGCCGCGCCGCCCGCGCCAAGCAGCAGCACGCGCGCGCCGCTGAGCGCGACACGCGGCTGCGCCTCAACGTCGCTAACGAGTCCAACGCCATCGGTGTTATCGCCGAAAATCTCGATGCGGCCGCCGTCTACGCGGTCAAAGCGCAACGTATTGACCGCCCCCGCCGCCTCCGCCCGCGCGGAACGCCGTGTCGCCAGCGCATAAGCCTGCAGCTTGAACGGCACCGTGACGTTTAGCCCGTACCCACCGGCCGCCATGAAGGCATCCACAGCCTGCGCGAAGCCGTTCACCGGCGCAAGAATCCGGTCGTATTCGACCGGCTCGCCCGTCTGCTGGGCAAAGCTCGCATGGATGGCCGGCGACTTGCTATGCGCGACTGGGTTGCCGATCACCGCATAGCGGTCCGGACCCTGACCGCCCAGCGCAGGCGCAGACGGCACGCTCATTGCGCCACCTCACCATCATTGCGCGTGTGCGCCACATCGCCGCGAACGGCGGCGCCCGCATCCGGCTGTGCATCGCCGGATTTCGCGGGGGCATCGGACGCGTCGCCCAGCACCTGAACGTCCTCACCCGCCGCGGCTTCCATGTCCGTTCCGCTGTTCGTGTCTAGCGCCCTATCCGCGTCCTCGTTCGTCTCGTCGCCGCCCGTCACGCGCGTCACGTCCAGCACTTCGATGAGCCGACACGACGCCTCCACGCGCAACTCGTCGATCGCCATCACCTCGAGCAGCACGCGCGTGCCGCGCGCCTGCACGCCCAACCCTGGCACGTGCAACAGCAGCGGGACTTCTTCGAGTCGCACAACGTCGTCCTTGACGATCGTGGCCACCACCCGGTCGCGCTTTTCTTGCTTGAGCCAGCGCAAACACCAGAAATATTCCATACGCCGCTGGTGGTCGGCATACGCGGCATAGGTCTCGTCAAAATTCTGCACGATGGCGTACAGGTCCGCGTCCTTCGGCTTAAACGGCGCGGCCAGCTTCGCGGTGACGCCATGCTGGACACACGCCAGCAACTGCCACTGATTCACCAAGTCGACATACCGGCGCAGCGGCGAGGTGCTCCACGCATACTGCGCCACGCCAAGCCCTTCGTGCGGCGCCGGCGTGGTCTGCATCCGCGTGCGATTCGGGCCGAACGCGCGCTGCGCGCGATAGATGCCCGGCACGCCATGCTCATGCAGGAACGCGCCCCAGCGGCTATTGGCCAGGATCGCCAGTTCCGCCACGATCAGGTCCAACGGTGAACCGCGACGGCGCGGCGTGATGCTGACATGCTCGCCGTCGACGTAGAAGTTGTAGTCAATGTTGCGCTGCACCTCGCGTCTGAGCCCGTAGCCGATACGCGCCTGCTGACGTCGCTCGTACAGCGCCTTGGCGAAGGGCCACAGCACCGCGATCTCGTCCTTGTGCGGGTAGTCTCCGGTGCCAGCCTCGAGCGTCTGCTCGGTGATGATCTCGTCCAACACGTTGTGCCGCAGGTTGCTGACCACCTGCACGCGCTCAGCCACCGTCTCGGTCATCACGATGTCCTGTGTAGCGGTGTCGATGATTAGGTATAGCGACAACGCCGGCCGCAATCCGCCCTCCTTCAGCGTGAACGTGCCAACGAAATCGTCCGGCAACATCGTGATCTTGTCGCCCGGCATGTAAACGGTCGACAAGCGCGCACGCGCGATCGCGTCCACGGCGTCGCCGCGCTCAATGCCCAGTGCCGGCGCCGCGATGTGAATCCCGATCCTCGCGCGCCCGTCCGGCAGGCGCTGGACCGAGAAGGCATCGTCGATCTCGGTGGTGGTCACGTCATCGACGGAAAACGCTTGCACGCCGATCGCCTCACCCAGGTCCTCCGGCAACGGACCCGCGTTCAACGTGGGAAAGCCGGTACCGTGTGGAAAATACTCGGACAGGAACCGCGCTTCGTGCAGCGCGCGTGCCGACGGGATGCCGCCGACGTCCAGCATCAGTTGCGCGGCCGACTTACCCAATGCAAGCGCGGCCGCTTCCAGCGCCTTGTATTCAATCGAATTTTTGTCCGCACGCGTGAGCAAGCCAAGCACCTTGCCGTCGAACGCGGCAGGCAACCTGCCGGCCTTAAGCTCGTCCTCGTACTGCTGCTGCACGATCGCCTGTTGGCGCCGCCGCTCCAGCGCCGCGAGTGCCATTTTCAACTGCTCTTCGGGCGCGCGCTGGTACTGTCCCCGTCCTTTACGTCGGAAGTAGACTGGCGAGCCGTGCATGCAAAGTACCAGCGCGCTCTTTTGTACGGGATCCGGTGTGCCACCGAAATAGTCATTGGCCAGATCGGTGAAGCGAAATTCGTCTGGCGGAGAGATTTCCCACAGGAAATCCAGGTCGATTTCCTTCGCCGCCGCATCGGCCTGCTGAATCAGATCGGCGGCGCTCGGGCTGTCGAACTCGATCAGCACGTCCTTGCTGCGAACCTTGGCACGACGCCCTCCCGGCAACTCGACCTGAAACGCGTCACCTTGCCGATTCAATACGGTGCCAGCCTTAAAACTACCGGATTCCTCAAAAAAAACGTTCACTCGGTACTCTCGAAACGTGAAGGCCGCGCGCGGCGGCCGGAGACGGCGCCGCGTGCGCCGCCCGGGGGTCCAGTCTTACGCCGCGACGGGTCCGCGGTCGGGGTCAATGCCGCAAAACGCGAGCACGTCGTCCAAGTACGTCGCAAAATCGCTGATCGCATGGTCACCGCCATCGATCAGCGTGGTGCGCACACCGGCGTAGTGGGCAAGCATCTCCCGGTAGTCGAGGACTTCGTCGCCGGTCGCGGCAATCAAATGATACCGCTCGGGCCGCGTGATCGCGGCGACCTGCAGCGCACGCAACTCGTCGAGGTGATGGGGCTCGACAACGATCGAGCCGCCACCGTGCCACAATCGCTGCTCACCGAGATACGCGGATAAGTCGCGCTGCGGCATCACCGCTGGGTTGAGCAGCATCGCCGGCCAGCCGTGTTTTTCGGCCAGATAGGTGGCAAAAAACCCGCCCAGCGAGCTGCCGATCAGCGTGACCGGCGCGTCGCGATCCACTGCACGCGCCTGTTGAGTCTGTTGGATAAGACGCTCAGCCAGCGCGATCGTGTCACGCGGCGACACCGGCAATTGCGGGCACAGCCAGTCGCCGGCTCGACCGAGCCGCGCCAGCCGCTCGGCCAGCAGGCGTGCCTTGAACGAGCGAGGCGAAGAGCGGAATCCGTGCAGATAGAGAATCATGCCGTGCCCCGGTTCGCCAGCGCGTCAAGCAGCTTCTGGTGCACGCCGCCGAAGCTGCCGTTGCTCATGACGAGCACATGATCGCCGGCACGCGCAGCCGCGGCGACGGCCCGCACCAGTGCATCGAGGTCCTCGAAAGCGTGCGCCTTGTCACCCAGCGGCGCAAGCGCCGCCCCAAGGTCCCAACCGAGCGCGTCCTTGCCCGAAGACGCGCCGTAGCCGAACACCAGATCGGCGCCCGCCAGACTTGCTGGAAGCTGCGCCTTCATCGTGCCCAGTTTCATGGTGTTCGAGCGCGGCTCGAGCACCGCGAGGATTCGAGCGTGCGACGCGTCGCCGATGCGGGTGCGCAAGCCGGCGATGGTCGCGCCGATCGCGCTCGGATGGTGTGCGAAGTCATCGTAGACGGTCACGCCCTCGATGCTGCCACGCACCTCCATGCGGCGCTTCACATTGCGAAAACCGCCAAGCGACGTCGCCGCCTGCGCAGCCGGCACGCCGACGCTATGCGCAGCCGCGATGGCAGCCAGCGCGTTCATCCGGCTGTGCTCACCTTGCAGCGACCAGTTGACCACGCCCACCCGTTGCGCACGCCAATACACCGCGAAACGCTCGTCTGCCGGACTCGCCTCATCGGCCGGCAGCACTTGCCATCCGCCCTCGACGCCGAAGCGCTCGACCTCGCTCCAGCAGCCGCGGGCCAGCACGCGCTGCAATGCGTCATCGGTGCCGTTCACGACGATTCGCCCCGTCCTTGGAATAGTGCGCACCAGATGATGAAACTGCGTCTCGATTGCCGCCAGGTTGTCGAAGATATCGGCATGGTCGAATTCGAGGTTGTTCAATATGGCCGTGCGGGGTCGGTAGTGGACAAACTTAGACCGCTTGTCAAAGAACGCAGTGTCGTACTCGTCTGCCTCGATCACGAAAAAGCTCGAATCGGTCAGCCGGGCGGAGAGGCCGAAGTTCAACGGCACGCCGCCGATCAAGAAGCCGGGGTTCATCCCCGCGTCCTCGAGCAACCATGCGAGCATCGACGCCGTACTGGTCTTGCCGTGTGTGCCGGCGACGGCTAGCACCCATTTGCCGGCCAGCACGTGCTCCCCCAACCACTGCGGGCCTGACACGTAGGGCAAGCCGCGCTCCAGAATCGCCTCCATTAGCGGGTTGCCGCGCATCACGACATTGCCGACAACGAACAGGTCCGGCTGCAACGCCAGTTGTTCTTCACCATAGCCCTGGATTAACTCGATGCCTGGCTTTGCAACTGGGTGCTCATCGGCGGGTACACGCCGGTGTCGCAGCCCGTGACCTTGTGACCCGCACCGCGCGCAGTACGGCCAGGCCGCCCATGAACGTGCCGCAAATCCCGAGAATATGAATGTGCATAGCGTTGGAGTCCGTCCACTGAGCGGGCGCGGCCCGCGCCGCATCGTCGAACTGCGTCCGGAACTGGCGTGGAGTAAAGTGCGACATTGTAACCGAGGGGCTGCACGCGGCCCGGGTCCGCGCGGCGGCAA
>NZ_JADBGL010000021.1:0-13618 GCF_037389205.1 Mycetohabitans sp. B46
GCAACTGGCGCGCGCGGCTCGCGACGTCCTGATCGACGAAGTTGACCACCACTGTCTGGCCCACGCGGTTCACGCCGCCATCGCGGATCGACTTGTCGCGCAGCAACGTACGCGCATCGGCTGCGTCCGCATCGAGCTTCTTATTCAGCGCGCCGGCCAGATCCACCTGCAGCAGGAAGTGCACGCCGCCGCGCAAGTCCAGGCCCAGGTACATCGGCAGCGCGTGCAGCGACGCTAACCAGCGCGGCGACGCCGATTGCAGGTTCAGCGCGACGATATAGGTTGGATCCGCCGGATCGGCATTCAGCGCCTTTTGCAGCAGGTCCTTCACGCGCAGTTGCGTGTCGGTGTCCTTCAGGCGCACGCGGATAGTCGCGTTTTGACTCGTGTTGTCAAACGTCACGTCGTCCGCCTGCACGCCGTTCGCGGCAAGCGTCGACTCGACGGTATTGAGCACCGACGAGTCCAGCTTGACCGTCGCCTTGCCGCTGGACACCTGCACCGCCGGCGCCTCGCCGAAGAAGTTAGGCAGCGTGTACAGCAAGCCGATGGCAAGCGCCACCAGCATCACGACGTATTTCCAGAGAGGATAGCGATTCATGGAATGACCGGACAGGAGGAGTTCTGGCGCGACGCTCGCCGGGCCGTGTCCGCTGCGACGCGCGGTCGGCGCACCAGGCGCCGTGCCACGCGGACCGGACACACGCCGGCGATCAGAGCGACTTAATCGTGCCCTTGGGTAGGAGCGCCGAGACCGCGCTCTTTTGCACGGTGACCTCGACGCCGTCGGACAACTCGACGCCAACATAGGCCTCGCCGACCTTCGTGACTTTGCCCACGATGCCGCCGGACGTGAGCACTTCGTCGCCCTTAGTCATCGTGGCAAGCATGTTCCGGTGCTCCTTTTGCCGCTTCATCTGAGGACGAATCATAAAGAAGTACAGCACCGCGATCATCAGGATGAAGAAGCCGTACGTCTGGATGAAGCCGGCGGCACCGCCTGCGGCGGGCGCAGCCTGGGCGTACGCATTGGAAATGAACACGTTGGTCTCTCCGTGGTAGAAGGTCGAAATAGCCGGGCATTCTACCATCTGCCCAGGACGGCAAAGCACTCTCTGGCGGCTGTACGGGCCGATGCGGCGGACACGGCAGCGGACACGGCCAGGCGCATCGGGACCCGGGGCCGCCCCACCCGTCGCATGGCCACGTACAATATGCACTGGTCCGTTTTGCGCCCGGCGCGTCCTCCATGTCCTTCGCCACCCGCCTCGAATTCTTCGCCCCCTGCCCCCGCGGCCTGGAGGGCGCGCTCGCCGTCGAACTCGGCGAGTTGTCCGCGCTCGCCGCCGATCCCACGTTCGCCGTACACGCGCCGGCGCCCGGCGGCGTGCCGTTCAGCGGTGCATGGGCTGCCGCCATCGCGGCCAACCTGCATTCGCGCATTGCTAGCCGGATCCTGCTGAAGATCGCCACGCGGCCCTATCGCGACGAGCATGATATCTACACGCTGGCGCGCGAGCAGTCGTGGGAGCAATGGTTCGACGCCAGCCGCACGTTGCGGGTGGACGTGACCGCGATCAAGTCGCCGCTGCGCAGTCTGGAATTCACGACGCTGCGCATCAAGGACGCGATCTGCGACCGACTGCGCGAGCAGACTGGGGCACGGCCCAGCATCGACACCGCCGAACCCGACGTGCGAGTGCAAGCGTTCGTGACCGCCACGGACTGCACGCTCTATTTGGACACCTCCGGCGAGCCATTGTTCAAGCGAGGGTGGCGACTGGATAAAGGCGCCGCGCCATTGCGCGAGAATCTGGCCGCCGGCATCCTGCGGCTGACCGGCTGGACACCAGGCACGCCGCTGCTCGACCCAATGTGTGGCAGCGGCACGTTCATCGCCGAGGCCGCGCAGATCGCGCTAGGCATCGCGCCGGGCGTGGACCGGCGTTTCGGCTTCGAAAAGCTCATGCACTACGATGTCGGCGCGTGGCAGCGCCTGAAGGCGCAAGCGCTGGACGCCAAGCGCGAGGCCGGCGCGCGCGCCGCGCCGGGCGATGCACTGTCGATCTACGGCAGCGACGTGTCCGGCGACATGCTGGCCAAGGCCGCCGCGAACCTGCAGCGCGCAGGCGCGCCAATGGTACCGCTCAAGCAACTCGATGCACGCGACATCGTGGCACCATGCGACACGCCGGGCGTGCTGGTGGCCAATCCGCCCTACGGCGAGCGAATCGCCACACGCGGCCGCGGCGCCGGCACGGGCGATGGCAACGGCACGGGATTCCAGCGCGCCCATCCGGACGACGCGGACAGCGCGTTCTTCCGCTCGTTCGGCGACGTGCTCAAGCAGCGGTTCCCCGGCTGGCACGCGTTCGTGCTCAGCGCCGATCGTACACTGCCCGGTCAGATGCGGCTGCGCGAATCGACGAAGACGCCGTTGTACAACGGCGCGCTCGAATGCCGGCTGTTCCGCTTCGACCTGGTCGCCGGCGCGATGCGGCAACGCTCGGCGGCACGCACACACACGGGCTCACCCGATTGAACGGCCCGCTGCCGGTAACGCTGCGTCCGACAGCGTTATCTGCAAGCGGGGGATGCAATAGGGATCTGGATCGCGTCGCACAGCCGCAGGCCGGTGTTTGCCCCCGGATGGGCCGCCGCGACCGGCGTGTGGGTGGGAGGCCGGCCGACGCGCCAGACAGCGGTACAATGTTGGACCTTATGGATACGCAACTGTGGGCACCGCACGTGACGGTGGCCGCCATCGTCGAGCACGGGCAGCGGTTTCTGCTGGTCGAGGAACACACGCCGGACGGGCTGCGGCTGAACCAGCCGGCCGGTCATCTGGAGCCGGGCGAAACGCTGCTCGAAGCGGTCGTGCGTGAAACGCTCGAGGAGACCGGGCACGTGTTCACGCCGCAGGCGTTGGTTGGCGTGTATGTCGCGCAGTTCGAGCGGGGGCACGATGTGCCGGCCACCTATGTCCGCTTTACGTACTGCGGCACCGCCACACACGACCCGGTCCCGCGCGAGCTTGACCCCGATATCCTGCGCACGGTTTGGTTGAGCGCCGACGCGTTGCATGCACAAGCGTCGCGCCACCGCACGCCGCTCGTGTTGCGCTGTGTCGAGGATTACCTAGCGGGACGCCGCTATCCGCTCGATCTCGTGCAATCCCACCCGGCCGTGCTGCGCTAAACGGCGTGTCGCGACCGGTCTTGAGCAACCCAACCGGCGCTCGCGCCGCGTGGCGCCCGCGGCGCCTAAACTGGCAACGGTAACGCATCATGGCAAAGCAACGCGTGGTCATCGGCATGTCTGGCGGCGTGGATTCGTCGGTCGCCGCGTGGCTGCTCAAGCAGCAGGGCTACGAGGTGGTTGGCCTGTTCATGAAGAACTGGGAAGACGACGATAACAGCGAATATTGCTCGAGCCGGCAGGACTGGATCGACGTCGTATCGGTTGCGGACCTCATCGGCATCGACGTTGAGGCGGTGAACTTCGCCGCGCAGTACAAGGACAGGGTCTTTGCCGAGTTCCTGCGCGAGTATTCGGCGGGCCGCACGCCGAACCCGGATGTACTGTGCAATGCGGAAATCAAATTCAAGGCATTCCTGGACCATGCGATGGCGCTGGGCGCACAAACCATCGCGACCGGCCACTACGCCCGCGTGCGCCGGATCGGCGAGCGGTTTGAACTGCTCAAGGCACTGGACTCGTCCAAGGACCAATCGTACTTCCTGCATCGCCTGAACCAATCGCAGTTGAGCCGCACACTGTTTCCGCTCGGCGAATTGCCCAAGGCGAGGGTTCGTGAGATTGCCGCGCAAATCGGGTTGCCCAACGCGGCAAAGAAGGACTCGACTGGCATCTGCTTCATTGGCGAGCGGCCGTTTCGCACGTTCCTGAACCGCTATCTGCCGACCCGCCCTGGTCCGATGAGGACCCCAGACGGCAAGGTCGTTGGCGAACACATCGGACTCGCGTTCTACACATTGGGACAGCGCAAGGGGATCGGCCTGGGCGGCAGCCGCGACGGCAGCGGCGAGCCGTGGTTCGTCGCCGGCAAGGACATGGCGGGCAACACACTGTACGTCGTGCAGGGGCACGATCACCCGTGGCTGCTCAGCTCGACGCTGCAGGCGGGGAACGCCAGTTGGATTGCAGGCGCGGCACCGCAGGACGGACACTCGTGCGCGGCCAAGACGCGCTATCGCCAGCAGGACGCGGCCTGCACCTTCCAGCATGCGCCAGACGGGCACTTTGCGTTGCGCTTCGCGCAGCCGCAATGGGCGGTGACGCCGGGGCAATCCGCCGTGCTGTACGACGGCGACGTGTGCCTAGGCGGTGGCATCATTGGTGCCACGTCGGCACCGTTCACGCCTGCGGCAGCGTATCGACGAACGACCGACGCCACGACAGCTTCGTGAAGTGCTTGTCCAGATTCGGGGGGGCATCGTGCTACGCGAAATCTGGCATGCAAAGCAACGCACCGCGACGTGCGCGGCCCGGCACCATGGCATACCGACACCACGGCGCACCAGCGACGCGGCACACGGTGAGTCTCGCCGGGACGCAGCCGATGGTAAAATATGCGGTTCTCCACGTTTTTCCGGCGCCGCTGCAGCGTCCCGTGCCATGTCCGACACTCGTCCCGATACCCTCTTTGCGCTGACCGCGCTGTCGCCGCTGGACGGCCGCTATGCGGCCAAAACCGAAGCCCTGCGCGACTGGCTGTCCGAAGCCGCGTTCATGCGCCACCGCGTCACCGTCGAAGTCCACTGGCTGATCGCGCTGTCGCAGGCCGGGTTGCCGGGAATCCCGGCGTTCTCCGCGCCATCCGAACAGTTCCTGCTGCAATTGGTCGAGCGCTTTTCCCCGCATGATGCCGCCCGGATTAAGGACATCGAGCGCGTGACGAACCACGACGTGAAGGCGGTCGAGTACTGGCTGAAGGAGTCGGTCAAGGGCCAGGCGGAACTGGAGCGCGCGAGCGAGTTCATCCATTTCGCCTGCACGTCCGAGGACATCAACAACACGTCGCACGGATTGATGCTCAAGGGCGCGCGTGAGCATGTGATATTGCCAGCGCTGCGCACCGTGCACCAGCGGCTGGTCACACTCGCGCACGCGCACGCCGCACAACCGATGCTCTCACGCACGCACGGACAGCCGGCCAGCCCGACGACGCTGGGCAAGGAAATCGCCAACGTGGCCGCGCGTCTGGCACGCGCCATCGACCGGATCGCCGCCGTCACGCTGTTGGGCAAGATGAACGGCGCGGTCGGCAATTTCAACGCCCATCTGTCTGCCTACCCGGATTTCGACTGGGAAGCCTTCGCGCGGGATGTCGTGCAGACGCGGCTCGGGCTGACATTCAACCCCTATACGATCCAAATCGAGCCGCACGACTACATGGCGGAATTGTTCGACGCGATCGCGCGGGCAAACACAATCCTGCTGGACCTGGACCGCGACGTATGGGGCTACATCTCGCTGGGCTATTTCAAGCAAAAGACGAAGGCAGGAGAAATCGGCTCGTCAACGATGCCGCACAAGGTTAATCCGATCGATTTCGAAAACTCCGAAGGCAACCTGGGCCTGGCTAACGCCACGCTGCGCCATCTGGCGGACAAGCTGCCCGTGTCGCGCTGGCAGCGCGATCTGACTGACTCGACGGTCCTGCGCAACATCGGAGTCGCATTCGGCTATTCGCTGCTCGCGTACGATGCCCTGATCCGCGGGCTCGACAAGCTCGAAGTGAATCCGCAACGACTTGATGAGGACCTGGATGGCTGCTGGGAAGTGCTAGCCGAACCGGTGCAGACCGTCATGCGCCGCTATGGAATCGAGCATCCCTATGAGCAATTGAAGCAGCTTACGCGTGGCAAGGGCATCACCCGCGATGGACTGCACGCCTTCATCGGCACGCTGGCGATCCCGGACGAGGTCAAGGCGCGACTGCTGGCGATGACGCCGGCCTCCTACATCGGCAAGGCGGTCGAGCTCGCACAACGCATCGACTAACACTGGTGCGCGGCGCCGCTGCGGGCACGCATGCCGCGGTAGCCGCCCCGGCCGCGTGGATCAACGGGTGCGCGCGGCCAGTCGCTCGAGCACCCGCTCGACGATCCGCTCCGGCGGCTCGTCGATGCTCACCGTGATCGCCTCGTCAGGCCCCGGCTCCTCGAGCGTGTCCAATTGGCTTTGCAGCAACGACGGGTCAAAGAAGTGGCCGGTGCGGTAACCGAGCCGTGCGCGCAGCACCTGGAGCGTACCTTTCAGGTAGACGAAGACAATGTCGCTGTCGCCACGGCGCAGTACGTCCCGGTACGAGCGCTTGAGCGACGAGCAGGTGAAGACGGCGGTTCCGCCTGCCTGCTGCTGCTGCTCGATCGCCACACGCAAGCTGCGCAGCCACGGCCAGCGGTCCTCGTCGGTCAGCGCAATACCGCGGCTCATCTTGTCCTTGTTCGCGTCGCTGTGGAACGCGTCCCCGTCGGTAAATGGGCAGCCGAGCCGCTCGGCCAGCCCCTCCCCGACCCGCGTCTTGCCGGCGCCCGATACTCCCATCACAATCAGAATCATCACACGCTCCACGGGCCCGCATCGCACACGCGGCCATCTTTTACAGCACCATCCCCAGTGTCAGGGTCAAGAGCAGGCCGACCACCGAGATGATCGTCTCGCACAGCGACCACGTCTTGAACGTCTGCGTGACGGTCATGCCGAAATATTCCTTGATCAGCCAGAAGCCACCATCATTTACGTGCGAGAAAATCAGTGAGCCCGAACCAGTCGCGAGCACTAGCAACTCCGGCGTGGCCTGAACCGTGCCGGCCGCCGCGATCGGCGCGACGATGCCACACGCGGTGGTCATCGCCACGGTAGCGGAACCCGTGGCCAGTCGGATCAGCGCGGCAACGAGCCATCCGAGCACCAGCGGCGACAGGTTGTGCTGGGTTGCCGCGCCGATGATTTCCTTTGAGATGCCGCTGTCCATCAAGATGCGGCCAAAGCCACCGCCCGCACCGACAATCAGCGTAATGCCGGCAATCGGCGCGAGGCAGTCGCCGCAGAAGCGCTGAATCTGCTCGCGCGTGAAGCCGCGGCGCGCGCCGAAGGTCCAGAAGCTAACCAGCACCGCGACCAGCAAGGCCACATCAGCGTTGCCGAGGAAGCGCAGCACGTCGTTCGCACGCGTGTTCGGCGAGAGCACCAGGTCCGCCCAGCTGCCGGCCAACATCAAGATCACCGGCAGCAGAATCGTCATCAGCGTAATGCCGAAACCAGGCAGTTCACGCTGCTGCGGCGCCGGCGCGGACTGGACGAACTGGGCAGCGAGCGGATTGTCAGCTGGTAGCTTGATCGCGCGGTGGATCAGCAGCGCGAACAGCGGTCCGGCGATGATCGCGGTCGGCACGCCGACGATCAGCCCATATGCGATCGTGCGGCCAATGTCGGCGTGATACTGCTGGAGCGCGAGCATCGCGGCCGGATGCGGCGGAATCAGGCCATGCACCACCGATAGCCCGGCGACCATCGGCAAACCGACCAGCAGCAGAGACTTGCCGGTGCGCTTGGCGACGTTGAAGGCGATCGGGATCAGCAGCACGAAGCCCACCTCGAAGAACACCGGCAACCCGACGATAATGGCGACGAACATCATCGCCCAGTGGATGTTTCTTTCGCCGAACCAGCCGATCAGCGTCATTGCGATGCGCTCCGCGCCGCCAGACTCGGCCATCATCTTGCCCAGCATCGTGCCCAGGCCAACGACGACCGCAATGTGGCCGAGCGTGTTGCCGTTGCCGGCCTCGAACGACTTGACGAGGGTCGCGGGCGGCATGCCCGCGGCCAGGCCAAGCAGCAGCGAGACAATGATCAGAGCCAGGAACGGATAGACCTTGAAGCGCGTAATCAGCAAGACCAGCGCAGCGATCGCGATGACCGCATAGATCAGTAGCATAGTACCGTGAGCTGCTGCCATGTCGACTCCTCCGATGGCTTGATGAATTTATTGCTTTGTACGCCGGCGCGCCAACCGAGACGGCGCAGCTACCCGGTTGGGCGGTACCCGGCACGGTGCAGCACCGCCGCCCACGACGGCAGCACGGCGGCCGCTGAGGCGGACGGACTCGGGCTCGGGCTTGGGCTCGGGCTCGGGCTTGGGCTTGGGCTCGGGCTTGGGCTTGGGCTTGGGCTTGGGCTCGGGCTCGGGCTTGGGCTCGGGCTCGGGCTCGGACTTGGACTTGGACTTGGACTTGGACTTGGACTTGGACTTGGACTTGGACTTGGACTTGGACTTGGACTTGGACTTGGGCTTGGGCTTGGCTCGGCTTAGACTTAGGTATTGGGCCGCGCCAGTTGGCTCGCCGCGCGCGCCAGGCGTGTCACCTCGGCCCAGTTTTGCGCGGCCAGCACCGCCCGGGGCGTGAGCCACGAGCCGCCGACGCAGACCACGTTGGGCAGCGCAAGAAAACTCGTCGCCAACTCCTGCGTGATACCACCGGTCGGACAGAACCGCAGCGCCGGGAACGGACCGCTGAATGCCTGCAACATGTCCAAGCCGCCGGCCTGCTGAGCCGGGAAAAACTTCACAATGTCGTAGCCAAGCTCGAGCGCGAGCAGGATGTCGGACGGCGTCATCACGCCGGGCAGCAACGGCAAGCCGACGTCCTGCGCCGCCCGATGGATCTCGCGTGTGAGCCCCGGCGACACGCCGAATGCCGCACCGGCGCGCTTGGCCTGCTCGACCTGGGTGGCATTGGTCAGCGTGCCGACGCCGACGACAATATCCGGGGCGATCTGCGATGCGCGCCCGATCGCCTGCAGTCCGGCCGCGGTCCGCAGCGTGATCTCGAGCACCGTCACCCCGCCCTCGTACAGCGCGTGCGCGACGTGCTCGCCCTGCTCCACTGACTCAAATGTCAGGACCGGGATGACCGGGCCGATCCGCACGATTTCGCTCACGGGTTTCATCTGCAGCTCTCCTGTAGTTCAGAATAGAACGATGCCCTCATTCAGTCATCGCGCCAAACACCGACGCCCCTTGCTCGGCCGGCAGCGCAGCGGCACGGAAAACGCCGAACAGCTCGCGGCCAAAGCCCAGTTCATGCTCGTGGCGATGCACGGGCTTTTCGTTCGCGCGGCGCGTCCATTCGGCCTCGCCCACCTCCACGTCTAGTCGCCCGGCTTCTGCATCAAGCGTGATCACATCGCCGCTGCGCACCTTGCCGAGCGGGCCGTCCAGCAGCGCCTCAGGCGACAGGTGGATCACCGCCGGCACCTTGCCCGAGGCGCCCGACATCCGGCCGTCGGTCACCAGCGCCACACGAAATCCCTTGTCCTGCAAGACGCCTAGCAGCGGCGTGAGCCGGTGCAGCTCGGGCATGCCATTGGCTCTTGCCCCCTGAAATCGCACCACGGCGACGCAATCGCGCTCCAGCTCACCGCGATCGAAGGCAGCCTGCACGCCTTCCTGCGAATCGAAGACGATCGCCGGGGCCGTGACCCTGCGATGTTGCGGCGCGACCGCGGAAATCTTGATCACCCCTCGGCCCAGCCGGCCCTGCACCAGTCGCAGCCCACCATCCGGCTGAAACGGTTCCGTGGCGCTGCGCAGCACGGCCTTATCATGGCTCTCGCGCGGGCCATCGACCCAGGCCAGCTTGCCGTCGACCAGTCTGGGCTCGCGCGTGTAATGGTCCGACAAGCCGGTGCCGGCAACGGTGGTCACCTCGTCATGCAGCAAGCCTGCCTCGAGCAGCGTGCGCGTGAGGAACGCCATGCCGCCCGCCGCGTGATAGTGGTTAACGTCCGCCTTGCCATTCGGATAGATCTTCGCGAGCAGCGGCACCGCACGCGACAAGTCATCAAAGTCGTTCCAGTCGATCACGATGCCGGCCGCGCGAGCGATCGCCACCAGGTGCAGCGTATGGTTGGTCGAGCCGCCGGTGGCCAGCAGCGCGACGATGCCGTTGACAATCGCTTTTTCATCGACCACGCGGCCGATCGGCGTGTAGTGCGCGCCTTGTGCGGTCAGCTGCAGCACGCGGCGTGCCGCCTCGGCGGTAAGCGCATCGCGCAGCGGCGTATGCGGATGGACGAACGCGGCACCGGGCAAGTGCAGACCCATGATTTCCATCAGCAGCTGGTTCGAGTTCGCCGTGCCATAGAACGTGCAAGTGCCGTGGCCGTGATACGCACGCGCCTCGCTGTCGAGCAGCACGTCGCGCCCCACGGCGCCGGTGGCGAACTGCTGGCGGATCTTGGCTTTCTCATCATTGGACAGGCCACTGGTCATCGGCCCGGCGGGCACGAAGATCGTCGGCAAGTGGCCGAATTGCAACGCACCGATCAACAAGCCCGGCACGATCTTGTCGCAAATGCCCAGGCACAGCGCCGCGTCGAACATGTTGTGCGTCAACGCAATCGCCGTAGACATCGCGATCGTCTCACGGGAAAACAGCGACAACTCCATGCCAGCGTTGCCCTGCGTGATGCCGTCGCACATCGCGGGCACACCACCGGCAACTTGCGCGATACCGCCCGCTTCGCGCGCAGCCTGTTTAATGATGTCGGGAAAGTCACGGTACGGCGCATGCGCGGACAACATCTCGTTGTAGGCTGACACAATGCCGATGTTCGGCTGCCGCATCGCACGGATTGCGATCTTGTCCTGCCCTTCGAGCCCGGCAAAACCGTGAGCCAGGTTCGCGCAAGACAGCGCCCCACGCGCGGGAAACTGTCCTTGCGCATGCTCGATCCGAGCGAGATAAGCGCGCCGCGTTGCCTTGCTGCGCTCGATGATGCGATCGGTCACTGTCGTCAGCCGGGGGTGCAACGAAGCCATGAAAATCGCTCCTGGAAACGGGCGGCACGCGCACGTGCACTAGAAGTTTGGAATCGCTGGAGGGGTCGCAAGTTCGACCGGTGTTGGCCAGTTTAGTAGAAATTCTACAGAGACTCAATCAGCGCTGATCCGGGTTCCCTCTCTTGGACCGCCCATTCCAGACCGGCTCACGCCGACTCGCACCGAAATTGGGGCTGCAATCGCGTGAAGCCTCCGCGCGGACTCGCGCGAACGCATGGGCGCGCACACCCGACGCACGGTTACACGCGACGATGCCGATGCACCCGGACACGTAGATTTTCTACCTGTTTTGCGCGATACTGCACCCGTTTTATTTCCCTGTCGCTGCGACCTTCACGATGCTCGCCAGAATCGAAGCCATGCGCGCACAATTGCGGCCGTCTGAGCGCAAGCTTGCCGGCTACGTCTGCGACGCGCCGCGCGAGGTGCTCGACCTGTCTATGACCGAGCTGGCCAGCCGCGCGGGCGTCAGCCAGCCTACCATCGCGCGCTTTTGCCACGCGCTGGGGTGCAGCGGATTTCGAGAGTTTAAAATTAGATTGGCGCAAGGTGTGGCACAAAAGCTACCCACCGTCTATCGGGACGTGCGGCTGGATGAGCCGGCACCGGGCATCGTCTCAAAGGTATTTGACCGCACCATTGGCGCACTGCTCGAAGTGCGCAACAGCCTGTCAGCGCACAGTGTCGAGACGGCGATTGATTTGCTCGCCGACGCGGCCCGCGTCGAATTCTATGGCGCTGGCGGCTCGGGCATCGCCGCGCAGGACATCCAGCATAAGTTCTTCCGGCTTGGCATGCCCAGCGTCGCGTACACCGACCCCCATACCTACGCCATGTCGGCGGCGCTGCTCGGCCCACGCGACGTAGTGGTGGCGGTGTCGAACACCGGCCGCACGCGGGATATCATCGGTGCCGTCCACTCAGCGTTGCAGCGTGACGCCAAGGTCATTGCGATCACGCACGGCAACTCACCGTTGGCGCGGCTCGCCACAATTAGCTTGCTCGCCAACATCACCGAGGAAACCGACGTATTCTCGCCGATGACCTCGCGCATGTCGCACTTGGTGATCGGCGACATCCTCGCGGTCGGTGTCGCGCTACGCAGGGGATCGGCGCTGGTCGACCGGCTAGGTGACGCCAAGAAAGCCCTCGCACAACGCCGCGTGGCCATGCGCGACTGACGGCGAGCCGCTCAAAAGGGCTTAAAGACCACCAGCGCGACGGCGCCGAGCAAGCCGAGCACCGGCAATTCGTTGAACATCCGATACCACCGGTCGGAGCGGCGGTTCGCGCCCCGCTCGAACGTGGCGAGCAACCTGCCACACATCGCGTGATAGACGATCAGCAACACGACGATCGCCAGTTTTGCATGCATCCACCCCTGCCCACGCCCGATGCCCACCACCAGCCATAGCCAGAGCCCGCACGCGAGCGCCGGCACGGCGATTAGGCTCATGAAGCGATGCAACTTGCGCGCCATCACCAGCAGGCGCTGCGACGCGGCGGATTCGGTCTCCATTGCCAGGTTCACGAAGATGCGGGGCAAATAGAACAGTCCCGCGAACCAGGAGGCAATCAACACAATATGAAAGGTCTTAATCCACAACATGCTTACACTCCTTTACTGTCGCACTTCGCCGTGACCCAGCACGACGTATTTCAATGACGTCAGCCCCTCGAGGCCGACCGGCCCACGGGCATGCAGCTTGTCGTTCGAGATGCCGATTTCAGCGCCCAGCCCGTATTCGAAGCCGTCCGCGAAGCGCGTTGACGCATTGACCATCACGCTGGCTGAATCGACCTCACGCAGAAACTGCATCGCGCGATCGTAGTGCTCGGTCACGATCGCATCGGTATGCGCGGAGCCATATGTATTGATGTGCTCGATCGCCGCGTCAACGCCGTCCACCACCCTGATTGCGAGCACCGGCGCCAGATATTCGGTTCGCCAATCGGCCTCAGTCGCGTCCATGAGCGGCGCGACACCGGCATCGGCAAGGATCGCACGTGCAGCCGGGTCCACGCGCAGTTCGACAGCCTTGTCCCGGTACAGCTTGCCCAGCAACGGCAACACGGTCGGTGCAATGCCCCGTGCGATAAGCAGCGTCTCCATCGTGTTGCAGGTGCCGTACCGATGCGTCTTCGCGTTATCGCATACCGCCAGCGCCTTGCCAACATCGGCGCCGTCATCCACGTAGACATGGCACACGCCGTCCAGGTGCTTGATCATCGGCACCCGCGCCTCATCGACCAGCCGTTGAATCAAGCGCTTGCCACCGCGCGGCACGATTACGTCGACGTAGTCGGTCAGGGTGATCAGCTTGCCGACCGCCGCCCGATCCGGCGTACCGACCACTTGCACCCCATCCTCGGGCAGGCCGCTCGTGCGCAGCGCCTTGGCGATCAGCGCGGCGAGCGCGGTATTGGATTCAATCGCTTCCGAGCCGCCGCGCAGGATCGTCGCGTTGCCCGATTTCAGGCACAGCGCGGCAGCATCGATCGTGACATTCGGCCGCGACTCATAGATGATGCCAATCACACCGAGCGGCACCCGCATCTGGCCCACCTGGATGCCGGTCGGACGCGTCCTCATGCCCGTGATCTCGCCAATGGGGTCAGGCAGCGCCGCAACCTGACGCAGGCCCTCGACCATCGTCGTCAGCGCCTTGTCCGACAGCGTTAGCCGATCGATGAAAGCCGCATCGTGCCCGTTGGCCCGTGCCCGCTCGACATCGCGCGCGT